>PCWF01000180.1:1866-6781 GCA_002796165.1 Nitrospinae bacterium CG11_big_fil_rev_8_21_14_0_20_56_8
CAGGGAAACCAGGATGCGCTCTTTGGCTTCGGCATCGATGATGTCCCCTTCAAGCTCCCCGGTCAAGCGGCCGTCTTTGACTTTTAAATGATTGGCAAAACCGAAATTGAGTTGATAGCGACGCTTCAATTTGTCGATGAAAAACTGGAATCCGCCGCTGACGATTGCGATTTTGTATCCCAAATATTGAAGGATCCGCACCATGTCCTCGGCCCCCGGAGTGAGCGGGATCCGCTCGGCCAACTCCTCCAACCGGCTCATGGGCAGACCTTTGAGGAGGGAAACCCGTTGCGCGAGCGCGGTTTTGAAATCCATCTGGCCGTTCATGGCGCGATGGGTGATCTCGGCCAGCTTCTCCCCCACCCCCGCGATTTTTCCCATCTCATCGATCACTTCGCATTGCAGGAAGGTCATATCGGCGTCGAGGACGATCAAGCGCTTGTTGCGGCGGAACAGCGTGTCTTCCTGCACCGCGATATCGACCTCGAAGTGTTCCTTGAATTCCACAAGCGCGTTGAGCACGTCCAGGCTGGAGTGCGCCTCCCGGGTGCCGATGACGAATTCCAAAACGTGGTGGTCGCCGTAATCCAATTGCTCGATGCGAAGCACGTTGACATCCTTTGCGGCGAACGTCCGCATCAAATCCCGAAAGACCTCAAACCGGATTTCCCGTCCCAGAAGAGTCACCACCGAGCGGTGTTTATAAGGGGCGTCGGGGCGGATTCCCGAATCCCAGGGGTAGATACTGGCCTTCACCCGCGAGCGTTTGCCATAGGCCGCCAGTTCCTCCCGGAGGTGCTTGACGGACAGCGTCTCGCGGGATTCCAGAAGAAGCGAAAGGTTCAGCAGTCCGTTGAACACAAATTGTTTGATGTCCACCACATTCAGACCGAACCGATGAATCGCTTCCAACGCCTCGGAAAGGATGCCGGGCCGATCCTGTCCGGAAATGTGAATGTGAAATTGCATGGGGGTGGGCTTTGGAGGCATGAGTCAATCGCGGGATTTGTACCGCCACCCTTCCAGCCGCTTGCAGGTCCAACCTTCGTTGACCTGTACCGTCGCAAGGCTTTCCAGGGTTTCGGAATCGAACAGCGCCATCAATCCGTCTCCCTGGATCGGATTATTTTTAAGGTGAAGCCGTTTGAGCCGGGTGAGATACGGCGATGCGCCGAGAGACTTGAGGCCCTGGTCGGTGACCCCGTTGCCGTTGAGGTTGAGGTACTGCACCTGGGTCAAGCGCTCGCACCGGGCGAGGCAGGCCACCCCTTCGTCGCCCAGGCGGTTGTCGTCGAAGTCGAGCCAGGTGATGGCGTTCAATCGCGGAGAATCCCAAAGGACCAGGGCTTCATCGGCGGTGAGGTTGATACTGCTGAGCATCAACTGGTTGCCGCGAACGCGTCCCTGGAAAATGGAGTCGGCATCTTTGAACCGAAGGGTTTCTGTCATTTTTTTCTTTCTCTCTGTTTGGGATCGGGAACGTATTTTTTCCCCTTCAATTCCGGGGGCAGGTAATCCTGTTGCACCCGGTTGCCTGGGAAACTGTGCGGATACTTGTAATCGACTCCAAAACCATAGCGTTCTTTGGCGTCCCGGTAATGGGTATCTTTCAGGTGCGGGGGAACGGGATAGGAATGCCCTTCGCTCTGAATGTCTCCCAGCGCCCGGTCCACGGCGACGATCGCCCCGTTATCCTTGGGCGCCCGGGCAACGTAAATCACCGCCTGGGACAGCGGAATGCGCGCCTCGGGAAGGCCAAGGCGTTCAACGGCATCCGCCGCCGCCATCGCCAGCAGAAATGCCATGGGGTCGGCGTTTCCCACGTCCTCCGAAGCGGTGACCACCAGCCGCCGGGCAATGAACCGGGGATCTTCCCCGCCGGCGATCATTTTCGCCAGCCAATAAATGGCCGCGTCCGGATCGGACCCGCGCAGGCTTTTTTGAAACGCCGAGGCGTGATCGAAATGTTCGTCCCCCTGCTTATCATAGAGGACCGCCGATTTCTGAATGATCCCCAGAATCGTTTCCGGTCCGACAGACGCGGTTCCTCTCTCTTCGGAACGGACGTAATCCCGCGCGGCCTCAAGCACGTTCAGGGCTCTGCGGGCATCGCCGTTGGCGTAATCGACGATGAGGTCCAGGGCCGCTTCCTCGATCGGCGGAGGATCCTTGCCCAACCCGCGTTCGGGATCGCTCAGAGCCCGGTCGAGGATACCCCGGATCTCCTGCCGCTCCAGGGGGTCCAGACGGAAAATCTGGCATCGGGAACGCAGAGACGGGATCACCTCGAATGACGGGTTCTCGGTCGTGGACCCGATCAGGCGGAGGGTTCCCTTCTCGATGAAGGGGAGAACGGCGTCCTGCTGGGCCTTGTTGAACCGGTGAATTTCATCGATGAACAGAATCGTCCGCCGCTGTTTTGCACGCCATATTTTTTCGGCGGAATCGATCACTTTGCGAATATCGGCCACCCCGGCGTTGACGGCGCTGATTTCATGAAACTGGCTTTGCGTCAAGCGGGCGGCGATTCTCGCCAGGGTGGTTTTCCCGGATCCGGGCGGACCCCAGAGAATGAATGAGAGGCTCGAATCCTTCTCCACCAGCCGCCGGAGCGGCTGTCCTTCGCGCACCAGGTGCTCCTGGCCCAGAAAATCGTCCCAGTTGACCGGCCGCATTCGGTCGGCAAGCGGTGGCGGCGGCTCCTTTGCGCTCTGTTCATAGTCGGGGAAAAGTTCCATTTCCGTTGGACCATCCAGGAGGATGGGAAATCGCGTCTCAATTCATCTTACCGGGAATCCCGGTCAAATATCCATTTGTTTCAAGGCGCGGATGCCCCGCTTGAGCGGCAGGAAGGCGACCAGCAATGCCAGGACCACGATGAGGACGTAACACATGGGGACGTCGATACCGCCGATGGAACGAAACAGGAACCGCTCGTTGAAATGGACGTACAGGGGCCAGGCCCCCAAAACCAACACCAGCCCGATAAACATAAGACTCGAAATCATATAAAGAATTCCACCATAACTAGATGAAATCTCAGATATATTTTCGTGTTCAAACTGGGGATACATCGCCCCCGTTCCCAGGCCCAGTCCCACCAGACCAAAGGTGACCAGAAAGACCCCGAGAACGGAAACATTCATAACATAGCTGTCCACTTGAAGCAAATAGTTGGAGACCACCACCAGTAGTTCGGCGATTGCCAGCAACGGAGGAAAGAACAACCAGAACTTGCTCCACAGAAAATTTTCCATGTCCACCGGGGCGGTATATATGGTCCAGAACATCTGGCCTTCCACACTCACGGAGGGGAACACAAACCTTGAGATAAGAGCGGCCAGAACGAAACCCACCAGGCCGATGTTCAACACGGACACCACGTTTTTCAAAATCGTGTTGTCCAGCGGCAGGTTCATGATATTGAAGATGTAGACGATCACCAAGGCGCACAGGATGAACAATTGCGACCATTGTTCGGGGTCGCGCAGGAAAATCCGGACGTCTTTGGCCAGCAGGGCGCGGCTGGAAGGAGCAAGAGGCAGGTAATCCAGGATCGATTCCTGCCGCCCCCACCCGCTGTTTCGGCCCGGCGGGGCCGCCTTGGCTTCCTGGACCATGCGCCAGCCGGAAAAATAAATTCTCTTTCCGGTTCCAATGAACGCCCACGCCCCAAGGCCCAAGGACAAGAACAACCAGAACAACTGGAGGAACGGCCCTGCCCTCTCCCCCGCCGCCCAGCGGGTGATGCCGAGCGTCATCCAGCTACTGGGCAAAAACGGGTAGTCCGGCGCTTTCAGCCCCTGAACAAAAGCCATGATCATTTCATCAGAAACCTGCTTGCCAAAAAACTTCTCCGGCGACAGGAACCGCAAATAAACCACGAGGCCCACCAGGAACACCAGACCCACCAGCGACAGGACCTGGTGAACCCGGCGCGCGGGAAAGAATTTCATCAGCACCATCGTCGCCAGCCCCCCCAGGGCACAAGGCAGTGTCACAAAAGGGACCAGGCAGAGGGAAAGATACGCATAGTAATCCCAGCCGAGGTGAAAAAAACGTCCATACGCCACATAGATCGGAAGTGAAAACAACAGCATCATCCACGAACTGAATATCACGCATTGAATGAACCGGACGGTGAGAAGCGGGCCCAGACCCAGGGGCATGGCGTGTAGAAAATCAAGGTCGGCGGATAAATACAGCAGAGAAAGGGAAACGAGAACGCTTGAGAACAGGACCATCGCGAAGAGGGTCAAAAACACCACGTTCAGTAATTGAGGAACCAACTCCTCCCCCGCGCGAAAGGGAAGGCCGTCGAGATACCGGATGATCCGGTGGAAGAAAACGTAATCCCCCCAGATGAAAAGCGTACCGAGAATGGCCATTACGGACCACCGGGCCCAGGACTGCGGCGTGGGGCGCAGGAAATGGTTCCGAAACGTGGTCCCGCGGAGTTTAATCAGCCAGTAAAAATCGGAGCGGCGAATCATTTGATATTCCACAGATCCATTGAAGTCGGCAGGTGGGTGAATCGTCTCAAAGTCGTTTTCTCACCCAATCGACAATATTGAAATCCATCCAACGAAAATCGTTATAGGGGGTCGGTTTACTGCAAATATAGCCCATATGCCCTCCCTTCTCGGGGAGAACGAGATCTATCGCCAGATTCATGCGGACGGATTTAAACGTGTCCGCCGGGACAAATGGATCGTCCAGAGCGCACAAAAGGGTTGTGGGAACCTTGATCTTTTCCAGAAACTGGCGGGAACTGCTCTTCCGGTAATACTCGTCCACATCGGCGTAACCCCAGGCCGGGGCGGTGTAAACCACATCGAAATCCCAAATGGTATCCACCCGTTGGCGCAGGTTGAAGGCGGCCGGAAAACATTCCAGGGCATCGCATTGGCGGTGG
>PCWF01000218.1 GCA_002796165.1 Nitrospinae bacterium CG11_big_fil_rev_8_21_14_0_20_56_8
GCACGCCGGTGATGACGTTCTTTCCTCCCGTCAGCAAGGTGGCGGCAAGAATAGGCAGTACGGCGTTTTTCGAACCGCTGATCTCCACCTTCCCGATCAGGGGATTTCCCCCTTCGATAATGATTTTATCCATGCGTCTCCTTTTGTGCCAGGACTACCCGGTCCCGGCGGCTGTAATCCTGGATCACTTGAATGGCGGTGTAGGTTCCCGAGTTCTGCAACATTCCGGTGACGGCTTCCCCCTGGTCGTCCCCGATTTCCATGATCAACCACGCTCCCGGCTTCATGCGGGAGGGGGCGTTCGGCACGATCCGCCGGTAAAAACTCAATCCGTCCCCGCCCCCGTCCAGGGCACGGTGGGGCTCAAACTTCCTCACTTCCGGGGCCAGATGATCCAACCGTTCGGAAGGGATATAGGGCGGATTGGAGAGGATAAAATCGAAAGGTTCGGAAGATACCCCCTCGAACAGGTCCCCTTGAATCCAATGCACCCGCTCTTCCACCCGGTGGACCCGCACGTTTTCCCGCGCCACCTCCAGGGCCTCGGCAGAAATATCGACGGCCACCGCGTGGCTGTTGGGAAGTTCGAGAAGCAGGGTAATCGCCAGAATCCCGGACCCGGTTCCCAGGTCCAGGAGGCGCCAGGGAAGGCTCCGGCGGGAAACGGTGCGGTTCAACATCTGCTCGATCAGATGCTCGGTCTCGGGCCGGGGATCGAGCACATGGGAGTTGACTTTGAACGGACGGGACCAGAACTCGCGATAGCCAAGGATATGGGAAACGGGTTCCCTCCGCATCCTGCGTGACACGCGCTCCCGGGCCAGGGCAAGCACGTTTTCATCGAGCACCCGGTCGGGATGAAGGATCAGGTCTTCCCGCCGCGCCTTCAGGGAATGGGCCAAAAGAACCTCGGCGTCGAGCCGGGGAGATTCGACCCTCACTTCGGCAAGCCGCCCCGTAGTCCACTCCAAAAATGTTTTCGCGGTCCAGTTCATGGATCAGCAATCAAGATCGTTGCGGAATCTTCGACCATCACTTTCTTGCCTGCAGGAATCGGTGTTTTTGCGGTCCAGTTCAAAATAAGTTGCACGGAACCGGCAGGGAAGGTCGCGGGGTCATCCCACGGGGGTGGCCAAATGCCCGCCCTGGCTTTTCTTAAGGGCTTCCGTCTGGAAATGGATGGTCAATTTCTCGATGATCTCGTCGAGATCCCCTTCCATGATTTGCGAAAGTTTATGAAGCGTCAATCCGACGCGGTGGTCGGTCATGCGCTCCTGGGGAAAGTTGTAAGTGCGGATCCGCTCGCTCCGGTCGCCGCTTCCCACCTGCTCTTTGCGTTCGCGGGCCAACTCGGCCTGTTTGCGTTTCTGTTCTTCGTCCCACAACCTCGCGCGCAGAACCTTGAGGGCTTTTTCCTTGTTTTTGTGCTGGGACTTTTCATCCTGGCAGGATACCACAACGCCTGTGGGAACGTGGGTGATGCGCACGGCGGAATCGGTGGTGTTCACGCTCTGCCCACCGGGTCCCGAGGACCGGAACACGTCGATTTTGAGATCGGCGGGATTGATCTGGATCTCCACCTCCTCGGCTTCGGGAAGAATGGCCACGGTGACGGCGGAGGTATGGATTCGCCCCTGGGTTTCGGTTGCGGGCACGCGCTGAACGCGATGGGTGCCGCTTTCGAACTTGAGCTGGCTGTAAACCCCCCGGCCCTGGATGCCGACAATGATTTCCTTGTACCCCCCCTTGCTGGCCACGTTGCGGCTGAGGATCTCGGTCTTCCACCGGCGGATGTCGGCAAAGCGGGAGTACATGCGGAAGAGATCCGCGGCAAATAGCGCGGCTTCCTCTCCCCCGGTTCCGGCGCGGATTTCCATGATGACGCTTTTCTCGTCGCGGGGATCCTTGGGAAGCAGGAGCAGTTTGAGGTTCTGCTCGGCGGCCTCCTTTTTCTTTCTCAGAAGGACGATCTCCTCGCGGGCGAGGTCGAGCATTTCGGGATCGCTCTCTTTCTTCAGCAAGTCCTCATTATCGCGAAGCTGGCGGTCGATCTTCTTGAGCGTGCGGTACTCGGCCACGATGGGGGACAGCTCGGCCTGCTCGCGGGCATACTTCTGGTACTCGGTCTGGCGGGCGATCACCTTGGGATCGCTCATCAGGTCGTTGAGGGACAGAAGGCGTTTTTCAACTTCCCCAAGCTGTTCGAACATGGTCTGGTCTCGGAACTTCAGGAGTCGGAAACCGGCTGAGAAAGCAAAATCGACAGGGGATGACGCAAGGGCGCGCCGGATAAGGCGGTGCTACGAGGAGACGGACGCTTCTTCCGGGGTCTGGGCGGATTGAGCCTTGGCGTATTTGCGCTTGAACTTTTCTACCCGGCCCGCGGTGTCCACCAGTTTTTGCTTTCCCGTGTAAAACGGATGGCAGGCGGAGCAGATTTCCACGTGCAGGGATTTAATGGTCGCCCGCGTCTTGACTTCATTGCCACAGGCACACTTGACGGCGATTTCTGAATATTCCGGATGGATGTTCGGTTTCATGCTTCCCGGTTCCTCTTATCAGGAGTTCATGGTTGACAAGAACTCGGCATTGGTCTTGGTTTCCTTCATCTTTGCAAGGAGAAGGTCCATACTATCATGGATCCCCATGGGGAGTAAAACTTTTCTGAGTAGCCAGACGCGCTGGAGATCTTCCGAGGGAAGCAGGAGCTCTTCCTTGCGGGTTCCGGACCGGTTGATGTCGATGGCCGGGAACGTCCGCTTGTCCGCGAGCTTGCGGTCGAGCACGATTTCCATGTTGCCGGTGCCCTTGAATTCCTCGAAAATCACGTCGTCCATGCGGCTTCCCGTGTCGATCAGCGCGGTGGCAATGATGGTGAGGCTTCCGCCTTCTTCCAGGTTGCGCGCCGCGCCGAAGAACCGCTTGGGCCTCTGCAGGGCGTTGGAATCGACACCGCCGGAGAGCACCTTGCCGCTCGGCGGAACGATCGCGTTGTAGGCGCGGGCAAGCCGGGTGATGCTGTCGAGAAGAATCACCACGTCGCGCTTGTGCTCCACCAGCCGTTTGGCCTTTTCGATCACCATCTCGGCCACCTGAACGTGCCGCTGGGCGGGCTCGTCGAAGGTACTGCTGATGGTCTCGCCCTTGACGGAACGCATCATGTCCGTCACTTCTTCCGGCCGCTCGTCGATCAACAGCACGATGAGCACGATCTCGGGAAAGTTGATGGCAATACTATTGGCGATGGATTGCAACAACATCGTCTTGCCGGTGCGCGGCGGGGCCACGATCAACCCGCGCTGGCCCTTGCCGATCGGCGTCATCAGGTCCATGATCCGGGCGCTGTAGTCCGTGCAGTTGGGAGTCTCCAGCCGCACACGCTCGGAAGGATAAAGCGGCGTCAGGTTGTCGAAAAGAATCTTTTCCTTGGTCTTTTCCGGATTTTCAAAGTTGATCGCCTCGACCTTGAGGAGGGCAAAGTAGCGCTCGTTTTCTTTCGGGGGCCGGATCTGCCCGGAAATGGTGTCTCCCGTGCGCATGTCGAATTTGCGAATCTGCGAAGGGGAGACGTAAATATCGTCCGGACCGGGAAGATAGTTATACGTGGGCGCGCGAAGAAAACCGAATCCGTCGGGCAGAATCTCCAGAACGCCCTGGCCAAACATCAGACCGTCTTTCTCGGTCTTGGCTTCCAGAATCTTGAAAATCAGGTCCTGCTTGCGCAAACCGCTATGCCCCTGAATTTTCAGTTCTTTAGCTATTCCCGTGAGCTCGGAAATAGTCTTGGCTTTCAGTTCCTCAATGTTCATTTGTGTGGTCATGGCGTGATTTTTTTGTGAGGTGAGATGGGTCGGGTTTTGGGTTCCCGGCCGGAATTTCCGGCCTAACGTTGCATGGTTGCCTTACTCATGGAAGGGGAGTCAGGCGTTTTCCGAGTTGTTGGTTATATGAAGTCTTGCCAAAGGGCGTAGAGTGCAAGCTGGTCTGTGATTGGAAACGGGCTCAGGGATTTGTTTGGGAGCTTTGGAGATTCGCCACACTCTATCAGGTAATTCCTGTTTGTCAACTGTTTTTTCCCGGGTTCGATCGTCGGAACTGTTTTGGGATCAATCTTGTCCGGACCGGTCTCCCGCATATCCGGTCATTGACTTGTCGGCAGATTTTGCCTAAAATTAAAGATTCCCGAAAATTCCGTGAACCGGGATTTTTTTTGATCCAAATTTTCGCTAAATTTTCGTCTTTATGTTTGTCCATCTCAATTGTCACAGTTATTACTCGTTTCTGGCGGGTACCGGACGGGTGAAGGATCTGGTCCATGCCGCCGCCCGAGTGGGGTGCCCGGCGCTTGCGCTCACGGATACGAACGGGCTGTATGGCGCGGTGGAGTTTTGCCGGGCGGCGCGGGAGAGCGGCCTCCACCCCGTCTTCGGGGCGGAGGTGGACGGTCCGGCGGTGGCGGGGAACCCCGCCGGGTCCGCATCCTCCGCCGTTCTGCTCGCGAAAAACCTGGCGGGATTCGGGGACGTCTGCCGGGTCGTCACCGACCGGCACCTGGCCCCCGGCTTCTCGCTGGCCGACCGCCTGCGCCATGCCAGTCCCGACGTGGTGATCCTGAGCCGCGACGTGGACGTCCTGCGCGCGGTTCTTTCCGGGCGTGGACCCGCCGACCTTTACGCCGAGCTGACTCGTCCCGGCCCCCCGCCGCGCGGGCTGGCCGACTTCGTCCGGAAGCACCGCCTGCCGTGTGTGGCAACCAACCGGGTTTTTTTCATCCATCCTCAGGACTGGGACACGCACCGCCTGCTCGCGGCGATGCGCACGAACACGACGGTGCGCTCTCTGCCCGTGGGGGCGTCCGCTTCGCCCGAGACGTGGCT
>PCWF01000257.1:0-2178 GCA_002796165.1 Nitrospinae bacterium CG11_big_fil_rev_8_21_14_0_20_56_8
CCCGTTCGAAATCGATTTCTCTACGTTCGTCCTGTCCCTGACCTCGTCGGCGTTTTACCACCTGGGCGACATGGCCGATCCCATCACCGGAAAAAAAGAGGCCAATCTCCCCGCCGTCAAGCAGACCATCGACATGCTCATGATGCTCAAAGACAAAACCCGCGGAAACCTGAGCCAGGACGAAGCCAAACTGCTTGAACAACTCATTTACGAGCTTCAAATGAAGTACGTCTCCAAAAACCGGTAAGGTCCGCTTCGATCCCCCTTGTGCTAAAGCCGTTTGGATTCCCCGTTCCGGATGTTACCCTTGCAACACAAACCTTCTAACCGTTAAAACGTCCATGCCCTTATATTCCGACCGTCTCGGCATGTTCATTCAGGGAATGACGCGGGGCGACGAACTCATTCAATACCTGAAAACCAAATACACCGACCGGCAAATCCAGGACGCCTATGAAAGCCGGGTTGAAGAAGCGAAGGATCTGGCCCGGGCCGAGGACATCACCCCTCTGCAGGCGTTCTGGAAACTTCTCGACCGCACGTTCGAGAAAGCCGTTCCCCCCCGCACCTGCCAGCGCGGATGCGGGCATTGCTGTTACCAGGCCGTCGCCATTACCCAGTTGGAGTGGGACGGCATTCTCGCGCGGGTCAAGAAGGACGGCATCGACCTGGACCGCATAATCGAGCGCTCGCGGAAATCCATCGACCGGGTGCGCGGCGTTCTCGAAGCGCATAAGAGCCTGGAACAGGTGGATTGGCACCAGTTGGTCATCAACCAGCCTTGCCCATTTCTTGAAGAAGACCATTCCTGCGCCGTTTATGAAGACCGGCCCCTCGACTGCCGCATGGTGGTGGCCTTCCGCGGCGTGTGCGAATCCAAGAAACTGGAACACGCCCAGCGCGGCGTGGTGGTCGAAGAAGCCATCGGTTCCACCGTCATCGCGAAACTTCAGCACGACCAGACCCCCAAGTTCAAGCGGAGGAAGTTTACCGGCAACCAGCCGCTCAAGCTCCTCCAGCATTGGCTCCTCGTCTGGCAATCGAAATCCAGAAAGAAAAAATAGCCGCGCGAAACCCGTCATGAGATCCGCCCAGCTCACCGCGCGGGGAAATTGGGGATTTCGATTTTACTAATTTGTAGTAATATTGCCTCAACAGAATTCAGGAATATGTAAATCAATGGCAATGAATTCTAATTTCAATTTGGGAAGCAATGTAATTTTAAAACTAGGAGAACTATTTTGTGGCCCCGGGGGTATAGGCTTAGGGGCTAAGTGGGCTTGTCTTCAAACAGAAGCAAATACCTATAGACTTGAACATTCCTGGGCTGTAGATATCGACAAAGATTCTTGCGAAACTTATCGGAACAATATTTGTCCGGATGTTCCAGAATCAGTCATTTGTCAAGATGTCCGTTCGCTTGATTTCAAGTCCTTACCCACCATTGATGCTTTTGCATTTGGGTTCCCTTGTAATGATTTTAGTATTGTTGGAGAAAAAAACGGCATCAATGGAAAATTCGGTCCCTTATATACTTACGGTGTCAAGGTAATCGAACATTTTAAGCCGAAGTTTTTCGTAGCCGAGAATGTAGGAGGAATATCCAGCTCCAATGAAGGAAATTGTTTCAAAAAAATTTTATACGATCTGGAACAAAGTGGGAACGGTTACAATCTTTCAACTCATTATTATAAATTTGAAGAATATGGAATTCCTCAAGCTCGGCACAGATTTATCATAGTTGGCATTGATAAAAGTTTAGACTTGTATTTCCATCCTCCCAAGCCATCTTTTCGCCACAAACCCAAATCGGTCAAAGATGCTTTGGAGAATCCGCCTATCCCCCAAGATTCCGCGAATCAAGAACCCACCAAACAATCAAGGTCAGTAATTGAACGACTCAAATTTATTAAACCCGGTGAGAATGCGTGGAATGCACAATTGCCCACCCACCTTAAGCTCAATGTAAAAGGAGCAAGATTAAGTCAAATTTACAAGCGGCTCGATCCGAGCAAACCTGCTTACACCCTTACAGGGAGTGGAGGCGGTGGGACACCTTGTTATCATTGGAAAGAACCTCGCGCCTTGACAAATAGAGAGCGCGCACGAATTCAAACGTTCCCCGACGATTTCGTTTTTTTCGGAAGCAAGGAAAAAGTACGTAAACAGTTGGGCATG
>PCWF01000257.1:2219-9759 GCA_002796165.1 Nitrospinae bacterium CG11_big_fil_rev_8_21_14_0_20_56_8
TTTAAAAACGCTTGCTCAAGTAAAATATTCTTCATCCCCTCAGAGTTATTCCAAACAATTAAGCTTATTTTAAATCAATTAAAATGCCCTCCAATCCAGGAATCAATTTGAGAGAAAAGCTTAATCTGTCCGAAAAGGATTTGGAGGTAATTCGGAAGAAAACTCTCGCGGGGGGAGAAATTGAAAATTCCGATCAATTTGAAGACTGGGTCAAAAGTCGTTTTTTGCCAAATTGCGTAAAAATTGAAAATGAGGATTACGCTCAAGTTTGCGTGAGCGCCCTTAAAATTCTTCCCTCCGTCGCGGCAACAGATTATGGGTCAAGCCGCCAAAGAGATATGGGACAACTATGGGCCGATATGATCAGGGGATACCTTGGGGAGATCGCAGTTAAAATTTTTATCAAGAATAACTGGAAGGTCGAGGTATTTTTGGACCATGAAAAAGGGTCTCTACAAGATTACTTGCCTATGGACATTCATGAAGTCCTCCTCCCAAACGGCCAGCGCCAAACTCCAAAAATAAAAATTAGCATCAAAGCAACAAAATGGAATAGAATTTGGCTCGACATTCCGGGTGACCAGTTCAATCATTCAGATATCCATATCCTTGTAAAAGTTGGAGTCGGACGCGACCACTTATTTGCCTTCTTTAAGGAGATAAGCGTTTTCAAAGACAAGATACTCCCTGTAGGAGAAAAAATTGGGGCCTTAACCCACAGCGACTCTGAAACGCTTTTTAACGAACTTCCCTCCTTCCAACCCATACCGGCATATATTTTTGGTTTTATAAGGAAAAACGATGCTTTCAAAAAACTTCCCTATGAGGGGAAAAAAGGTCGAAAGAATTACAATATCACCGGTTGGAAAGGTCCAATTTCTCCGGGCGATCTGGACGAAATAAAGAAAAGGGAAAAGGCCCCGGGGAAAATCGAATTCGAAGGAATTCGTAAGTTCTCTCATAACCAAGGTTATCTCTTTAATGCGGGAAACCTACTATGGGGGAAAAAGGACTGGGATGAAGTAATAGAAGAAATAAAATCATTTTAACCATAAGCTATTTCAAGTTTAAATTTCGGCATTTAGCCAATTCCATTCAAATTTTCCAGCATTGGCTCCTCGTCTGGCAATCGAAATCCAGAAAGAAAAAATAGCCGCGGAGAACCCGTCATGAGATCCGCCCAGCTCACCGCCGCTCGAAAGATCGAAATCGCCGAGCGTGAACCCCTTTCGGCGGGACCGGGGGAAGCGGTCATCGGCGTGGAGTACGCGGGAATCTGCGGAACCGATCTTGCCCTGTTCACGGGGAATTATCCCGTCCCCCTCCCGCTGGTCTGCGGACACGAGTTCACCGGCAGGGTCAAATCGGTGGGCCCCGGCGTTGACGCGCGCTGGGTGGGACGCCGCGTCACCGCGGAAATCAACAACACCTGCCTTGCGTTGGGCCGCGCTCCCTGTACCGCCTGCCGGCGCGGCTTGCCCGGGCATTGCCTGAACCGGACGGTCACGGGAATCATTCAGCAGGACGGCGCCTTCGCCGAGGAGTGCGCCGTGGGGGGTGGGTGCCTGCACGAAATACCGGAGACCGTCGATTCGCTCGCCGCCGTCCTCACCGAACCCCTCGCCGCGGCTCTGCAAATTTTTGAAATGACCCCGCCGCAAACGAGTGACGTCGTGGTGGTGTTGGGTCCGGGACGGCTCGGCATCCTCATCGTTTTCGCCGCCGCGCTCCGCGGCCTCACCGTGTATGCCGTCTCCCGCAGTGGGATGAAACGAAGCCGCGCCCTCGATTACGGAGCAAGAGAAACCTTCACCCCGGAAGAATCTCATGATGCGGTCCGGCAACGCACGGAAGGACTGGGGGCCGATATCGTGGTGGACGCCACGGGAAATCCCGACGGATTGGGCCAAGCCCTGGGCCTCGTGCGCCCGAGAGGAACGATTTGTTGCAAAACCACGTGCGGACTGCCGGAGACCGGACTCGATATGACCCGGCTGGTGGTCAACGAGATCCGCGTCCAGGGCTCCCGTTGCGGTCCGTTCTCGCCTTCCCTGAAATTGATCGAGTCCCATCAGGACCGATTGAAAGCCCTCATTACTTCCATTCGTCTCCTCACCGAGGCACAGTCCGCCCTCGAATCGGCCTTTCGGGAAGACAAGGTGGTCCTCGCCATTGACCGGTAACGCATTTTTCCCGATACCCCTTTCCTCCCCGGCACATCGATCGGCCGATCCGGAAACACCCGTCCAAATTTTCTACGGTGAGAAAAATGGAAAAGACGGGCGATAATTTATACCCACGAAATTTATATTCCGCCTGTAGATAAAAAATGAGCCCGTTCCGTAGAATTATTCCCTTGGCCTTGATTTTGGATTGCCGAATTCCCGCAAATTTGATAAAGGAAATCTACTCTGAGCAATATCCCGATCCTCAACCACTTTGAAAACCACATGCACCCCGATTCCCCGAAGGTCTTAATTGTCGACGATGAATTCCAGATTCTTGAATTACTGACTGAAGTTTTATATGACCTTCCGGTCGAAATCGTTACGGCCGAAAGCGGAGAGGCGGCATTGGAGCTTATAAAAAATTCGTCCGAATTCGCCGTCATCATCTCCAATTATTTCATGGGCGGGATGAACGGGAGGGATTTTTTAAAACTTGCCAAAGCCCAAAGTCCGAAGTCCGCCCGCATCCTGATCACGGGCGGATTGAATGACGACTCGCTTTATGAAATGAGGGATAACGGGGAAATCGACCAGTTTTCAAAGAAACCCATTCTCATCGACAACTTCGTGAGTCAGGTGGAAAAAGGTCTTCAACAGTATTTCTCCAAAAATGAAAATGATTGATCTGCCGTTCAGGCGCAACCCAGGACTCGGGCCTCCCCACCCCAATTGAGAGGAACCTTAAGCGCAAGTGCCCGTAATTTGGACGGACTCTGGCTTCCGACCCATCCAAGGATTTTAAAAAAGGAGCCGACTCACCCGGTGTTTTCCAATAGGTCTTCCGATAAATTGGGCTGGGGGAGAATTTATTTGCCTTTACGAACCCCGCTGAAAGAATGAAACTTCTCGAACGGCACAAATTCCACACCCATCCATTGGCCGGAAATCCAAAGAGGGTTTCCCGGAAACTTTAAAGCGGAGAACGTTCCCCGCGCAGAAAGCGGATCACATCCACGGTGTCGATCATCAGGGAAATCGAATTAAAAGCGATGACGGCCGTCATCCAGATCCCAAAGAGAGAATCCGGCTCCACCCCCGCATGTCTTCCCCATAGATAAAACACCAGCGGAATCCAGGGAATATGCATCAGACCCATCAAACGAGTGAAACCTTGCCGGCTCACCAGAAACATACCCAGCCCCGCGCCCAGCATTCCCGCTATTAGGGTGCATACCGCCTCGATGCGGTCGATAAATATCAGGGGACAGAAAAAATTGAGCCCCATCAGCACCATCACCCACAGTTGCCAGAAGGGATGCAGGGTTCGGATCCCCCGCATCAAATCCTTCATCGAATTTAAAATGCCGGCCACAGTCTTCCCGTCGGAACAATATCGAAAATTAAATTGAAAAATCCGTCAGAACGGATTTTGAAATAAATCGTTTCAGGGGTAAAGACCGCTCGAAATCCGTTTTGTCCTTTCGGATATAATCGAAGACCCCTCCAAACTCCTCCCCCGAATCCAACAACGATAAAAATTCCCAATCCCATCGACTCAAGGGAATCAGTTGGATCGTAAAGCCGGTCCGCTGTACCAGCAAGAACACCCCGCCTTCATTCAGGTTCACCTCCTGGAGAGGGGATGTTTCTGCCTGGTTGACCTGCCAAATTCGGTGCACGGGGAACCGGGAGGAGAGGAGGCGGCATACCGGGCTTAACTTGAAGCGAAGCCGGTGGAAATCTGCTTCGGGAATTTTTCCGAGCCGCTCCAACGGAAAGGGTACCGGTTCGGGCGCAAAAAAAACCTCGTGGCAAGCCCAATCCAGCGAGCCCGAATCGGGCAAGTAGGGCAGGTTGGAAGCAGGAGCGTATTCTGCTAAAAATTGGGGGAATTCACGGCCAAATTCATGGAGGTCGCCACTCCTGGAAGGAAAACGGCGGATGAATTGGGATGCCGCAAATTCGAAAAATTCATCTCCGACCAATTTCAGGACCACCGGGTACGCCGCTTTCAATGCCTCCGTCAAAGCCCCGAAAACGTTGCTACGGTAAACATCGAGTCTCTTTCGGCTTTCAGGTGAGGAGGACACCAGATATTGCTCGAAACCCGTTTCCCCCGGATCGAGGAGGGTTTTCGCCAACTTGCACTGCAGGTCATGAAGTTGTTGCATGGATATTTTGCGCGATCAAATCCGCTTTACGCGCCTCATCTATCAACACCGGGAGTTCCGGGATATCCGCATCCCATTCTATCAACGTGGGAATTTCACCAAATCTTCTCAGGGCAAATTCGTACAGGTCCCAGACTGCTTCGCAGACGGGCCTGGAATGGGTATCGACCCAAAAATCTCCATGGCGCTCAAACCCGGCCAAATGAATCTCCAGGACCCCCTTTTCCGGGATTGACTGCAAATACCGATAGGGGTCAAACCCATGATTCAACGAGGAAACGTAGATATTATTGATGTCCAGAAGAATTCCGCATCCGGTACGAGAAGAAACCTCAGCCACGAATTCCCACTCCGGGATAGATGAAACTTTGTATTCCAGATAAGAGGAAACATTCTCAATAAGAATGCGGCGCCCTAGAAAATCCTGGAACTGGGTGACCCGGCGGCACATAAATTCCAGAGATTTTTGTGTATAAGGCATTGGAAGAAGGTCGTTCAAAAAACACCCCTCAATCGAACTCCAACTCAAATGTTCCGAAACCAGACAGGGTTCAATCCGATCAACCAGGGTTTTCAACCTGGAAAGATGCTTCCGGGATAGGGAATCGGCGGATCCCAAAGAGAGTCCCACGCCATGCAGACTGACAGGGTAATGAGACCGTATCTGGTCCAGATAGTGGATCGGAGCCCCTCCAAACGAAAAAAAGTTTTCGCTATGCACCTCCATCCAGGGAACCGCCGGAAGCGAAGCGAGAATTTCCCGGTAATGAGGAGACCTCAAACCGATCCCGGTTTTTCCCGGGATCGGTTTTCCGTTTTTTGAAGAGTGTTTCAACATCACCCTTTTTCGGTGCTTCCACCGACGATTTTGTTACAGGTCCCCTGCGGGACAAGCAGAAAGGAGCCTTTTTCCCCGTTACCCTTGGCCAAGCCCTTGCACCCATGCAATCCGCTTTTGCAGTCGTTCATACCCGCTTTGGCAATGCCATAGCATTTTTCCATTCCGCTTTGATCCATCATCTCCATCTTTTCTTTTTCATTGGCAAAAGCGGAGGCACCACCGGTCATGAGGCCCAAAGCCAAAACTCCGGCAACCGCGGATTTACAAATTGTCCTATTTTTCATACACCCTCCATTGAATAAGTTGGAATTTATCGTGCACCTGCACTTGGGAGGTTAGTCGGGGCTTCAATTCATTCCTTACAGCGCGTTCCACGCAAATTTCGAATTACAGGCACCGGTCGGAATATTTGGGGAAGGGTGCGGAAATTTTTTTGGGGGAGAGAGGGGCGGTTAAAGAAATTTGCAAAACTAATTCTTCGGGTCAGGCCGGGGCGCCCCAACCGCCGCCGCCGGGGGTTAGGATGCGTATGCGGTCACCGGGTTCGCATATGAACGCGTTATTCCCGCCCAGATCCACGGCTTCCCCGTTATGTTTGATCCACAGGTTTTGTCCGGTCGAACCCGGCTCGCCTCCTTCAAGGCCATAGGGCGCATATTCCCGTCGCTCGGACAGGATCGCCACGTGCAGGGATTTCAGAAACTGGATCTCGCGGACGAGACCGTTTCCCCCGGCGAATCGCCCCGCCCCGCCGGAATGAGGACGGAGAGAGAATTCGCGCAGGAGAACGGGATACCGCCGTTCGAGTATTTCGGGATCGGTGATGCGGGTATTGGTCATGTGCGTATGCACCCCGGATGCCCCGTTCCAGCCGGGTCCCGCCCCGGCCCCTCCCCCGATGGTTTCGTAATATCCGAACCGCTCGTCGCCGAAGGTGAGGTTGTTCATGCACCCCTGACTGGCCGCGCACGCGCCGAACGCTTTGAGGACCACATCCGTCACCCGCTGAGAGGTGAGCACGTTGCCCGCGGCAACGGCCGCTTCGCGGGAGGGGTTTAATAAGCTGGCGGGCGGGAGCACGATTCGAACGGGGCGCAGGCATCCTTCATTGAGCGGAATATCCGCTCGGACCAGGCACCGGAGACAATAGAGAATCGCCGAACAGGTTACCGCGGGAGGGGCGTTCAGATTGCCCGGATCCTGGGAACCCGTTCCGGAAAAATCGAAGACCGCACTTCCCTCGTTGCGGTCAAGGGTCAGTTGCAGTATGACGGGTTTGCCATCGTCCATGAAATCGTCCGCATCCAGCCGGTCCACTTCCTTCAAACCGTGGGTAATTGAAATGTCCGTCAGGAGACTTCGCACAGCCGCCTCGGCGCTATCCTGAATATGCCGCATATGCGCCTGCACCACCGGCAAAGAATACCGGCGCACCAGCTCTTGCAACAGTTCTACTCCCTTGAAGTTGGCGGCGACCTGGGCCTTGAGGTCCGATATGTTGTCGGAGGGAGCACGGCTGGGGCGAAACAGTTCCCGTATGCCCTCCTCTTCGAACGTTCCGCCCCGCAACAGTTTGAAGGATTCGACGCAAATCCCCTCTTCCCCGATCGTTCGGGAAAACGGCGGCATGGATCCCGGGGTGGCGGCCCCGATTTCCGCATGGTGACCGCGGTTCGCCACGAACATCACCGGCTTTTCTTCCTCCCATACGGGGGTGATGACCGTGATGTCGGGAAGATGGCTTCCCCCGGCGGCGGGGTGATTGGTCATCCACACATCCCCCGGTTTCAGGTCTTCCCCGTGGATGCGAATCTGGTGGCGTACCGCCTCTCCCATCGATCCCAGGTGGACCGGTTGGTGCGGCGCGTTGGCCACGAGTTCCCCGTCGGGCCCGAACAGGGCGCAGGAAAAATCCTGCCGTTCCTTGATGTTGGTGGAGATCGCGGTCCGCTGTAAGGTGTATCCCATCTGTTCCGCTATGGACATGAACCGATGGGCGAAGATGGCGCGCTGAACGGGATCGTCCTCTTCCCCCACCTTCCGTTCGGGCAGGGCGGCCACTTCAATTTCGATGTCGCCGTAGCGGGTGATGCGCGCCCGGCAATGCGGCTCGACCACCACGGTGAAGGTTTCGTGGATGACCAGGGCCGGGCCGTCCACCTCCTCCCCTGCTCCCAGCCTGTCGAGCAGGTACACGGGGGTCGTTTGCCAACCCCCTTCAAAATAACAGAGGACGGATTTTTCCGGACGCGCGGGTTGGGACGGCCGAGGCAGAGGGACCCGTTTCAAAGGCGGAACCTTGCCGGCAATCCGCACGCGCAGGTCATCGATCGAAATCCCTCGTCCCGTCAACTCGAAAC
>PCWF01000257.1:9781-31611 GCA_002796165.1 Nitrospinae bacterium CG11_big_fil_rev_8_21_14_0_20_56_8
CGAATTCCCGCCGGTAAATTTTACGGAACACTTCGCCGAGGTCCGCCTCCGGCTCCACGGGAACCATCAGGGGCGTATCCGTCCCCTCATACCGCATATGCATGAACTGCCGGATCTCGACGGGGAAGTCGCCTTCCCGGCGCAACTCATCCACCGCTTCCTCCACCAGTTGGCGCAGGCGATCCTGCAATCCGGGGAGAGAATCCGATGAAAGTCCTGCCGAGACCGAAACCTGTTTTTCGACCACCACGTCCGCCAGTCCCATTCCGTAAGCGGACAAGACCCCGGCAAAACGGTGAATGAAAATCCCGGGAATCTCCAGAGCCCGGGCCAGGGCACAGGCATGCTGTGCCCCCGCCCCGCCGAAGCAGGCAAGAACATGGTCCTTGATGTCGAATCCGCGCAAAACGGAGATTTCCCGAATCGGCCGCGCCATCGTTTCGTTGGCCACCTTAATGAACCCGTAGGCCAGTTCTTCCACCCCGCGGGAGGGTGCAGGCGAGATATCCTTCGACATCGTCTCAAACGCGGCGCGGGAAGCGGTGACATCGAGGGATTCGGTTTCCCGCGGACCGAACACTTTGGGGAAATATTCGGGGAGCAATCGGCCCAGCACGAGATTTGCGTCGGTGAGGGAGAGCGGCCCGCCATTGCGGTAGCAGACCGGGCCGGGAAAAGCTCCCGACGATTCGGGACCCACCCCCAGCATTCCATTGCGGTAAAACAGCCGCGAACCGCCCCCCGCGGCCACGGTGCGGATGTCGAGTTGAGGAGTTTGGAGGTGCACCCCGGCGATCTCCGACTCATGCCGCCATTCAAACTCCCCGTCATAGCGCGATACATCCGTGGACGTCCCCCCCATGTCGAATCCGATCACCGGTTGGCGCGCGTCGGAATCGCGGGTCGTAAACGCATACCCCACCACCCCCCCGGCGGGACCCGATAGAATGGCCCGGCTTCCCGCAAACCCATCGGCCCGAACCAGCCCGCCGTCGGATTGCATGAAAAACATCTCCGGCGGGGTACCCGCGAACCCGGAGCAGAACGTCTCCAGGTAGCGCCGGATATGGGGCGTCAGGTAAGCGTCCACGCAGGCCGTTTGCCCGCGCGCGACGATTTTCACCCGGTTCAAAACCTGGCTGGAAAGCGACACCTGGGCGAATCCCATCTCCCTCGCCCATTCCCCAATCAACAATTCGTGATCGGGAAATGCATACGAATGCATGAAGACCACGGCCACGGAACGGATGCCCCGGTCGAGAAACGCCCGAAGCCCGTTGCGCACCTCGTCCCGATCGGGGATTTTTTCAACCACGACCGCGCCGCCGGGTTGTCCCGCGCTTATCCCCTCGGGTTTCACGCGGACCCGCTCATCCACCTCCAGGACCGCTTCGTACAAGGGGGGAGGTTTTTCAACTTTTAAATCGAAAATACGTGGCCGGTTCTGGTACCCGATCTCAAGAAGATCCCGAAACCCGCGCGTAATCACAAGTCCGGTGGGTGTTCCGCTCCGTTCCAGCAGGGCATTGGTCGCCACGGTGGTTCCCATACGAATCCACTCGATCCGGCTCGTATCGAATCCATCGGCAGGATGAGGCCGTCCCGTCACCTCCTGCAAGATGCGGCGAATGCCTTCACGGGGTGCGTCTGGATAATGAGCCGGGTTTTCAGAGAGGAGTTTAAGAATGCGGAATCCCGGTTCACCGGGAACCTCGGCGTAGATGTCGGTGAAGGTACCGCCACGGTCGATGGAGAACCGGAAACGATCGGGATGGGCCATGGATCCGCAACTTCCCAACATGAGGCCGATTTCAAGGTGCGAGACAAACGACGGGCAAACGGAGAATCAAGAGGGCCTCTGAAAATTACCGTTAGCCCTGAGCGGACTCGTGAGAATTACCGGCCTGCGAAGGGGCGACCTGGAACATCGTGAAGCATTAGCAGGTTGCTGAAAAAGTCAAATGGAACCCCACCGTCGTCACCCTGAGCCTGTCGAAGGGTGATTGGGCCGTTGAAATATCAGGGTCATGCTTTCCTTCGGCTTCGCTCAGGACAGGCTCGAAACAAGCTCGGCGCGACAATTGAGTTTTGGTTCGCAATCCGACTTTTTCAGCAACCTGTTAGAGGCGCCCTTAAATAAGATCGATGGATTCCCCTTCCGCGGCGAGAACCATCTGCAATGAATTTTTGGGTCCGACCAGTTTCAGGTATTTTTCCGTCTGGCGGAAGATGTCGGCCAGCTTGAAATCGCTATAGGTGGGCTCGTGGTGATAGAAAGCGATTTTCTTGACGTTGGCCTCCACCGCGAGGGCGACCCCGATAAAAGTCGAACTGTGTCCCCAGTCTTCCTTTTCCAACCCCTCACTGAACGTGTATTGAGAATCAAAAATCAAAAGATCCGCGTCCCTGAAAAAATCCACGGCGGGTTTCAAATCTTCCTTTCCCAGGCGCTTGTACTCGGCATCGGTCGCGTAAACCAGCGTCTTTCCCATATACTCCACGCGGTAGGCGAAACTTTTTCCCGGATGATACATGGGTTTCCAGGTGATGCGGGCATCGCCGACCTTGCATTCCGTAATGCCCTGGAGCACCTGAAACTGAACGTCGGAGGAAAACGCGCTGAACGGAACCGGAAAATATTCCTTGGCCTGCTGTTGTTCCAGGCGGTACCCAATGTCTTCCAGCGGCGAGTAAATGGTAAACCGGTTGCCGCGCACGTAGAACGGCACGAAAAACGGCACACCGAGGATATGATCCCAATGGGTATGCGAGAGGAAGATATGGGCCTGTCCCTGCCCGCGGCTGAACTCGCATTTCATCCAGGCGAGTCCCAGTTCGCGAAACCCCGATCCGCAATCGAAGACCAGGTGCTCCCCATCCAGGGAAACCTCCACGCAGGAGGAGTTGCCGCCAAAACATCCACGCACCTCGACCGGGAGACTTTGGACGAAGGCCTGCCGGGTGACGGCATCCTTCAAATCATCCGGCCGGACCAATTCCAGGGCTTTGAGAAGTTTGTCCTGGATCTGGTCCGCGGTGCTGGGAGTGGGGATCGATCCCCGCACCCCGCGAAACGTTACACGGAATTGGTTTTTTTCCATAACCGAACAGGGTCCGGATCTACCCCGGGCCCGATCATTGAACAGGGGAGATCATTGAAAAAATGTAACAAACGGTGATTTCATTGTATCATCGATTTAACTTTACGCCAACTCCGAGTCTTTCGACCGGCCGATTTGCGGCAAAACATGCAAGCCGGGGGGAGGTTTTTATCCTATGAGAAGAGATTCCGTCGTTTGCAATCCCTCCTGGGTGGCTTCCACCATGATCTCCAACTCCTCGGAAGTGAAATCCAGGATTTCCATTTCATCCGGGCTCAGCGGTTCACTCTGGACCGGGGTACCATTGGTCATTCTATTGGTATTGGCAATGCGGTTGGCCATCCCTACGATTTGCGCGTTGTCCATCGGGCGGCTTAACCCGCCCAGATGATGATGCTCCTGAACCGCCGCGATAACGGGAGGCGGAAGGGGCCACCATTTTTTAATAAATTCTCCACCCAGTTCAGGGTGCGCAATCCCAAACGTCCTTTCCTCAAGAACTTCCAGAGGCTCGTTACTGCCTTTCGCGGATTTCAAAAACCGGGAGTATTCATCGGGAATCAGAAAATCGAATACGAGAATGCCTAAATCGTGCATGAGACCCGACAAGTAGCAGTAAAGCAATTGATCCCGCTCGCGGACCAGGTGAGGTCCCAGGGCTCGGGCGAGACAACCCACCGCCAGCGAGTGTTTCCAGAATTCCAACTGGTTGAAACCCTTGGTCTTTTTGAACAAGCCCGGCATTTGCAACGTATAGGCAAGGTCGAGCACCATTTTGAGTCCGAGGCGCATCACGGCATCGGGAATCTCCCTGGCCTCGTCGCGTCCGCCGCCGAACAAGACGCTGTTGGCCATTTTAAGGAGGCGCCCGGAGAGGACCGGCTCGGTTTCGATCAATTTGGCGATGTTCTCAATATCGCTGTCGGGATCATTGATGCGGTTGTCGAGGTTGATGAGAAAATCCGGGAGGGGCGGCAGGTCGCCACGCTTGGAAACCAGATTCAGAATTTGATCTCGCATAATTTCCGCTCGGTGGAAAATCCCTCACCCCCTGCATTTTTTAAAACCATCCCGGGGTGGAATTGGTATTATCCATCTATTCCCTTATCCGTCAAGAATTTATAGTCGAGTACCCCAAAAAGGGGAGAAGGAATGTTCGGTTCCCAAAGATGCCGACGCGATTTTAGTTGACCTGAGTTAGCAGGAAAAAATACAATAAAGATTCCCTTCTATGGGAACCGATTTATAATTAATAAGTTATGTCCTTTGAACACCACGGGGCACCCGTAATCGACCACAAAATTCCAAACCCCGTTCCCGGTTCCCTGAAAACCATATGAATCGTGTGTCCGTTTCCATCTCCATCCCGGCGATTTTCCTGGCCTCGCTGGTTCTGTTCCTTTCGTCTACTGGCTGGGGAGAGGCCATGGATACGGCCACTCCCCCCACGCCTGCCGGGATGCCTTACGAGGTTCAGGGAAAAACCTATTATCCCGTAGCGTCCACGACCGAAGGATTTGAGGAAACCGGGATCGCTTCCTGGTATGGTCCCCGGTTCCAGGGCAAACCCACGTCGGCCAAAGAAGTGTACAATATGGACGATCAAACGGCGGCGCACAAAACCCTTCCGCTCAACACCTGGGTGCGCGTCACTCACCTTGAAAACGGCAGGGAGACGGTGGTGCGCATAAACGACCGGGGCCCGTTTGTGAACGATCGCATCATCGACCTCAGCCGGTTTGCCGCAAAACAATTGGGCATCCTTCAAAAAGGCACCGGTCCGGTTAAGCTGACGGTGTTAAAAAGTCAGCCCGCGAAGGAGGACTCAACCGCACCCCTGGAATTCACCGTGCAGGTGGGCGTATTTCAGAAACAGGTCAATGCGCGGAAATTGTCCGAAAAACTCAAAGATAGCCGTATTCAGGAAATTCGGACCGCGAATTCCGGCCTGTTTCGTGTGGTCGTGGGAAATTTCCTCAATTTCGAAAAAGCCCTGGAGATGCGAAACCACTTCCGCAGAAATGGATTTTCCAGGGCCTTTGTCATTCCCGCAAGTTAATTGAGAACACTTAGAACTCACCCCGAGATTAAAACATGAGACTTCCCATTCTGGACAAACTGGACAAGGATCTTGAATCCGCCAGGAAAGAATTGAACGTTGATATCCCGCATGCGCTGAAAGTTGCCATGGCCCATGGAGATCTCAGCGAAAATGCAGAATACAAGGCCGCCAAGGAGCGGCAAACCTTTCTTCAATCCCGCATTTCCCAGTTGCAAAAACGAATCAGCGATATCACCGGGATCAACCTGAGCCGGATTCCCAAAGACCGGTCGGGCCTGGGAAGCACCCTGTTTCTCAAGGACCTCAACACCGGAGAGGAAACCGTTTTCCGCCTTGTGTTTCCGGAAGAGGTCAATCCCGATGAGGGCAAAATATCCGGAGCCTCCCCTATCGGCCGTGCGCTTCTCGGCAAACGGGAGGGCGACGAAGTGCTCATCCCCCTGGCCGAATCCCGTAAGGAATTTGAGGTGGTGCGGCTGATCACCATCCACGAGGACACCGGGGAAGCGGGCGGTTAAGTATTTTCCATGGGATTCAAAAATTTAATATCCTTTGACGCGATCGTCGAAAACGAGCCCTTCTTTCTGGACCTCGACGAACACCCCGACTGGAGCGCCGTTTTCGGCAACAGGAACCCCATCAAACTGGAGGTCGGTTTCGGGGGGGGGAGCTTTCTGATCGAAATGGCCGCCCGGGAAAACCGCGCCAATTTCGTCGGGCTGGATTACTATCACAAAGGCATCCGCAAGACCATCACCCGGATCAACAAGCTTCAGCTTCAAAATGTCCGGCTGGTTTACGGAGATGCGAAGGAAAAAATTCCGCTCCTGTTCCGGCGCGGGGAACTGAGTGAAGTCTATATCAACTTCCCCGATCCCTGGCCGAAAAAACGCCATGCCAAAAGAAGGTTGATTAAACCGGAAATTATCGGCATGCTAGCGGAAAAGATCGCTCCCGGAGGAACGATCTACCTGGCCACGGACAGCGAGTCCTACGCCGCAGAGATTCTGGAGGGGTTCGAGGCCTCCCCTGAATTCACAAACAAGTCGGGCCCGCGGGCTTACGAGATCCAGCGGGAGGATGTGCCCAAATCCAAGTACGAAAAAAATTTCATCAAGGCCGGCGAAAAAATCTTCTACATGACCTTCATGCGGAATTGATCCCGTCGGTTCACGTTTGGGAGGACTGATTTGCCTAAAGAAAGAATTCTGATCGTCGAAGACGAAACCAATATCGCCAGTTCCATCAAGGGGATTCTGGCCGACGAAGGTTATGAAGTGACCGCAACCGGCGACGGGCTCGATGCCCTGGAGCAAATCCAGGCCGATCCCCCCGATCTGCTGGTTCTGGATATCTGGCTTCCCGGGATGGACGGCATCGAGGTCCTGAAGACCGTCAAGACCTACCATCCCGAGATCGAAGTGCTCGTGATGTCGGGCCACGCCACCATCGACACCGCCGTTCAGGCAACCAAGCTGGGCGCTTTCGATTTCATCGAGAAACCGTTTACCCTCGACCACCTGACCCAGTCGGTGGAAAACGTCTTCAAGCAGAAAAAGAAGAAATCCGGCCCTTCCCACCAGGACATTTTGCAGAAGCTGGAACTCCCGCTGGGATTCGAAGCCATGGTGGAAGTCAAGAAAGCGATCAAGAACAATACCAGGAACAACAAGCCGGTGCTGGTGCTCGGTGAAAAAGGAACCGGCAAGGAATTCATCGCACAAGCCATTCACAGCCAAAGCCGGAAAGCCGACCGGCCTTTCATCAAACTCAACTGCGCCGTACGGCAAATGCAGGACATCCAGAACCATCTGTTCCTGCCCCGGAGCAAGGGGCGGGCGAGCACCCGGCAGAGTTCCCGCGCCGCGGGCAAGGCGGTGTTCCTGAGAAACGTGGATGCCCTGAGCAAGGGACTCCAGGACAAGCTTGCCGCATATTTTTCTGCCGATACGGAGAAAAAACAGGAGCTGAAACTTGAATTTATTCCCGACCGGCTGTTCGCTTCCTCATCCGAGGACCTTGAAGCCCTTGCCGCGGCGGGACGGTTCAACCCCGATCTGCTGGAGATCTTTCGGGAAAGCACCCTGGACGTGCCCCCGCTGAGAGAGTATTGCCTCAATATTCCCACGATGATCAAAGACTATTTCGAACAAAACTCCCCGAAAACGGGCGGATCGCTCCCGGAAATCGAGCCGGAAGTCATCGATGCCCTGTGCAATTACTCCTGGCCGGAAAACATCAAGGAACTCAAGACCGTACTGGACAAGGCGCTGGTCTCTTCCCTGGCACGGGGGAAAATCACCCTTCAGGATCTTCCGTCCAGAATTCGCAAGTTGCGTTCCGCTTCCTCCTCCGCCCCAGCCATCGGGCTCTCGGAACGGCCGCCGGAAACCTCTCCAAACCGGTATCCCCAACGCACTCTCAAGCGGAGCGTGGTGCTCTGCGGAAGCGGCCTGCACTCCGGAATCAAAACCGGGTTGATCCTGCAACCCCTGCCGCCCGGGAGCGGAATCATTTTTGGAGACATCTCCAGCGGCCAAACCATACCGGCGCGGCTGGAAAACGTCCAGTCAACCGATTATTCCACCTGCCTGAAAAAAGGATCGGCCGCCGTGGGCACCATCGAACACATCATGGCCTGCCTGCACATGTACCGCATCACCAACCTGCTGATCAAAATCGGCGACGAAGCGCCGGTGATGGATGGCTCGGCCAAGGATTTTTGCCAGTTGATCGAAGACGGGGAATTTGAAGATCAGGATGATTATTACGACGCGATCGTGATCGACCGCCCCTATTCATTCGGAGGGGAAAATGGAAAACCGGGAATCACGGTCGAACCCTGCGACACGTTCAAGGTGAGCTACCACATGGAATATCCCGCCCCCATCGGGGTGCTGGACCATACCTTTGAATACCGGGGACATGAAAGTTTTAAAAAAGAGATCGCCCCGGCGCGAACGTTCGGTTTCATGGAAGACGTGGCTCAATTGACCAAAATGGGATTTGCCTCGGGAGGGAAGCTGGACAATTTCATTTTGCTGGGCGATGGGAAAGTTTTAAACACGCAACTCCGGTTCCCCGACGAATTTGCCCGCCACAAGATCCTGGATATCATCGGCGATTTCTATCTATTGGGGCGACCCATCCAGGGACATATTCGCGCTTACAAATCGGGTCACACCCAGAACATCGGCCTCATGAAAACCTTCTCGTCCGCCCGGCTCGGCTCCGTGGCCTGAAATACCGGCCCGTCAATGCCGGATTCTGTTTTTCTGTAACACTTCGACCACCGGGTTCCTCTTCAGCACCATCGCCACCGTCAAGGCGGTCCATCCCTTGTTGCTTCGCGCGCCCGGATCCGCGCCCTTTTCCAGCAGGAGGCGGATGATTTCCACATTGCCCCCGGCGGCCGCGACCATGAGTGGCGTCCACCCCCACTTGCTCTGCTTTTTTATATCCGCCCCGAATTCCAGCAGAACCTTGACCGCATCCAGGTGCCCCCGCTCGGCGGCCACCATGAGGGCGCTGGATCCGTTGGCCACGGTATCGTTCACATTGGCCCCATGTTGAAGCAGATAGCGGATCGCTCCCGCTTCTCCGCCCGCCGCGGCACTGATCAAAGCCGTGCTTCCATTTCGGCTTCGGGCATTCAGTTCCGCCCCCCGCTCCTCCAGCAGACGGATAAAATCCACGTGCCCCATCTGGGCCGCGACCATCACCGGAGTGGCCCCTCCCGTACTTTTCGCATTGAGATCGGCGCCCTTGTCCAGCAGTTGCCGACCCGCCTCCAGATGCCCGTATTTTGCCGCCCGCATCAACGGTGTCCACCCGTTATTGAGCCGCGTATCCGCCGCCACGCCCTTTCCAATCAGTAAACGAACACAGTCCGCAAATCCCCGTTCCGCCGCAAGAATGATCAGGGGTTCCCCCGCCCGGTTGCGTTCGTTCACATCGGCTCCGGCGGCGAGCAGAAGTCCGAGGATGTCCGCCCGGCCCGTCAACACCGCCAATTGCGCCGGCGACACCCCGTCCCGATTCTGCACGTCCAGTCGGGCGCCATGTTCCAGCAACAACTGGACCACGGTGGAATGCCCCTCGCCCGAGGCCACGATCAGCGCCGTCGAATTGTCCCGAACGGCCGCGTTGATATCGGCTTTATTTTGAAGAAGTAGCCCGGCCACCCCGTGGTGACCATACCGGGAAGCCCGGATCAAGGGGGTCCATCCATAGTAATTCCCCGCGTTCACGTCCGCCCCCCCTTTCAGCAGAGCCTGAACCGTGTCGAAATCTCCCCGCGTGGAGGCCAGAATCAATGCGGTGTCCCCATACTCGTTACGCGCATTGACATCGGCGCCCGCTTTCAACAAAAGCCTGGTCAATTCCGTCCTTCCCGCGGACGCCGCCACCATCAAGGGCGTACTCCCCTTGGATGAACGTTCCTCCAGATCGGCTCCCGCTTCCAGCAGACGATGCACTTCCTCCGTGTCGCCTTCGAAAACTGCCTGGATCAGACCCGGCTCCGCCGCCGCCACCCAAGGCGGGACCAGGCAAAATCCCATCAGCCAAATGGAAACTATCCCCAAAATCCGTTTCATTGTTCTCGTTCCAACCTCCCTGATCTCCATCCTCTTCTATAAAAAGATCTCAATATGCGTTTTGAATTGTTCCTCCAGCTTGATGCGAACGTCTTCCAGGATCAATTCCGGCAAATCGATTCGTTTCCAGACCCCTTCCTGCAGGGATGGGACCGACGGCTCACCGCTTTTCCCCAAACCCATTTCATGGGCCACACGGTCCGCAAGGTGCACCACCGCCGCTTCCAAAGGATGATTTTTCGCCGATGCCGGATCGTGATGCGTGGCCACCACTTCGGTCAGCCGGGACGGGAGTTGCCATGCCTTGAGCAGGGAAGCCCCTACGTCCGCGTGATTGAACCCGAAAATCTGGCGCTCCGCCTCGAAAAGGGAAATGTTCTTTTCAAGACTCAGATCGATGGCCCGCATCGCCTTTTCCGGAGCCTTCTTGTAAATCGGAAGCGAACCGATGTCATGCAACATTCCCGCCACGTAAAACCGTTCCAGGTTGCGCTCTTCCATGAAACTGGCGACGATCTGAGCGGCGAGACCGCACGCCATATTGTGCTCCCAGAACGAGCTCATGGTAATGATCTCCCTGGGGATGCCCTTGAACTCATTCATAACCGTCGTGGCGAGAATCAATTCGCTCAACTGGTCCAGCCCGACAATGGTCAACGCATGCTCGACCGTCTCCACGCGCGTTGACAAACCGTAAAACGCACTGTTCACGATCTTGAGGAGCCGGGCGGTCAGAGCCGGGTCACCCCGGAGAATCTCCCCGAAATCCTTCCAGGAACTGTCGGGATCGTCGATGGCTTCCTTGAAGCGGAAATAAACCGTAGGTGGAGACGCCACCCAATCCGCCGCGATTCGTTCAATTTCCCGGGAATTCATCTTCGAACCTGAAGCCCACGGCCCACAAATTCCGGCCCGGGCGTGAGATCGGAATACCTGAAAAAACAAGGATTCCATCCATCTCCACCGTAATCGACCGAACAAACGGGCTAAATAAACACCTGTGTATTTAAGTTTCATTGTAACAGCAAAGTTCCATGTTCATTAATAAAAACTTCCCGGCATCCTCATTTTTCGGTTGATCCCGTTGTCAACCCACGTTTGCGTCAGGTAAAGAGAAAAGACTCAGATGCTGAGCGGTCGCCGATAATCCCCCGCCGTTCAACGCCTCGCGGAGACGGGTCCTTTTCCGGACCGTGCTTTCATTTGATTTGCCTTCACGAAAAATGTTAATCTCGACCCGTGAATTTATCTCTTTGACTTTATGCGCATTAGGGTGGCCGTGAATCCCGAAGGCCGATCCCGCGCCATTCTCTGTCCCAGCCCGGGAGACCTCGTGCATGCAAACGGAAGCATCGTTCAAACTGGCCGTTCTCGTCTCAGGCCGCGGGAGTAACTTGCAAGCCATTATAGACAGCATTGAGCGGGGAGAATTAAACGCTGGGATCTCGTTGGTGCTGAGTAGTAAGCCGGACGCTCCCGCCCTGGACCGGGCGAAAAATTATGGCATCCCCACCCACGTTCTCGAGTCCAAATCCTTTTCCGGCAAAGGAGAATTCGACCGGGCTCTGGTGGCGGAATTGCGTTCCCGAAAGGTGGATCTCATTTGCCTTGCCGGGTTCATGCGGATCCTGAGCCGGGAAGTCGTCGCGGCGTTTCCCGGGCGCATCATCAACATTCATCCCTCCCTTCTCCCGGCGTTTCCCGGCCTGAATTCCCAGAAGCAAGCGCTGGATTACGGGGTCAAGTTCGCCGGTTGCACCATTCATTTCGTGGATGAGAGCGTGGACTGCGGGCCGATCATTCTCCAAGCGGTAGTTCCCGTGTACGACAACGACTCCCCGGAAACCCTGTCAGCCCGAATCCTGGAACAAGAGCACCGGTTATATCCCCGCGCCATTCGGCTGATCCAGGAAAACCAGTTGACCCGGGACGGCCGACGGGTTCTGCAAAACCCCACCTCGGTGGGAAAAACCGCATGAATTCACTTCGCCTCCTCGGGTCCACCCTGGTTTTCCTTCTGGCCTTTCCCGCCCTTTCCTGGAGCTTGAGCGACGAACAGAACGCGGTTGACGCCATTCAAAAACGGTACGAATCCGTCCAAACCTTCGAAGCGAAATTTGTGCAGAAATCCTACGTCAAAATGATGGGAAAATCCCAGGAAGCCCGGGGCGAAGTCAAAATCAAGAAGCCCGGAAAAATGAAGTGGATTTACACCGCACCCGATCCCCAGGTCCTCATCAGCAACGAAAACGTCCTGTGGCTGTACGTTCCCGAGGAGGAACAGGTCTCCAAAATGCCGCTGGATAACGTTTACTCCTCCAATACGCCGGCCCTGTTCCTCTCGGGCAAGGGAAAATTGACCGAGGCGTTCCAGGTCAGCCGCGTTCTGCTGGACAACGACAAGATCACACTGGTGATGGTTCCCAACCCTCCCGACAACAATTTGGAAAAAATGGTTCTTTACGCAGATAACAAAAACTTCCAAATTACCGGGTCAAGCGTGTATGATAAATTAGGTAATCGAACGGAAATCCTCTTCACCGACATTCGGGTGAACCAGGAGATTACGGAAGACATTTTTGAATTTCAGATCCCTGCCGGAGTGGAGCTCCTGGATTTCACCACCGAAATCCGGTAACAAACCCCGTTGCCCAAAATCCATGTTTGAACTTTCCGCGTTTCCATTAGACGCCGTCCTGCATTTTACGACCAAGATGATGGTGTTCATCGGCGGCCTGGCCGCGCTCATCTTCGTCCACGAGCTGGGCCACTTCCTGGTCGCCCGCAAGGTAGGGGTTACCGTGGAGAAATTTTCCATCGGGTTCGGCCCAAAAATTTTCGGCATGAAGTCGGGCGAAACCGAATACCTCGTCTCCGTCATTCCCCTTGGGGGCTACGTCAAGATGAAGGGGGAGGACCTGGAAGAAAACACCAGCCACGAGCCGGGCTCCTTTTCCGCCGCCCGGGTGCAGGATCGCCTGGCGATCGCTTTTGCGGGCCCGTTTTTCAACATTCTCTTCGCCGTGTTCGTTTACTACTTCGTGTACCTCGGCGGCGTGCCCACGCTCGCCCCGGTGGTGGGAACCGTGAAACCCGACTCCCCCGCCTTTGTCGCTCAACTGGAAACCGGAGACCGGATCGTCGAGATCGATGGAGGCGAAATCCTCTATTGGGAACAACTCCAGAAAATCGTTCACGCTTCCCCCGGCAAGGTTCTGAATGTCAAGATTCAACGCAATGACAACCTGATCGAACTGCAAGTGACCCCCGTCTCCGAAGAAATCACCGACCTTTTGGGAGACAAGGAAAAAGTCGGCCTGATCGGGATCACCCCGCTGGTGCGTAACATCACTTATGTTAAAAAGGGATCCCCCGCCGAACTGGCCGGACTGAAAGTGGGCGACCGGCTCCTTGCCGTGAACGAAACCCCCATATTCGGTTGGGGCGACCTCAAAGAAGCCGCGATCGACAAACCGGGTCAGCCCCTGGAGTTTCACCTGAGCCGGGAGGGAACGGAAATGACCATCCCCCTCACCCCGGAACCCAAAACCGTGCAGGACCCGGAAGGCAAGGAAACCGAAATCGGGGTTCTGGGGATCGGGATGAGCGGGGAACTGGTGGATGAATCCTATGGACCCATTGGCGCCTTACGCCGATCCCTGCAAGAAACCTGGAACCTCACCTACCTGATCGCGGTCAGCATCAAGAAACTGGTGGCCGGCTCCATTCCCGCGGATACCATCGGCGGTCCCATTCTGATATTCCAGATTTACGGAGAACAGGCGGAGCAGGGATTCAGCGAGATTGTCCGCATCACCGCCCTGCTCAGCATCAACCTGGGCCTGTTGAATCTGCTTCCCATACCGATCCTGGATGGAGGACACATTTTCTTTTTCCTGATCGAGTGGATCCGTGGCCGGCCGGTCAGCGAAAAACATCAAATGCGCGCCCAGCAGGTGGGCATCTTCATGCTGATCTCCCTTCTGGCATTCGCGTTTTACAACGACATCATGAGAATCATCAGTTGAAGCACATCAACGCCTGCAAGCGAATTTTCCTGTTAATCGCGGAAAATTTGTAATAAAACAAAAGAGGCGTCGGAACATCGCCGCGGGCCATTCGCAGACCCTTGAGAATCAAAGCCCTGCGCATCGGCGACGGGGAATATCGTAAATCATTGGCAGGTTGCTGAAAAACTCTTTCGGGTGTCATTCCAAGCCGCAATGCGGCGAAGAATCTTGCCCGAAACCCTTGCCCAGCTTGAATTTACCAATCCGGCTAGATCCTTCGCGGAGTTTATCCCGAGCCTGCCTGTGCGTTGCACGCAGACAGGCTTGCCGAAGGACTCGGATGAAATTTCCGTAGTTTTTCAGCACCCTGTCAGAGGTTCCTTGAAATCGGAAAACCGGCGGACTCGCCATGGATGCACGTGCCCGGCTGGACGATCTGGTTCAAACGGCGGAAAAACTGTCGATCGAGATCCGCAGGGAAAACCTGTCCGATGAAGAGATCCCGACCCGAAGCGGCTACTGCAAAGTAAACGGTCTGGGACTCATCCTGATGGACAATAAATTGCCGCCTGAAGAACAAATCGAAGTAATCCTCCGGGCCCTGGAACGATTCGACCTCGAAACCATATACGTTCCCGCCTGGATCCGTGAAACCCTGGAACATCGAAAACCTATCGGCAACCAAACATGACTCTTCTTAACAACATACTTCCGGAACAACGCCGCGGCAAACTGCGGGCGCTTTTGGAACAAGGGCGGCAGATCCGGGCGCTTGAGGCCCACAACGGGATCAGCGGGATCATCGTCAACAGCGTGAAGGTCGAAGGCGAGTGCGACGGCAAACCCGTCATCCGGGAGTTCGACGCCATCTGGGAGAGCAGTCTTACCGACTCCGCATCCAAGGGCCATCCCGATATCGAGGTGGTCGGTATTGATTCCCGCCTGCAAACCATTTTCGAAATCCTGGCCGTAACCAACAAACCCATGATCGTGGACGGCGATACCGGGGGCGACCCCAACAACTTCGAGTACCTCGTCTCCAAACTGGAGCGGGCGGGCGTTTCGGCGGTGATTATCGAGGACAAGGTGTTTCCCAAACGCAACAGCCTGGAAACGGGAACCCAGCAGACCCTGGAAGACCCCGCGGCCTTCGCCCAAAAAATCCGGCGTGGCAAAAAGACCCAGTTGACCCGCGATTTCATGATCATCGCCCGGATCGAGGCCTTGATCGCCGGCAAAAGCATGTCGGAAGCCCTGGAGAGAGCCCGAGTCTATCTCAAGGCGGGAGTGGACGGAATCATGATCCATTCCAAGTCCGAGAAACCCGATGAAATTTTGGAATTCGCCAAACAGTACGCCCTCATCCAGAAAGAGCTGGAAATCCGCAGGCCCCTGGTTTGCGTGCCCACGACTTACAACCAAATTACTGAAGACGAACTGGGGGAAGCGGGATTCAACATCGTCATCCACGCCAACCACCTCCTGCGAAGCGCGTACAAATCCATGGAGGAGGTGGCCAAAACCCTGCTCCTCAACCAGCGGTCCTTCGAAGCCGATCCCCAATGCGCCCCTGTCCGTTCGATATTCCAGGCGGTGGGTTTTCTGGATGTGAAGAAAAAGGACCAGGAAAACGAACTGGCCTCAAACATCCCGGTCGTCATTCCCGCGGCCGGGGAAGACACCTTGCTCAAACCCTACCTGGGAAACAAGCCCAAACCCATGCTCGAAATCGCCGGACAAACCATGTTACAGAGACAGGTCCGCGCCCTGAACCAGAACAACCTGACCGACATCACGGTGGTTACCGGACATGCCCACGAAGCCATGCACGCCGAAGGAGTCGAGTTTGTCCACAACCCGTCCTACGAGAATGGATCGGCCCTGCAAAGCTTCATGCATGCCCGGCATAAACTGGGAAACGGATTCCTCATGCTGTATGCCGATATCCTGCTGGAGGAAAACATCATCGCCAAACTCCTCCAATACAAGGAAGACATCATTCTGGTGGCCGACAACTCGATCCAGTACCATAAGGCGGAGGCCGAGCGGGAGTTGGACTACGTCATCATCCGCCATAAACATAAACCGACGCACCGCAGAATCAGTTTCGTTTACGACAACACCATTGCCAAAATAGGCAAGAAAATAAATCCCGAAACCGCGACCCACGAATTCATCGGTCTGGCCAAATTTTCCAAGACCGGGGCCGAACAGCTGATCCAGACCTACGAGGATTGCGTCCGGAACTATAAGGGGAAATTCCAGGAAGCCGACGACATCGCCCGGTTCACGTTCACCGATCTGATCCAGGAAATGATCGACCGGGGATTCGTCATCAACCTGCTCGAAATTCACCAGGGCTGGATGGAAATTCATCGGGTCGAAGACATCGAACTGGCCAACCAGTTTTTGCGCCACATCCAGATTCCCACACATTTATAATCCAATCCCGCAACCCTGAGCCGGACAGAATCCAGAATATGCGTTATTCCCAGAACTTTATCCCCACGCTGAAAGAATCCCCCGCCGATGCCGAAACGCCCAGTCACCAGTATATGATCCGCGCCGGGCTGATCCGGCAATTGGCGGCGGGAATCTATTCCGTGCTTCCCCTGGGCCTGAGGGTCCTGCGCAAAATCGAAATCATCATCCGCGAAGAGATGAACCGTATCGGGGGCCTGGAGGTATTCCTTCCCAGCATCCAACCCGCCGAATTGTGGAAAGAAAGCGGACGCTGGAACATCTATGGCAAGGAACTGTTGCGTATCCGCGACCGGCACGACCGCGAGTTCTGTTACGGCCCCACGCATGAGGAAGTCATCACCGACATGGTGCGAAGGGAGGTCAAATCCTATCGTCAGCTTCCCCTCACCTTTTACCAGATCCAGACCAAGTTCCGGGATGAAGTGCGGCCCCGGTTTGGCATCATGCGCGGGCGCGAATTCATGATGAAAGACGCGTACAGCTTCCACGCCGACGAAGCCAGCACGCGGAAAACTTATGAAGACATGGCGCAGGCGTATACCCGCATTTTCCAGCGGTGCGGACTTGAATTTAAAATGGTGGAAGCCGATTCCGGTTCCATCGGCGGAAATTTTTCCCACGAGTTCATGGTGCTGGCCGATTCGGGGGAAGACGAGATCGGCTTCTGCGACCAATGCAACTATGCGTCCAACGTAGAGCTGGCCCAGGCCCGGCCCCCGGCTCCCGACGGCCCGCGGCCCCCCTCGGGGAAACTGACCGAAGTGGAAACCCCGAACCAGAAATCGGTTGAAGAGGTCTCCCGGTTCCTTTCCGTTTCCCCGCAACAGATCATAAAAACCATTCTTTTCGAGAGCGACCGGGGGTTGGTGGCGGGACTCGCGCGGGGCGACCGGCAGATCAATCCGGTCAAGCTCAAGAATCTGATCGGTTGCGATTGGCTCCATCCGGCCAACGAGAAAACGTTTGAAGCCCACCCCGATCTGCCCTGCGGGTTCGTCGGCCCGGTGGGACTTCCGTTCAAAATTTTCGCGGACGAGGAAGTGCCCCTCATCTCCAATGCCGTCGCCGGGGCCAACAAGGTGGACCGCCACCTGACGGGAGTTGACCCCGCCCGGGACATTAAAATCGAACGGGTGGCCGACCTCCGGCGGGTGGTCGAGGGCGACCCCTGCCCCAAATGCGGGCCGGGAAAAATGAAGGTCAAGCGCGGTATCGAGCTCGGACACATCTTCATCCTGGGCACCAAATACAGCGCCGCCATGAAAAGCCATTTCCTCGACGAAAAAGGACAGGAACATCCCATGGTGATGGGTTGTTATGGGATCGGGGTGGGCCGTACCGCGGCCGCCGCCATCGAACAACACCACGATGAAAAGGGAATTTGCTGGCCCCGGCCCCTGGCCCCGTTCGAGGTGCAAATCATCCCCGTAAAAATGGAAGACGAAGCCACTCGCACCGCCGCCGAAAACACCTATCTTACCCTGACCGGCATGGGGGTGGAGGTCCTGCTCGATGACCGCAACGAGCGCGTGGGGGTCAAATTCAAAGACGCCGATTTATTGGGCACCCCCCTGCAGATCATCATCGGCCCCAAAAACCTCGAATCGGGACAGGTCGAGTTAAAATATCGAAAATCCGGCAAAAACGAAACCCACCCGTTCCCCCAGGTCCTGGCGGAAATCCCAAAATTTCTCAATAACCTTTAAGGGGACTAACAGGGTGCTGGGAAACTCCCCAAAGGTCACCCCGCGTCCTTCGGCAAGCCTGCCTGCGTGCAACGCACAGGCAGGCTCAGGATAAACTCCGCGAAGGCTCTGGCTCGACTTGATAAATCATGCTGGGCAAAGAGGGTTGAAACAAGATTCTTCGCCGCCAAGCGGCTCAGAATGACACCTCAAATAGTTTTTCAGAACCCTGCTAAAAATTGCCGGTAGCCACGAGCTGGCCCGCGAGAATTCAGGACTGGCAAACGGGTTCTAGCCTCACGCGTCCAGAGCCGGGCTCGCCATGCTTTTCAGTCCGTTTTGAGCCCAATCGAGACGTTCCGGACTTCAGCCTTCAAGGCGAATGGCTTGAAAATCGTGAATTCTTAGTGGCCCTCTTAAGCACCCCTGGGTTTGAAACCAAAGAAGTTTTTGCTTGAATCCCCCTCCTGATTTTTAGTAGACTGGTTCCAAATTCAGACCTGCTAGGAATGCGGGCAAGTCAGCCCGCATTTTTTTTGGTTTTTTTTGGTCAACAGGGAACCGGTCCACGGATTTTTTTCGCGATTCGGAAAATTTCAGCGCAGGGTTATTTTCATTTGCCGGCCTGTGGGTCGAATCGAGCCGGCCCGAGAAGGAGCGTAACCATGGGGAAAGGTCCCGTTCCCCAGTCCATATTCGAAATCATTGCGCCCGTGATCCGGAAGGAAAATCTCGAACTCGTCGACGTCGAATATAAAAGAGCGGGAAGAAACTGGATTTTAAGAGTTTTCATCGACCGGGAAGGCGGGGTTACGCTGGAAGATTGCCAGAAGGTCAGCCATCTGGTGGGTGACCTTATCGAAATCGAGGAAATCGTTTCCAACGCTTACGTTCTGGAAGTTTCATCTCCCGGTTTGGACCGTCCGCTTAAAACAGAGCGGGATTATTTGAAATACAAAAGCAAGAAAATTACCGTCAATACCTTTTCGCCCATCGACAACCGGAGACATTTCAGGGGAATCGTATCCGACTTCAAAGACGATACCCTTCACCTGGAAGAAAACGGGAAACTGTTACAGATCCTTCTGGAAAACATTTCCCTGGCGAAACCGGTTATTGAAATTTAACCCCTTGAAAATCATTCAACGAAAACAGACGTTATGAGCCGGGAAGCCCTGAACCTCTTGGATCAAATCAGCACCGAGAAAGGAATCAACAAAGATATCCTGATCGATGCCGTCAAAACCGCCATGGAAGCGGCCGCCCGCAAGCGCTGGCCGGAGATGAAAAACATCCACAGCACCTTCAACCCCGAAACCGGCGAAGTGGATATTTTCGTCGAGAAAACGGTGGTCAAAACCGTGGAAGATCCGGCGGAACAGATTACCCTTAAGGAAGCCCGGAAGATTTCCAGGGATGCCGAGGTCGGAGAAACCGTCCTGGTCCGCCAGGTGCTCGCCGACTATGGCCGAATCGCGGCGCAACTGGCCAAGCAGGTGATCCTGCAAAAAGTGCGGGAAGCCGAAATCGACAACACGTACAACGAATTCAAGGATAAAAAAGGGGAATTGATCAACGGCATCGCGCAACGGATGGAGCGCGGCGATTTCATCATCGACCTTGGCAAAGCCGAGGGCGTGCTCCCGCGGCGGGAGCAGGTCTTCCGGGAAACCTTCAACCGGGGCGAGCGCATACGCGCCTACGTTCTCGACGTGAAGAAAACTCCCAAGAACGCCATGGTCATCCTCTCGCGGACGCACACCGGGCTGATCCGAAGGTTGTTCGAAATGGAAGTTCCCGAGATCAGCGAGGGAATGGTCGAGATTATGGGCATCGTGCGGGAACCCAACGGGCGGACCAAGATCGCGGTGCGCACCAACGACCGGGACATCGATGCGGTGGGAGCCTGCGTGGGAATGCGCGGTATGCGGGTTCAATCCATCGTCCAGGAACTGCGCGGGGAAAAAATCGACATCGTGGAGTATTCGGAGGAGCCTGAAGTGTTCATCCGGCACGCTTTGAGTCCCGCCAAGATTTCCCGCATCATTCGTAATGACGCCGAAAAACATATGATCATCATCGTTCCGGACGACCAGATGTCCCTCGCGATCGGGAAAAAGGGGCAAAATGTTCGCCTGGCCGCGAAACTGGTGAAGTGGAAAATCGACATCAAGGGCGAAGCGGAGGCCATCAACATCAACGAAGCCACCGCGTTCCTCTCCCGGCCCAAACCCCGGAAGGTGGATTTCCTCGAGGAAATTAAAAACACCAAGGGATTGGGACCGAAGATCATGTCCATCCTGTTTGCCCACGATATGGTTTCTTTCGAAGCCACGCTCAAGCGGGGACTGGAAGGATTGACCGAGCTTCAGAACATCGGTCCCAAAAAAGCCGAGGCGATCCTTAAGGTGGCGGAGGAGCAAAAAAGGCTGGTGGATCTGGAAACGGCCGAGGTTCCGGCTGTTGAGAGCGGGGAATCCCCCTCGGCTTCCGTGGAACCCGGCACCGAGGTCCAGCCGGCCGTCCCCGGCGAAGAAGAGGAAGTGGAAGAGGATACCGACATCGCTATCGACGAACTCGTCGGGATCGATGCGGAAATCATCTCCGCTTTGCACACCAATGGATTTGAAACGCTGGCCGAATTATCGATCACCCCGGCCGAGGAATTGCTTCAGGTGGAGGGAGTCGACGAGGCCATCGCGCAAATGATCATCAACCAGGCCAAGCAGAGGGTGGACAACCTGGAAAACGTATAGGGGCGTCTCCATGACGAAATACCCCCGCCAATCGTAACGCTCAAGGAGGTTTTATTTGGGTAAGATCCGCATCAACAAACTAGCGCTGGAACTCAACGTTCAGAACGACCAGATCCTCGATGCCCTTCACAATGAAGGCATTCCGGCCAAAAATTACATGAGTTCGATCGATGAAGAAGCCGCAAATTTCATCCGCGAGCTTTTCACCGAAGACGCCTCCAAAAAAGACATGGGGAAAACCGCCAAGGGGAAATCTGTTTCCGCAAAAGCCAAATCCCCGGCCCGGAAAAAAGACACCGGCAAAACCGAAACGGAAAAGAAAGCTCCGGAGAAGGAACGGGAAAAGAAATCCGGATCTTCCAAAATCGCCGCCAAAAAGAAAATCGCCAAAGAAGGGAAAGAGGAAACTGAAGAGAAAAAAGGGCCGCGCCGGGGCCAAAGAAAACCCCCCGAGGAAGAGGATGCGGAGGATTTGTCATCCACGGATGTTGATGTTCTGACGGAAGGGGAACCGGAAGCCCCCGTACGCGCCGTCAAAGTCCAACCCTCCAGAAAAGGCGCCCAGGTCCGAAAACAGGAACCGGTTAAGGCTCCTCCCCCAAAAAAACACGGCCTGAAAGTCATCAAGGCGGAAGAAAAGCCGAAGATCGAGGAGAAGAAACCTGCCGCTCCGAAGGTCGAGGAAAAACCTCACGCCGAAAAAGAAACCAAAGTTTCAAAACCCAAGACTCCTCACGCCCCCACCCCCGCCCCGGCCCAGGACACACAGGCCGCGACGCCGGAAGAGGCTTTCGAAATTGTCCAATTACCCGATACGATCCCCGTACGCGACCTGGCCGAAAAGCTCAAGTGCACCGCCAACGACATCATCAAGGAATTGATGGGATTGGGAGTGATGGCGACGATCAACCAGAGCCTCAATTTCGAAGTGGCGTCCAAGGTATCCGACCGGCGTGGATTTGAAGTCGAACGGGAAGCGGTCAAGGCGGAGCTCGATTTTGAAGAGGAAGAAACGGATTTAAAGGAAGATTATATTCATCGTCCCGCTATCGTCACCATCATGGGCCACGTCGACCACGGGAAGACTTCGCTGTTGGATGCGATCCGGGAAACCAACATCACCAAACATGAGGC
>PCWF01000060.1 GCA_002796165.1 Nitrospinae bacterium CG11_big_fil_rev_8_21_14_0_20_56_8
AAATTGGAGGAATTGAATTTGAGAAGCCCGTGGGAACAATTGGCCCCGATATGGGTCGAGGGCTCCGCATGAAGCGAAAAATATTTGTGCCCATTTTGGTGTATTTAATTTCCGCGACCGCGATTGGGTGGGCGAGCGGAAAGTGGGAAGCCATCGGCATGATGCTGGACACTTTGTTTGGCGAATCGCGCTGGCTCTTTCACCTGGTATTGCCTTTGGGTATTACCCTTCTTTATGTTTTTTCGGGAGGGGGGCGCCCATGGAATTCCGATTCAGTTGACGGGTTTTCGGGGAACAGTTGGGATTTCGGGAATGGGGGAGATGGTGGGGGAGGGGATGGAGGTGGGGGAGGGGATTGAGCCTCCAGAATCCGTTTTACAAAAACATCTGGATGGCCTGTTCAATCTCCTCATGAGAATTTTGTGATAACTCTTTCAGAGACTTGTTGGAGAGGCCCAGTTCTTTCAGGGTCTCTTCATCAAACGGCGGAACAAAGGGTTCCCCGCTACTTCCCATTTTCATTTCATAAGCAAGAATGTCGGCCACATGAACGATCTGCGTTAACCCCGGGTCCAGGGTGGCTTCCCCCGGCAGATGGTGAAAAGAAACCGCTTCCACGAGACTCGGCGGCAGATTCCACGCCTCCAGCAGAGCTTTGCCCACATCCCCGTGGTCGAAACCGAAAATCCGGGGTTCCACTTCATACAGGTGCTTTTCTTCCTCATGGCAACGGCCCAGCAATTCCAGCGCCTTTTTGGGGCTCTTTTTGTAAATGACCAGGCTTCCGATATCATGCAACATGCCCCCGACGTAATACCGCTCGGCATTCAACTCTCCCCGTTCGCGGGCGAGCGACCGCGCCAGCATGCCGCAGGCGATGGAGTGCCGCCAGAACGATTCCATGGTCACCAGTTCCCTGGGAACATCCCGAAACTGGTTCATCACCGTGGCCGCCAGAACCAGGTCGCATAACTGTTCCGTTCCCACGATTTTCAGGGCGTGGGAGATGGTTTCAATTTTGGACGAGAAACCGTAAAAGGGGCTGTTGACGATTTTGAGTAAACGCGCGGTCAAGGCCGCGTCGGCGCTGATGATGTCCGCTAATTCCCTGAACGAACTTTCAGGATCGTCCAGCGCTTCCTTGAGTTTTAAATAAACCGCCGGGGTGGACGAGACCCAATCTTCAACGATTTCTCTGGCGTCGATCGACATGTTTTTTTCATATTTAATCATGCGTTGGCAACTTTATTCCAGATTCCAATTGCTGTCAAACGAATTGAATTACCATGGATTCCGATCCATGATCCCCCCCGGGCCATCGACCCGCGATGATTGCTCCTCCAAAGGATTGATGGTATTCTCTAACCTTGGTCTGAACCGGATTCAGTAAGGAGGGGTTTATCCGTATTTACAGTTGGAACGTCAACGGTCTGCGGGCTGTCTTGAATAAAGGATTCCTGGATTGGTTTCACTCCGCGTCGGCGGATGTGGTGTGTCTCCAGGAGATCAAGGCCTATCCCGAACAGGTGGATCCTGCGGCGGTTCAAGTGGACGGTTTTCATACCGTATTCAATCCGGCCAAAAAACCCGGTTACAGTGGTGTTGCCGTATACAGCAAACCCCCTCCTCGAAGCGTCCACCTGGGAATGGGGATCGAGAGGTTCGATTCCGAGGGCCGGATCATTCGTCTCGAATTCGATGAATTCGATCTCCTGAACGTGTATTTCCCCAACGGAACCAGTGGCGACGATCGGTTGAAATTCAAACTCGAATTTTACGATGCCTTTCTCGACCATTGCCAGGCCTTGCGGGCGCAGGGGAAAAAGCTGGTCATAACGGGAGATGTCAACACCGCGCACAAGCCGATCGACCTGAAAAATCCCAAGGCCAACGAAAAAAATTCCGGTTTCCTTCCGGAAGAACGGGCCTGGATCGATACCCTTTTCACGCACGGCTATGTGGATACCTTCCGCCTGTTGCACCCCGACGAACCGGAGCAATATACCTGGTGGTCTTACCGATTCAACGCGAGGAGCAAGAACATCGGGTGGCGGATCGACTACTTTTTTGTGACAGAAGATCTGGTCCCCCGCATCAAAGATTCCTTTATATCTCCCGAGGTGATGGGCTCCGATCATTGCCCCATCGGCCTGGAGATCAAAGCCGGGTGAAAAAAAACGAAATTTTCCCCACCCCCGGAAGAAAAATCGCATCTAAACCTTCAAACCCGCATTCGGGTCCCATAACCCTTAACTCCAGATATTATGAATTTTGAACTCAACCAGACTTATTCCGGTTTCCGTTTGATCCAGCGGGAGGACGTGGCCGAATTGAAATCCCTGGCCCTGTTGTTCGAGCATGAGCGGACAGGCGCGCAGGTCCTGTCGCTGGAAAATGACGATGATAACAAGGTGTTCAGCGTCACCTTCCGCACACCACCCTCGGACGACACAGGAGTCGCCCATATCCTGGAGCACAGCGTGTTGTGTGGATCCCGGAAATTCCCGGTCAAGGAACCGTTTCTCGAACTGCTCAAGGGAAGCCTGCAAACCTTTCTCAATGCGATGACGTTTCCCGATAAAACCATGTACCCCGTGGCCAGCCGGAACCTGAAGGATTTTTATAACCTCATGGATGTCTACCTGGACGCGGTGTTCTATCCCAAACTCACCCGCGAAATTTTTCAGCAGGAAGGGTGGCACCACGAACTCGAAACCCTCGAGGACGAACTGATTTTCAAGGGTGTGGTATACAACGAGATGAAAGGGGAGTTTTCCAATCCGGAAAGTCTGCTCGACCGCTACATGGCGCACGCCCTTTTTCCTTCCAACGCCTACGGTCACGAGTCGGGGGGCCATCCCGAGACTATTCCCAACCTCACCTACGAGCAGTTTCGGGATTTTCACCGGAAATACTATCATCCTTCCAATAGCCGCATTTTCTTTTACGGGGACGCAAACACCGCCGACCTGTTGAAGTACCTTGAGGAAAGCTACCTTGGAAGTTTTGAGAAGAAAGATGCCCAGTCCGCCCTCCGGCCCCAGCGCCGATTCAGCAAACCCAAGCGGAAGCTGATTTATTATCCGGTTTCCAAAAAAGAATCCCTTGAAAAGAAAACCTATGTGATGGTGGGGCTCAAGCTGGACAAGGCCACCAACCAGGAACATTGCCTGGCGTTCAGCATTTTGAACCACTTGCTCATCGGCACCTCGGCGGCCCCCCTGAGAAAAGCCCTCATGGGTTCGGGGCTGGGGAGTGAAATCATTGGCGGTGGATTCGACGATGACCGGGCGGAAACCATGTTTGCCGTGGGGCTCAAGGGCACGGAACCGGACAATGAACAAAAGATCCTCGATTTGATCTTTTCCACCCTGAGCGGGCTGGTGCAGAACGGGATCGACGGCGATTTGCTGACCGCCGCGGTGAATACGGTCGAATTCCGCCTTCGTGAGGCGAACTTCGGCGGATTTGCCAAGGGCATCGTTTACAACATCCGGGCCCTGTCCTCATGGCTGTATGACGCCGATCCTCTCATGCATCTGAAATACGAGGATCTCATGGCCAAGATCAAGCGGCGGGCCCACAAGGGATATTTCGAGAAACTCATCGATCGCTGGCTCCTGAACAATTCCCATCAATGTGTTGTGATCGGTGTGCCCAAGCCGGGATTGGCCAACCGGCAGGAAGCTCGAACGCGGAAAAAACTTCGCGCGGTTAAAGCGTCTCTCACTTTGGAAGAGAAGAAACACTTGGTCGAAGCAACCGATCGATTAAAAAAAATGCAGGAAAGCCACGATTCGCGGGAGGCACTGGCAACCCTTCCCGTGCTGGGGTTGGAGGATATCCGGCACGAGGCGGAAAAATTCCCTCTGGAAATCAAAAAAGAATCATCTCCCCAAATCCTCTTTCACGAGCTTTACACCAACCGTATCGCCTATATCCAAATCGGGTTCAATACGAGATCGGTTCCCCAGGACAGGATTCCCTATCTCTCCCTGATCGGGAAAATGATCCTCGGTATGGGGACGAACAAGCGGGACTATGTCGAAATGTCCAATCGGCTCGGCATCCACACGGGCGGCATCCGGACCTGGCAATTTTCCTGTGTCCCCGTTGGCCGCCGCGATGAAATTGTGTCGTATTTGTTTTTCAAAGGTAGAGCATTAATGGACAAGCTCGACGACCTGTTCGACATTTTTGCGGAGTTGTTCGCTGAATTCAATTTCGACAATCACAAGCGGCTGGTGGAATTGATTCGGAGCGTGAAGTCCGATATGGAAGACTCCCTCATCCCACACGGGAACCAGTATGTGGGGACCCGGATCACGTCCTACTGCTCCCGGATCGGCCGCTTTAACGAAGTGACCGAAGGCATTACCTTTTTCAAGTTCGTCGAAGCCCTGCTCGAACGCGCGGAAAAGGATCCCGCCGGGGTCGCCGAAGACCTGAGGGAGGTGGCGCAAATCCTGTTCAATCGTAACAACCTGCTGATGAGTGTTGTCACGGAAGCATCCGATTACCCCAGGTTTGAAAAAAATATCGCAAGGCTGATGGGTGTATTTTCCGAGACCCCCCAGGTACCCGCGGAATGGTCCTGGGATCCCCCACCGCAAAATGAGGCGTTCCTCACTTCCAGCAAGGTTCAACACGTGGGGAAAGGCGCCAATCTCTACGATCTGGGATATGAGTATAGCGGGAAGTTCAACGTGCTGAAGTCGCTGATCTCGACTCATTACCTCTGGGATCGGGTTCGGCTGATGGGCGGAGCGTACGGCAGTTCCAATTCGTTCGATTATCTTT
>PCWF01000050.1:0-375 GCA_002796165.1 Nitrospinae bacterium CG11_big_fil_rev_8_21_14_0_20_56_8
TTGGGCACGGCTACTGCCGCAAATGGTGTACTACGCCTATGCGTGGTCCCGCCTGCCCGAGAAACTCCGCCCCGCCATATCCTTTAGCGTACCCACGGGCAATTTTGGCGACGTGTTTGCCGGCTATGCCTGCAAGCAGTGCGGCCTGCCGTTTGATAAGCTGGTGATTGCGACCAACCGTAACGATATTCTGAGCCGCTTTATCCACAACGGGGACTATACCCGCAGTGATGTTGCCCCCACACAAAGCCCGAGTATGGATATTCAAATCGCCAGCAACTTCGAGCGGTTGTTGTTTGACGCAACGGGTCGTGACCCCAAACACCTGACCTACCTGATGCGTACCTTTGCCCAAACAGGCACATTGCCAAAACT
>PCWF01000050.1:387-529 GCA_002796165.1 Nitrospinae bacterium CG11_big_fil_rev_8_21_14_0_20_56_8
GATGAAACACATCCGCGAGGTTTTTGACGCTGTTGCGGTAAGCGAAGTGCAAACCCGCAGTGCCATAAGCGCCTGCTTTGCCGAGCAGGGGATGCTGATAGACCCCCACACAGCCGTAGGCATTTATGCGGCGTGGCGTCTG
>PCWF01000050.1:637-21482 GCA_002796165.1 Nitrospinae bacterium CG11_big_fil_rev_8_21_14_0_20_56_8
CTCCCCCATTTCACAACGAAGAAACGGGGCACCGGCCTGGGACTTGCCATCGTCAACCGCATTATCGTGGACCATAGCGGAACCATTCAGGTCCGGGACAACAATCCCAGGGGCACGGTATTCGTAATCGATCTTGGGGAAGCCAGTCCACCCTCCAAAACGGACAATCCCCTGGAAGCCGATTTCCGAAGAACCTCCTCCCCGTTTTAACCGGGCAAAGTATTAAAAATTTTCCCGGCGGGATCCCCTGCTTGTTTTATTCGCAGATTGAATTAAAATATTACTACTATGGACAGAGAACTGAAATTGATGCTTGACGAGGAAACCTATCGCCGCCTGTTACAGGTGTGCAATGGCAACGAGGAGGAAATGAAACGGCTGGCGATAGAGGCCATTCAGTCCCGGCTTCACGCAGGTGAGGAAACGCTTTCCGAAGAGCCTCCACCTCCCTCTCTGGAGGATTTCGTTAAATCCGAAAAACCCGGATCCCGTTCATACGGAATCCGCGGGCAGGGCTGGTGAACGAGCCCCCTTTGAATCGAATTTTTTATGGGAGACAATTTTCTGACCGACAACGGCAATGGAACCGTCACCGATACGAAATCGGGCGTCATGTGGAAAAAATCCGACTCGTTTCAGGACACCCGGAAATGGTTGAACTGGTTTAAGTGTCAGGATCACATCGAAATCACCAATCTGCAGCGTTTTGCGGGTTTTGAAGACTGGCGATTCCCCACGGAGGCGGAAGCCTGGGGCCTGTTCGATCTGGAGAAACGTAATACGGACAAGTATGGGGACGAAATTTACCTCGACCCCGTTTTCGAACCGGGTTCGGGGGGAACCACCTGGTGTAGTGATGAAAAGGATTCTTCCGCCCTCGTCGTCCAATACGAGGATGGCGTGAAGGTCTGGCCCTCGAAATACGCCAATCTCAACATGGCCGTTCGGCTGGTACGATCGCTTTAGAGCAGACCTCCGAAAACCCCGTCAAAGGTTCAGTGCCGTTTCTCCAGAAGAGACTGACTGAATGGATAAACCACTTTCAGAGAAGTGTCCTTGGGCCCGAAATAATCGAGCCACGGTTTAACCACGAACCCGACCTTCACCGGTTGCGACGGAAACCGCTTGAACGTTTCGCGATGAGCCCGCAGGGCCGTCAATTCCAGAACCAGCTTGGACTCCGCCGGGAGAGCCACTACTTTTCCTTGGTTGTCCTTCAGTACCAGGCGAACGGAGCCATTCCCGCCCTGCGTGAGGGTTTCGTCTCCTTCCAACAGTATCACGTCCGGATTTTCCTCCAGATAAACCTTCCAATGATAACGAGTCACATACCCGCGGGCCTGGGCCACCCGAAGCACGGGGTCCAGAAATTGAATCTCATCTTTCCCGTCATTGCGGAAAAAATACACATTGAGCGGAGGCATTTGCGCCATCATGCGGTCGAAATTTTGTCTTGCCATCTGGTGGCACCGGGAATTTTTTAAAAGCTGTTCCAGGGACACCAGACCTTCCCGGATCAGGTTTTGCCGGAAAGTCAGGGCTCCCGGATCCAGAAGAAAACAACTGACAACCCCCAACCTGTAAGCGGTTTCAGGCGAAGAATCCCCCGCGCGCTTTTTTTCGAATCCCTCGACGATTTTCTTCTCCAAATCGGGGAAATAGGAACGGCTGACCTCCACCGCGACATTCATCACCTTATCCCAGTCATTTTCCTTCAAACCGGCATCCAGATCCGCAAGGATCCGGCTGACCGGGTCCCCCTTCGCATCCGGCGCGGCCGGAAAATACTCCTGCCCGCGGAAAACGTATTTTTTTAAAAACTCGTAGCGCGCGGGATGGGTGTACTGGAAATAGGGATATTGGACATAGGCGGCGACGGAATTGGCGAAGTCTTCCTGCATATTGGAGCGGGAATAGGTCGGAAGATGGCGGGTGGATACCGGCGCATAATTATCCACTTCGGGATCGTTCAGGAACGTATAAAGATAATCGTCCTTCTCCTTCCCGTCCAGCGCGGGGAGGTTCAGTATCCGAAACCGGGAGAGGTCAATCCATTCCTTGGAAAAAGATAAGAATCCCTGGGTCACGTCAAACGCGTGGCCCATTTCATGGTGCACGATGTTTCTAAAATCGGCCTCCTCTTCGTAAAAGAGGGGAGTATAAAACTCGATCCGGGGAGGGTCTTCGCCCACATTGATCTCATAAACGGACCCCTCGTGCCGGTAAACCAGAAGGAAGGTGGGAAAGGTCGCCCCCTTCACATCATCGGTCTCGTTTTCATTGGGAGGGGTGGCCCTCCCTTCCAGATTCACCTGGATCCGGCTGATGCGGTAAAACCCTTTCAAGTCGGGCAATTTGTAAAAGGACGGCGGAAGCTCCGCAAATGCCCGTTGCATGCGTTCGATTTCTTCGGGGCGCCACTCCTCATCCAGATCCAGAAGTTCATAACCAAAGGATTCCTTGAATTTTTCCTTGAGACCATTGACATTATCCCGATAATTGCCTGGATACTCATAAAAAGGACGTTTTGCCCCCTCCTCCGCCCAGGATAAAATGGAAAGAGATGCCCAAATCCAGACACTCATGAGAATGTAACCTGAAATTTTCATCCTCTTCATGGAACCCCTCGATTTAATGGATTTGATCCAGATTAACAAATGCCCGGTCAAATATCGATCATTCGTTTTTTTAAAAAATACCCGAAACTCATCCGGCCATGCCCAGTAACCGGGACTTTCCCGGTCAATTCCCAAAACATAATGAAAAATCAGCGAACCTTGAATTTTTTAAGCCCCGGGGTGCAATTTTTTGCAACCTCTTGGCGTGTCATTCATCTAAGTGGAAACCAAGTTCTCTAACCTTACAGGCAATTCTTAAAGAGAGGAACCCCATTATGGCCAAGTTGCCCGGCATTGATGCCAAACTGATTAAACTGAACCCGGATTGGAGTGTAGATAAAGCCGCCTCCACTCCCCTGGAAAAGGAAGTCTCCATCAACGATTTCAAGGGAAAGCGCCTGATCATCACCCTCCCCGGGGCGGGTGGATTCTGCAATAAGGAACTGGACCTGGTGAAAGACAATATGCCCCAGTTCAAAGCCGCGGGTGCCGATGAGGTGATCGTGGTGGTGGGAACCGACATTCTGACCAACGCCGGCCGCGGACTGCCGAATCTCGTTCAGGACGTTGACCAGGAGTTTGGAAAGGCCAACAAACTGGCCCTGGGTGGCCTGCGAAGCCGTTACCTGCAACGTTCGGTCATCGCGCTGAATGGGAACGGGGAGCAGGTGGCCCGTGAAGATGCCGAGCTTCTCGGTTGCCGCCCTTTGACCGCTCTGGTGGACGTTGCCAAAAAGGCATTCGCCTGATCGGTCCGAAAAAAAACCTCCCCGCAATTTCAGCGGGGAGGTTTTTTATCCCGTTCGCCTCCAATCCATCCTTATCGCCCACAAGGGACGGTGCCGGCAAATGGGTTGGGGGTATGACTACCTTAGGCCTTCCCCTTATCGAGGATCTTCAGGATATCCTGGAGGCCTTTCCGCATCGACTCCTTCCATCCTTCGAACCGTTCCCGGTCGAACGCAAAATCCAGTTGGGTTCCCCGTTTCCGGATTTCCTTCAACCGTTGCTTTGCCCCGGCGATGGTATATTTTTCCTCGTATAAGAGATGTTTGATCTCCAGGACCACTTCGACGTCTTTTCTCTGATAAAGCCTTTGCCCGGACCGATTCTTATTGGGCTTCAGGAAATCGAATTCATCCTCCCAGTAGCGGAGCACATGTTGTTCCACGCCGGAGATCTCGGCGACCTCCCCAATCTTGAAAAATAATTTATCAGGAATCGTTGGGTTCATCATGCCACCGGTCGGTGCTTTCGAGGAGATAGCGGCTGGGCTTGAAGGTCAGGACCTTCCTGGGGCGAATCCGGATTTGTTCCCCGGTTCTGGGATTCCGTGCATTCCGGGCTTTTTTCTTACGCAGGTTAAAACTGGCGAAATTGGCGATGCGGACGTTTTCGCCCCGGGCCAACCCGGCCTTGATTTCGTTGAGCAATATCTCGACGGCTTCCATCGCCTCCTGCCGGGTGAATCCCACTTTTTCGTAGACACGATCCACCAGGTCGGACTTGACGACGGTGTTGCTGGATTTTTCCTTTTTCAAAACCTTCCCTCCCTTAAAACCGCGCGGGACCTGTTAATGGCCATGATGCGCTTTCTCGTGTTCCGCACGTGCCTCTTCGACAATTCTTTGCATGAGGTGTTCGGGGACATCGTCATAATGATCGAATTTCAGGGAAAACACCCCGCGACCCGCAGTCATCGACCGTAAGTCGGCGGCGTAATTCAAAACCTCGGCCATGGGGACCTGAGCCCGGATTTTCTGATTGTCATCGTCGGCATCAATGCCCAAAATCTTCCCCCGCTTGGAGTTAAGATCGCCCATCACATCCCCCACATATTCGCTGGGAACGATGATTTCCATAGTCATAATGGGTTCCAGGAGAATCGGTTTGCAATCCATCACGCCTTTTTTGAATCCGAGCGATCCCGCAATTTTAAAAGCCATCTCCGAAGAATCGACGTTATGGTAAGACCCGTCATACAGGGAAATCCTGATATCCGTCATGGGGTAGTGCGCGAGCACCCCCTCTTCCATCGCTTCATGGATCCCTTTTTCCACCGCGGGGATATATTGTTTGGGAATGGCCCCGCCGACGATTTTATTTTCGAACTCGAATCCGGCCCCTTTGGGCATTGGGGCGATCTCGATCCAGGTATCTCCGTACTGGCCGCGCCCTCCCGTCTGTTTCTTGTATTTTCCCTGGACCTTGGTGGACCCGCGGATGGTCTCCATGTAGGGGACCTTGGGGGGCTTGACCTCCACGTCGACACCGAAACGCCGATGCATTTTTTCCAGAGCAACGTCGATATGCACCTGGCCCAATCCGGACAGGATCAACTCATGGGTGCGGGCGCTCCGCTCGATTTGCAGTGTAGGATCCTCCTCGGCAAGGCGCTTGAGTGCGGTGCTGATTTTCTCCTCATCAGCCCGGGTCTTGGGAACCAGCGCCCTGGAATATACCGTGGGCGGAAACTCGATGGGGGGAAAAATAATCATGCTGTTCCCATCGCTTAGCGTATCCCCCGTTGTGGTCACTTTCAGCTTCGCAACGGTCCCCAGGTCACCTGCGGATATTTCGGGAACGGGCACCTGCTTTTTCCCTTGCTGGAAGTAAAGCTGACCCACCCGTTCCCCCGTGTTTTGGGTGGAGTTCGTGATGCTGGAATCTCCTTTGAGAGAACCGGAAAAAACCCGGAACAACGTCAAGCGGCCGGCATAAGGATCGGCAATGGTTTTAAATACAAGGGCGGCCAAGGGTCCTTTGAGATCGGCCTTGCACGCCACCTCATGATTTCCCTTGTCCTTGCCCGCCACCGGTGGGCGCTGGCCGGGAGACGGGAGGTAGTCGATCATGGCCTGCATGAGCAAGTCCACGCCTATATTATGGGTGGCCGAGCCGCAGAGAACGGGGATCAGGGTTCCTTTCGAAATTCCCGATTTCAAACCTTCGACAAACTCTTCATCGGTCAACTCCCCCTTGTCGAGATAGGTTTCCAGGAGCGCGTCGTCACCCTCGGCGACATTTTCGATCAACTCGGCCCGGGCGGTTTCCACATCGTCCTTCACCTCGGCAGGCAGGTCCATGACCTTACCGATCCCGTTCGTCCCTTTTTCGTAAGCGAACATTTTCCCGTGCACCACGTCGGCAATGCTGGAAAAAGAGGGGCCGGTCTCCACCGGGACATAAAGAACCACCGGGTTTTTCCTGAATTTTCTGCGGATCCCCTCCTTGATGGATTCGAGATCGGCTCGTTCGTGGTCCATCTTGTTGATGAACACAATGGAGGACACTCCGCTGTCCTGCCCCCATTGCCAGGTTTTCTCTGTGTAGAACTGTACTCCATCCTCGGCACCGACCACAATAACCGAGCCGTCCACAACCCGCAGGGTGGCCGGAGTGTCGGCAATGAAATTATTGTTCCCGGAGGTATCGACGAGGTTGACTTTCTTTCCTTCCCACTCGTAAAATGCCAACGAGGCGCTGATGGTGTGTCCGCGGCTGATTTCGTCATCGTCGTAATCCATGACGGAGGTATTCTCACCCACCTTACCCAACCTGTCGGAAACCTTCGCATTATACAGGATCGCCTCGGCCAGGGAGGTTTTCCCCGAAGCCCCGTGTCCCACCAACGCAATGTTACGGATATCCTGAATGTCGTATTGTTTCATAGTGGTTTCCTCAATACAGGCGTGGCAGATCCCCGGGTCGTCTTCCCTCGAAAATCCGGTAACCTCGGGGACGCGGTTTCCGGACCGAGTGACCGCAACTGAACAAACCAATTCAATGGATCCCTGATCAGGACAGGGTGGATTCCAGCTTTTTTATTTTTTGACAAACAGTAGCATAAAATGAGGGGAAAAGCTTAAAAACCCGCTTCATTTCCTTCCGGTTCAGGTGGATGGCGTAAACATCGCTGGTGGAGGCTTTGGCATCCGCCAACGCGGGAAGCGACTTCAACCCGGCCAACTCGCCCACGATATCGCCATTGGTCAAATGAGCGATGGTTTTCCTACGCTTGTCCTGAACCTCCACCTGACCCGAAAGTATAATATACATATCCTTATTTCCTTCACCCAGGGAGATTATACTTTCATTCTTTTTCCAATGAACGATTTTCCCGAATGCCAGCGACGCGATCAGACTGGGATTCATGAAATCATTAAAATGATTGCGGATCTGGTAATACCCGTCCTGGATATTGGGCAGGTGGAACTTCTTGTAAAATCGTTTGGGAATCTTTAGCACGGTGAGCGCCGACCGCGCCTTGACCGTGGCGCGCCGGAGGGGATTGCTGGTGGTGATCGCCAATTCGCCGAAAAACTTGCCCCGCTCGTAGGTGGCAAACGTTTCGCCGTCAATGATGATCTCGGCGAAACCTTCCAGGATCACAAAAAAATCCTCCCCCACCTCGTTCTGGGAAAATACGATTTCGCCGGCCGGATATTGCAACACCTGGGAGTTTTTCAGGATTTTCATCAACTCCCCTTCCTTCAGTTGCTGGAATAGAGCCATGGGGCGGATCTTTGCCACTTTCCCCACGCGGGGAAGAGATCGCCGCTCGATCAGAGTGACCGTCTGCCCTTCATACGCAAAGGTGTACCGGGAGTCAGGTTTGGGATCGTAGTGCTGGTGTACAAGAACCATGCGTTTCGCCACTTCATCGTCGAAGTGGTCCAGCGCATCCACATCCGTATGAAGAAGCCCCCCTCCGACGTCATGAATAACCAGGTCTGCATTCCAGATGAAACCCAAAAGGCTGTCCCTTCTCGACTTGGGAAAAACTCCCTGTTCATACCAGGCATTGATCTGTTCGACATTGTATTTGGTATCTCCCGAATGGCTGATCACCTTTTCCTTGCCTTTGGGATCGGCATAGGAAAGGGTGAATCGTCCCGAAGGAATCGAATGCAGGGAGTAATCGAAAGTGAAGTATGAGTTTTTCAATCCGGGAAGCTTGATGCACTTTTTAGGCTCCACCTCGATGAAATCGATGAATCCTTCGATGACCTCTCTGGGAAAACAGATGATGGCTTCCATCTTTCTCAGAAAACTTTCAAAGATGATGCGGCTGGAAATCATCTTGATCCGCTGTCCCGAAAGAACCTGCTCCACCAATCCCGCATCGTGGTCGGAATGCACATGGGTGAGGAACAGGTAAAGGATGTCGTTTTCCGAAATCCCGTATTTCATCGCCATCTGGTTGACCTCGGAAAAGGCGTCCACCATAATTCCCCGGCCCTCAGTCCAGGCCACAAGGCAACTGTTGCGCCGTCCCGGGGAAAATCCCGAGCCCACCCCCATGAAGGTAACTCCCATGTACGGCTTGGTTATCGGCTGGATATCGGCCGGTTCCCGTCCCCGGTCGGGACGTACCATGTCGATATGGCACAGTTTCCTGTTTTTGACCTCGATGTCGAACACGGACGGTTGGACCTGCGAAACCTTGAGTTTTCTCCGCCTGTCCCGGGTCCCCTGGATATAGACGATTCCATTGTTCCCAAAAATATGAAACCGGACGATGCTGTTGATGAACCCTTCCCGGCCTTTATCATCCACCAGGGCGAACAGATCCATTTCCTTCTTGAGTTGGGCGCAGATGATGTAATTGGAAGTAAGGATGGAATCCAGCCGCGCGATCTTCTTTTTAACCAGCCAGGCGGGCTTTCTCACATGGTCTGAAAAATATCGCTTGATGGCGATTTGAATTTCCCGATCCTCGCGGTGCTCCTTCAACAGATTATTGAACAGGTCGAACAGTTTACGGTCTGAGGCGATTTTCCCAAACCAGGCGTCAAACTGTCCCGACTCCTTCGTGTTGACGCTGTGCTTATCGGTTAATTTTCTGAGCTGGGCCTGTAGAAGGTGGGTAAATGTCGGGCCGAAAAGGGTTTCGTTTAAAATGGTTTTGAACCGCTCCATCTGCGGCCTGGAACAGTAGATGTCGATCTTCGCATTACGCGCTTTGTAAAACAGAAAGCTGTAAATGATAAACTCAAAATCGAAATTGTTCCGGCCCTTCACAAACGTTCGTATGGGGATGACATATTTCCCGGGAAGCTCTTCCTTTCTCTCCCCCAACTCCTTGACCAGGCCGGGCGGGCACCCGAACACCACCCGGTCGAATCCTTCCACATCCAGGATCCGGAAGTTGTGGCCCTTGAGCACCCTGGAATCTGCCGCGTAGCCGGAACCCATCAGTGCCTCTCTTTGCCGGAGAACATCAGCTTGAGAGGCGTTCCCGCAAAACCAAACGCCTTGCGCAGGCTGTTGGCCAGGTAGCGGCGATAAGAAAAGTGGATTCCCTCGGGATAATTCACAAAACAGCGGAACATCGGGGGCCGGCTCCTCACTTGGGTGGCATAAAACATTTTCAAAAATTTTCCCCGGTAACTGCTCATGGGATTTCGTTCAATGGCCTTCTGGAAAAAATCGTTCAGGGCGGGAGTGGCGATGCTCCGGGAAAATTCGGAAAAAATCTCCTCCACCTGCGTCAGCACCCGTCCCACCCCTTCGCCCGTTTTGGCGGAAACGGGAAGCACCGGGGCGAAATCCAGAAATTTCAACTTATCGTAAACCCCCTGGCGGAACATGTCGAACGAGTGACCTTCCTTTTTTCCCAAGTCCCATTTGTTGGCCAGAATCAGGCACCCTCTGCCTTTTTCGAGGGCGTAGCCCGCCACCGTTGCATCCTGATCCGTCGCGCCCGTGGTGGCGTCGATGACCATCACGGCAATATCACACCGGTCCAGGGCCTTGAGGGCCATCACCACGCTGAATTTGTCCAGCACCAATCGCGTTTTACCCTTGCGCCGGATCCCGGCGGTATCCACGAGCAAAAATTTCCGCCCGTTAAATATAAGCGGGGTATCCACCGCGTCACGGGTGGTGCCGGGAATCTCCGAAACGATACACCGCTCGGAATTCACCAGCCGGTTGATCAGCGAAGACTTCCCTACGTTGGGCTTGCCGATTACCGCGACCCGAATGGTCTCCCCATCGTCTTCTTCCTCCACCGAGGGGGGGAGGAGCGTTACCAGGTCTTCCATCAATTCGGCCACGCCGGTTCCGTGCTCGGCGGAGATGGGAAACACCCGATCCACCCCCAACTGGGCGAATTCGTAGGAGTCGGCCTCATGCCGGGGGTGATCGACCTTGTTCACCGCCAAAAGAAAGGGTTTGCCCGATCTGCGGATCTGTTGAATCACTTCCCGGTCCGAAGGGGTCAACCCGGCATTCTTGTCCACGACAAACAGGATAACGTCGGCCTCCGCCCGCGCAAAAGCGGCCTGCTCCAGCACCTGGGCTTCGATCGAGGTCTTGGGATCGACATCGATCCCGCCGGTGTCAACGAGGGTAAACTGGCAACCCAAATCGTGGACCTGCCCGTAAAGCCGGTCGCGCGTCACCCCGGGAGAATCGTTGACGATGGACGTTCTTTTCTGTGTCAGCCGGTTAAAAAGGGTAGACTTCCCCACATTGGCCCGGCCGATGATGACTACAAGAGGATAAGCCATTTTTCCCCCCATCAAATCGTGGGGCCTTTTTCCTTTAAAAATTCGTAAATTCCCTTGCCGACCGACTCCGCCAGCCGTTGCTGGTAATCCGCGTCTTTGAGTTTCTTCTCTTCCCCGCGGTGAGTCACAAATCCAACTTCCACCAGAATACTCGGCATGACGGTATCGTGCAGAACCCAGAATGGCCCTTCCTTCACGCCCAGGTCTTTCACGGTTTTATAGCCTTTTCTGGCGTTCCGGAGAAGAACTTCCTGCACGGTGGCGGCCAGCCGGGCCGAATCGTTCATTTTGCTCGTGCTCAACATGTCGGCCAGAATTCGCTGGGTCGGCTCGTCCGCTACGGAATACACCAAGTCTCCGTTTTCCCGCGCCGCCGTCTCCCGGGCCTGCTCGCTGAGAGCCCGCCCGAGGTAATAGGTTTCGATTCCGTGTGCTTCCCGCCGCATCGCCGCATTGGCGTGGATGGAAACAAACAGCGCCGCCTCATTATTGTTGGCCACCGGACCCCGCTCCTTTAACGGGATGAACGTGTCGTCCCCGCGGGTCAGCATGACGCGGTAATGATACTGTTTTTCAAGCACGTCCTTGAGCAGGAGAGAAATCTTGAGATTCAGGTCCTTCTCCACAAGCCCGTTGGCACCTAAAGCCCCGAGATCCTTTCCCCCATGACCGGGATCCACCACGATCAGCAGAGGTTTTTTCTGCTCGACTACGGGCGCAGGCTTAGGAGATGGGTTTTCGACCTTAGCCGGAGTTTTATCCGCCACCGAGGCTTTTGGATCCGGTTTGGAAGGCGGTGATTTCTCCTCCAGTTTCGCCAGGGCTCCGAGGGCTGTGGGGACCGATTTTACGGCCACGGGAGCCTTCGGTTTTGCCGGTTCGGCGGCTTTGATGGCAACGGGTTTAGTCGGCTCTTTGCCGACCCCCGCCAGGGCGGCATGACCCGCCTCCCCTTTGGGTTTGGATTGCGGTTTTTCCAGAATTTCCACCACCACCCGGGAATCATCCACCCAGGTGACCACCTTGGACGCGGCATCGGGGTTTAAATCCAGGACCAGCCTCGCGGTGTCTTCCTCGAACTGGCTGACCCGGATGGCTTTGACGAACCGGTTTTGAAACTCGAGATCGTGGAGGGAAGGATCCACCCGCGAATTCAGAAAATTGATATAAATCCTTTCGGGTTGGCTGAGTCGGTTCTGCGAGAACTTGACCTCTCCGGAAAGGTGCGAAATGACTTGTACGGATTTCCCTTTGTCCACCCATTCCACTTTTTTAAGGAGGGTGGAGTGGGATTCCATTTTCTCATTGAGTTTCTCGGCCAGCACCTGCTTGACCCGAGGCCGGATTTCATCCAGGCGTTGTTGTGCGAGCGCCGCATGGTCCCCGGACGGATGGTCGCGGAGGATTTTTGCGAATGCCTCCGTTGCCGCCACATAATCTTTTTTCGCCGCCAGGATTTCACCGGCGCGGAACAGCGCATCGTCGCTCAACCGTTCGGGGGGGAAATCCACCACAGTTTTTTGATAATAACGAAGCGCCGCTTCCCGGTCGTCCGGTTTGCGGGATATGTCGTAGAGCTTTTCGTAAAGCGAACCGACCGTGAAAAGGGCCTTGTACGACTCCCCGCTTTGCGGATATTTCTCATAAACGTCCAGGAACCGTTTGATGCAGGCCATCCAGCGGTCGCGATAAGCCATCTGTGACTTGTCACCCATGAGGCGGTAATATTCTTTTTGGGACTTGGAATATAAATCCTGCGCGGAAGGTGAGGCGATGGCCGGGCCGGCGGGGAAAGCAAGGGCAAAGAAAACCCACGCCCCCAACAGGAGAATTAAAACTTTTCCTTTTATTCTTTTCGCCATGGCGGGTGAGATCACTTGATGCGAATATCTGAAGGGCCCATTGACTAATTCAACACATTTCATTTTCTCCATTTGCAGTCCCGTGAATCTAAAAGAACTGGAATGGCTCGACGGGTAATTTCCAGGTTCCAATGAATTTAATTCGGTAATTTCGCCCCGAAACTAAGGCATCCCCCAAGATATTTAGGCATAAGTTATTAATTTCATTATAGTTTTATTTATACCATTTTTTTAAACGGGGGTCAAGAACGGCAAAACGGACCTAAAGATTTACATTCCGTAGGCCAAACGTTCGGCGAAAAAGGGGGGAAGGGATTGGGTCAGAATTTTTTCCTGGGTTGGGGAATAATCGTAACCGAAACGGTAAAACTCGACCGTGCGGGCTCCCGAGTCATACACCACGAAGCTGGGCTGGGCCACTCCGTCCCGGGGTTGCCCCAGGCTTCCCACGTTGAAAATGTAACGGTGGTCCGGCTCCAATTGGACTTTCCGGGGAAAAACGTACCCATTGATCCGACTGTTCGAGTTTTGTTCTAAAACCAGGGGCCGGTGGGAGTGTCCCAGAAAGCATACGGATGCGTTAAATGCATCGAAATTCTGTTTGCCATCGTGTTTGGAGAGCACATAATGCCACTCTTTGGGTTCAAAGGGAGAAGCGTGAACCCAGCAGATGTCGTCTTCTTCCCGAATGAGGGGAAGGGAGTTCAAATACTCCTTATTTTCGGGGGACAGCACTTTACGAGTCCAGACGCAGGACTGAACCGCATAGGGATTGAAGTCATAGGTGGGGATGCTTCCCAAAACCGCAAGATCATGATTTCCTGCGATTCCGAGATCGACTTCTTTTCTCAGCCAATCGACGACGGGATTGGGATCGGCGCAATACCCCACCATGTCTCCCAGGCAGACCTTTTTGTCATGGTCGATGTTCCGGATAACCGCACAAAAAGCCTGCACCGCCTCCAGATTGGCGTGGACATCGGAAAAAACAAGATACTTCATGACTGAAGTTCATCGGCTTCAAACGGAGGGTTGGGCCTGTTTTTTGGGGGAGCTTTTGAATACCTGGTCCAGGACCCCATTAATGAAATCGGGGGAGTCGGCGCTCCCATATTTCTTGGCAATTTCCACCGCCTCGTTGATCGCCACCTTGGGGGGAATATTGGAGCAATACAGCAATTCCGACGTCCCCAGCCTTAAAATATTCCGGTCGATGACCGTCATTCGGTCGAGGCTCCAGTTGTCGCTGAACTTCTGGATCAGGGCATCGATTTCCGCCTTGCGTCGAACCACATTATACACGAGATCCCGGGTAAAGGTCTTGATCTCATCCATAGCCCCGGTTCGATCCAGAAATTCCTCCAGTTGCTCATCGAGGTCCTCCGGGTTGAACTCGGCCTGGTAAAGAAACCGCAGGGCCAATTCTCTGGATGATCGCCGTTTTCCCATTTTGATTTATCTTTGGATTAGATTTTTTTGAACAAATTGGCCATTTCGATGGCGGCCACGGCGGTTTCCCAACCTTTATTGCCCGATTTGCCTCCCGCCCGCTCGATGGCTTGCTCCAGGGAATCGGTGGTGAGGATCCCGAACAGAACGGGGATACCCGCTTCCCGGGCCAGCGCACCCACACCCCGGCTCGCTTCTCCCGCCACATATTCGAAATGAGGCGTGCCTCCCCGGATGACCGCCCCCAGGCAAATGACTGCGTCGAATTTTTGGGATGCGACCAGCCGCTTTGCGGCCATGGGAATTTCGAACGCGCCGGGGACTTTCACGATCGTGATGTTTTTCTCATCGGCTCCGTGACGTTTGAGGGCGTCCACGGCGCCGTTTTCCAGCGGGCGGGTGATAAAATCGTTGAACCGGCTTACCACAATGCCCACCTTCAGACCCTTCGCGTCGAGATGTCCTTCAATCGAGTTGACCATGTTGTCTTATTAAAAAATGTTTTTTAACGATGGCCCGGGCTTTGGTTCCGCCACGCCGAAAGCGTTTCCCCTGTTCCGCCCGGGTGGGATATCAGGAAATGTTTTTAAACAAGTGCCCGAGCTTTTGTTGCTTGGTTTTGAGGTACTTGATGTTGTCTTTCCGCGGACTGACCTCGATGGGAACGCGTTCGACCATCTGCAGGCCATAACCCTCAAGCCCCACGATCTTGCGGGGATTATTGGTGAGGAGCCGGATCTTTCCGAGGTTCAGTTTCCGCAAGATCTGCGCCCCGATGCCATATTCCCGCAGATCGGGTTTGAATCCCAGCGCCTCGTTCGCCTGGACGGTATCATGGCCTTCGTCCTGCAGGGCATAAGCCCGCAATTTGTTGATGATGCCGATTCCCCGGCCTTCCTGGAACAAATACAGCAGGACTCCATTTCCCTCAGCCTCGATCATCTCCAGGGATCTCTGCAGTTGTTCTCCGCAATCGCAACGAAACGAACCGAATACGTCGCCGGTCAGGCATTGCGAATGAACGCGCACCAGGGTCGGAACATCGGGGTGTATCTCCCCTTTCACCAGAGCCATGTGGATTTGATCCAGCAATATGTTTTTGAACACGACCGCGCGGAACTGTCCAAACTCGGTGGGAAGAAGGGTTGTCGCGGCTTCCTCGATCAGGGTTTCGCGCTGGAGCCGGTATTCGGCGAGGTCCTTGGTGGTGATCATTTTCAGTTGGTGCTTCTGGATGAACCGGCTCAACTGGGGAACCCGGGACATGGTGCCGTCGTCGTTCATGATCTCGCAGATCACGCCCGAGGGATCCAGACCGGCCAACCGGGCCATATCGACGGACGCCTCGGTCTGCCCCATGCGGACCAACACACCTCCATCGCGTGCGCGCAGGGGAAAGATATGCCCCGGTGACACCAGATCGTATTTGGAGGAAGCGGAATCTATCGCGACCTGGATGGTTTGCGCCCGGTCCGCGGCGGAGATTCCCGTCGTCACCCCCGAGCGTGCATCGACGGAAATGGTGAAGGGAGTGGCAAAGTGCGACTCGTTATCCTTCACCATCATGGCCAGGCCCAGTTCGTGGGTCCGCTTTTCGGTAAGAGCCAGACAAATGAGCCCCCGCCCGTGCATGGCCATGAAGTTCACGGCCTGCGGGGTCACCTTTTCCGCCGCGATCATGAGGTCTCCCTCGTTTTCGCGGTCCTCGTCATCCACAATGACGATCATGCGTCCCTGGCGAACTTCTTCAAGGGCCTCTTCTATACTGCTGAACAACTCCGGTTTTCGATTTCCCATGATTTCGTTTTAAATTGAGTTTGCGGAGCACCTTTAGAACGGGAAAGGGCTGGAGACCGATCCCTTGAGATCCAAGGCGGGCGGATGGCAGAAACACCCATCCCCCATTCAATGGGGCTCTCCCGACAGGCCGCGGTTTATTCGATGAATCCTTTTTGTCTCAAAAATTCCAGGGAGATGGGTCCTGAAGACTCTCTGGAACTCAATAGCGTCTCGCAGGCCTTGTAAACGTATTTCCCAATGATATCACATTCAAGGTTAACAGCATCACCGATTTTACGCGCATTGAGGTTCGTGTGGGAAAAGGTGAAGGGAATAACCGACACGGAAAACCGGTCGTCACGGCAGGAAAACACCGTAAGACTGATCCCGTCTACGGCGATGGAGCCTTTCTCGATAATATAGGGCCGCAGATCGGGGGGATGTTCGAAGCGGAACAAAATCTCTCCGCTCTTTTTCTGAATATCCCGGACGCGCCCGACCCGGTCCACATGACCGCTGACGAAATGGCCGCTGATTTTCTGTTGCGGGGTCAGCGAACGTTCCAGATTCACTTTCCCTCCCGCCGTCAATTCTCCCAGATTGGTGCGATTCAGGGTTTCGGTTCCAAGATCGGCGGTGAACGTATGGTCCCGGCTGTCCCGTACGGTGAGGCACACCCCATTGACGGCGATGCTTTCACCCAGTTCGAATCCGGAAAGCGAGTCCTCCACACCTACCACGAGCTCGGCCGCTTCGTTTTTCCGGGCGAACCGTTCCACCCGGCCCACGCATTGAATGATTCCGCTGAACATGATCCCCTCTTCTTCTTAAAAGACCGCTGAGGCTCGATCCCCTCCCGGAACCTCAAGGTACGGCAACGGAGACGGTTGTCCGGGAGATTCAAAATGACCGGTCCCTCCTACAACCCCCCTTCCACCATCCAGTCGCTTCCGATCGGAGTCCACTTGACGTTCTTCAGTTTCAAGGCCTGGCGAAGGCGGCGGACGCCCGCGCCCATCACGGGGCCGGGGGCCTCTTTGCCGCCAATGATGAGAGGGGCAAGGAAAAACACGACCTTGTCAACAAGCCCGGCTTCCAGCACGCTGGCATTTACCTGGCCGCCTCCCTCGATCAATATGGACGTCAATTCCATTCGGGCAAGCGTTCGGAACAATCGTCTGAGATCGATCCCGCCCCCCTTTTCCCTAATCCGTATAACCTCGACTCCCCGGGCGACCAGGACCTGTTCTTTCTCTTCGGGTCCTTCGGGCGACATGACGTAAATGACCCTCTGGGTTCGGCTGTTGTGAAACACCCGGGCACCCAGGGGAACCCGATTTTGATTGTCCAGAATAACACGCGCGGGATGGCCTCCGGTTTTTTTTTCCGGCCGGGCGGTCAATCGCGGGTTGTCCATGACTACGGTTCCCGCCCCCACCAGGATGGCCGAGCACGTGTGGCGCAGGTGATGGACGTACCGGCGCGCCGGAGCCGACGTGATCCAGCGCGATTCCCCGGCCGCGGTCGCTATTTTCCCGTCCAGGGAGAGAGCGGATTTCAAAGTGACGAACGGAAACCCGGTGGTGATGTACTTGACAAACACTTCGTTTAACCGCTCGCACTCGGGACGGAGAACATCGCGTGCGACCTTCACCCCGTTCCGTTGGAGAATCCGGATCCCCTTTCCCGCTACCCGCGGGTTGGGATCGCGCATACCGACGACGACTTCACGCACGCCGCTTTTCAATATCGCATCGGTGCAGGGCGAGGTGCGCCCCACGTGGCAACAGGGTTCCAGACTGACCACCAGCGTGGCTCCCCGCGCGCGCGATCCCGCCTTTTTCAGGGCCACAATTTCAGCGTGGGGAAGTCCCGCCCGTCGATGGTACCCTTCGGCGATGACCTTCCCGCCTTGGATCACCAAGGCTCCCACCATGGGATTGGGGTACGTCTGGCCTTCGGCTTTTGCCGCCAGTTCCAGCGCCCGCCGCATGTGGTTTTCCATAAGGAAGCGGTTCAAAATTTGCCTCGTGGGTCAAAGAGATACACGGATTTCACGGAGGTTCCGGGAACCATCGCCGGAATCCATCTCGTGGCGATCCCGTTCGGGCAGGGAGATTTACCGGCGAAGAATATCCACCATTTTCTTGCGGATACTGCCGCGCTGATAAACGATTTCGATTCTTCGATTGATGGCCCGGTTCTGGGGGCTGTCATTGGGAACCTTGGGCCGGAACTCGGCAAATCCTTCGATGGAGAGCTTGTTGGGCGGGAACCCCGACTCCACCAGCATGCGGGCCACATCGGCCGCCCGGCCCGCCGACAATTCCCAGTTCGAGGGAAACCGTTCGGAGCGCATGGGGAGGTTGTCGGTATGCCCCTCGATTTTTACCTCATAATCGAACTGCTTGAGAAGCTCGAAAACCTCCTTGATGACCTTGACCCCGGTATAGGTCATGCGGGCCTGGCCGGCGGGAAACAGAACAGTGTCGGCAATGGTGATCACCGCTCCCCGTTCGTCGGCGGAAACTTCCACCTGCCCCGACAATTTGTTTTTATAAACAAATTCCTCGACCTCGGAAGCAATCTCCTCCACCTCCTTCGCCACCATCGCCCCGACCTCGTCCACAGCATGGACGGTTTTCTCTTCCAGAATCTTTTCCTTAATGACGTCCAGTCCTTCCCGCGTACCCACCTCAGGTATCTCTTCCTGTCCCAGCGCGTCCCGCAACGAGGCCTTGATCAGTTTCCATTTGTCCTCCTCGATCGTACCCATGGCGAAAAGGAGAACGAAAAATACCATGAGCAGGGTAACGAGATCGGCGAACGTGACAACCCACGCCGGAACTCCCGGTTCCCCTTCCTCTCCTACGCCATCGTCGCCTTCATCGTCTTCCGCTTCGGCGGGTTCGGGGGCGGCCTTCTTTTCCTTTTTCTCTTTGTCGGCAGTGGTGGCCATGTTTTATGTCTTACTCAGCTTTTTTCTTTTTCGCGGGCTTCTTTCCGCCACCTCCTCCACCTTTATCGTCTTTCTTTTCCTTTTTGCCGATGGCAGAGTCAATGTAGTTTTCCAGGACCTCCTGCATGAACCGGGGATTCACCCCTTTGCGGATATACTGGATTCCTTCCAGAACCAGGTTCATTTCCAGAGTGTCCGACGCGCTCTTGCGCTTGAGCTTGACCGTCATCGGAATAAAAATAAGGTTGGCGAGAACGGCTCCGTAGAAGGTTGTGATCAGGGCCACAGCCATTTTAGGGCCGACGGATTTCACGTCCGACAAGTCGGCCAACATCTGGATCAGACCGATCAGGGTCCCGATCATACCGAACGCGGGAGCGAAGGTGCCCATCTGGCTGAACATGTCCCACCCATCCCGGTGCGATTTCAGCACCTGCTTGATCTCGCGCTTGAGAAGGTTGCTGACGGTCGTTTCATCCTTGCCGTCAACGGTCAGCTCCAGCCCTTTTTTCAGGAATTCGTTATCGACATCCTTCAATTTTGATTCGATGGCCAAAACACCGCCTTTTCGGGCTACGTTGCAAATGCCGACCATCGTCTCGATCAACTGATACTGATCGCCTTTTTGCTGAAGGAACACCTTGAGGAACAAACCGATCACGCGCATGAGCTCGTTGATGGGAAAGGCGATCAGCGTCGCCGCAAGGGTTCCCCCGATAACGATCATGGCGGACGGGGCATCGACAAAAAGATCGAGACCACTATTCATCAGGATCGAGCTTAATACCAGGCCGATCCCGGCAAATACTCCTGCAAATGTTGCTAAATCCATAGGTTACGACGGTTGCTTGACTTTGATTGAACCCGCAATCGGGTCCACATTATGAAATTTTAAAATTTGATTGAGAATTTCCTGATTGATAACCGTGCCCTTGCGCAACAGATTGATGCCCGATTCGGAATAAATGTCGGATGCCAGTTCCATCCCCTCCGACAGGGCAAATACGGAGCATTCCATGGACTTCTCTTCCTTGGAACTCCCCGAGGCCCGGATATATTCGACCAGGAAAGCCATGACCTGTTCGTCAAAAGCAAGCCCGGTCTTTTCATCCATTTTTTCGAGAATTTCTGCGGAGGTGAGGTCCTTGTTGGCGATGCGGGCATGGTCGAAAAAGCTGGCCGCGGAAATAATCCGGGCGCCCACCGGAATCCGGTCTCCATACAATCCGTCGGGGGTGCCGCTTCCGTCCACGTTTTCATGCAAATGGCGGATGATGTCGGCCACCATTTCAAATCCGGGAAATCCCTTAAGCAACATTTCCCCGACCAGGGGATGATTGGATAATTTCCGGCCCTTGATCTCGTCCATCGCCTCGTCGCGTTTCTCCTGCGTCGGGAGCGCAACGATTCCCAGTTCGTGGAGCCGGGCGGCGGTTTTCACGTTGCGAATCTGGTAATCGGTCAAATCCAGTTTTTCCGCGATGTAAACGGCGATCTCCGCCACCCGTTCGGAATGGCCGCGGTGCTCCGCCTGGTGAAGCTCGATGATATTGGCCAAAAGCCCCACCGTTGAATCGAACCGGTTCGCCAGTTCATCCACCATCGAGGAAATCTGCGTATTTTTTTCCTCGAGTTGTTTATTCAACTCGGTCATGTCTTTCAGGCTGGCTCCCAGCCGGCGCTTGTCCGCGATCAGTTCCTGGTTCAGAGCGGCCAGTTTTTGATGAAACTGTTTCAATTGAGTGAGCGACGCTTCCAGTTGCTTGTTCTTGTCATAGATGGCGTCGTTGAGGTGGGCGACACGAAGAACGAAATTGACGACGAAGATCAGTTCCCCTTTTTTGAGGGGCTTGGAGAGATAGGCATCGGCTCCGGCTTCGCTCGCCTTGATGGCATTGTCGCTCTCGGCATCGTAAGCCGACATGAGGATCACCGCGGCATGGCGGTGGATTTCGCGGATCTGTTTACAGACTTCAAACCCGTTCATTCCCGGCATCTGGATATCGCACAAGATGATGTCAGGTTTGGCGGTTCCAATGACGCGCAGACCTTCTTCGCCCGTGACTGCCTGAAAGAGTTCAAGGGTTTGCGGGCCAAAAGATTTGGCCAGGATCTGCTTGACGATCAACTGGAGCGTGCGGTCGTCGTCGATGCAGAGAAATTTCTTGGCGGTTTGAGTGAGTTCCAAATCAAAAATCTCCGATTCCCGGCCGTAACGCCCGGAAGGAACAAATTTGCCCTAACACGGGAGCCCACCCCCGTGAAAATTTAAAACCAACGGGAATTGAATCAGTTGGCTTGCAGAATACAAAATTTAATCGACTTCCCGGTTTAAATCAACCCTCGCTTTTAACCATTTGTTTTTACGGTAAAAATCTGATTTTCTTAAGCCCTTGCAAAATAAAGGGGTTAATCATGTCTTTTTTAATCAAATTTCCGGGTAACTTTCAAAAATCCTCTTCTTCATAAGGTTCCGTCACCACCGGGAGTGGCCGGGAAACGCACCGCAATCCGACCGCCATATGCCGTTCTCCGGGGTCGAAGGTATTGCGGAACGCGCATTTGGAGTGCACGAGGTAATTGAGCCATGAACCGCCCCGCACCGCCCGTTGCGTCATATGCCGGGACGCCTGGATCTGGGCGCACCATTCCCAAACGTTG
>PCWF01000050.1:21510-25038 GCA_002796165.1 Nitrospinae bacterium CG11_big_fil_rev_8_21_14_0_20_56_8
CTGTTCCACGGGAGTGGTTCGGCATACCATGAAATCGCAGGTATTGGCGAATCCCTCCTGGTAGCCCTGCGCCTCCCCCCAGGGGTAATCGCGCCCGTCCACACCGCGAGCCGCCTTTTCCCATTCCCGCTCGGTGGGAAGACGCATACCCAACCAGAGGGAAAATACCGTTGCCTCGTAAAAATTGATCCCGACCGCGGGTTGATCATCGTCCTGAGAATACCGGGGAAACCGGCAGAGGTGATGAGGATCGAACTGCCGGAAAAGTGCATTGGTCACAGGGTATTTCATGATGGCATAGTCACCCATATGGACCCGATCCTCCTCGTCCCGTTCATCCTGGTAAATAAATTTTCCGGCGGGGATGGTCACCTGCTCGGCCCATTTGCCGATCACCTTGGGGTTCACCTGGCGCGGATCATTTCGCTCCACCCAAAATTCCTGCAATACCGGGAGCCCATCAATCGCTGAAAAATCAAGACGATCCATACAATCGTTGAAATCCACCCCATGGAGAGCCGCCGCCAGTTCGATCACCGAATACAAGATCCGGGCATCGCGGTTTTCCCGTTTCAACAATCGAACCACCAGGTTCTGCAAGGCGTTACGGTCCCAGGTTTCCAGCACATCTTCCAGCCGCACCAACCGGCAACGCGAAAACTGGGGCAGTTCCATGGGACATTGGTACTTCAACAATTGCCCGACCAGAAGGATCCGATCCTCGGACAGGCCCACCGTTTCACGGACACAGTTTCCCGCGAGGAAAATCGCCCCCGAATCCATGAGAATATCGAACAGTTCGTTCGCATCCACCTCCCCCGCCAGGAACTTGATCACTTCCTCCCACCTGGGATCCCGGCACCGGTCTTTCACAATATCCCGCCAGTCCTGCCTTCCCGCCAGATTCCGGGCGGTGAAGAACTCCTGAAACGAGGGATGCCGGTATTCCCATCGGCTGGGCACGGCATTAATGAATCGATTAAGAGACGGGTTTGCTTCTCCCTTTGCGGGATCCATCAGTCCCCCGCCTTCCAGGAGCGCCTGCGGGAATCCCATCTCCGTTTCCTCGTGACGTTGCAGACGACCTTCCAGCGCAAGGTTAAAAGACACCTCCATCAACCGCTCCACGTGAGGGACGGGGTCCACCTCCTTGTCGCACCCGATCGTCCATTCCAGCCAGACGGAATAAATTTCTCTCCGGGTCTTCACGTCCGCGAACCGGTCCGCCTCGGCCAGGTCGCGGATCATTCTGAGAATCAGCGGGGTTTGCAGAACCTCGGGAGAACAGACGGTCATGCGCTCCAGATCCGGGTGCCGATAGGCCTCTTCGCCCAAAAAGGATTTCAGGCACTTCGAATCGATGGGTTCGAAACCGGCCTGGAAACCGCCGTCCCGGCCCTGTTGCACGATCGAGTCCGTGGCCAGGGCGCCGAAATGCAGATTACGGCTTGCCATCAACACAAAATTACTGCGGAAGGTCTTGTCCTGAATAAAGGTTTCTACATAGACCTGAAACCGGTCCTCGGGGTTCAAAAGGTCCAGACCATCCAGGGCGAAAAACACCTTGCTCTCCCTCACGAGGGAGCGTATGGTCCGCAAAAGAAGATCTTCCCTGATTTCAAGACCCGGATCCTCCACCCGCTCCAAAAGAACGACGTGCATCACCTCCTGGCAGAACGTTTCCAGGAAGTGGGCCATCCCCGTTCCCTTCGGTAAAGCCCCGAGATGAAAATAAACCGGCAAGGGATAGAGCGGGTGCGGTTCTTCCCGGAGAAGGGCTTCGAGGAAGACCCTCATGAACGTGGTTTTCCCCATTCCGGAACCCGCTTCCAGCAGAACTTTTCCGTTACCCAGATCCAGCAGAGGCTCGTTGATCGCGCGCGGTGAGGGAAACACCTGGTCCTGAAGACTCTGCCGGAACCGGACCGGGTTTTGATCCAGAAGGACGGGGGGAATATAATGGCTTTTGCCGCGCCCTTCTCCCAGATCGCGGTTCAGCGCCTGGGTGATTTGACTCGCGTGATGTTTGCGAAAGGTCGCGATGACCCAATCCTGGGACTCTTCCGGGCGGGGCAGAACGGTGGGAGATTCATCCCGCAATCCTGGAATCAAACCTTCTGTATCACTCATAATCGGGTTCCCAGCAGGAAGATAGAGGGGAAGACATGATAAATTCTACCACACAGCAGGGCAGATTTAACGCCGTGTCCAGGCAAACGATTGCATGATTCCTCTCAGCGACGATAATCCCACCCGAACGTTTCCCGTGTTAACCCTCACCCTGATCGGGGCCAACGTCTTGATCTTTTTTTATGGCTTCAGCCTCCCGATCTCCCCCCCGGAATTGTTCGCCGAATACGGTCTGGTTCCCAGCCTCCTGGTGCATTCTCCCGTGACGGCCTATTCCACCCTGTTCTCGTCGATGTTTCTCCATTCCGGCCTGGCCCATCTGGGAGGAAACATGCTCTACCTGTGGATATTCGGAAACAATATCGAAGACGTGCTGGGAAAATTCCGTTTCATCCTGTTCTATTTCACTTGCGGGGCGCTGGCGGCGCTGAGCCATATTGCCACCGACTACAATTCGCAGACCCCCATGGTGGGGGCGAGCGGGGCCATCTCCGGGATCCTCGGAGCGTACATGATCCTGTTCCCCCACGCGAAGGTGAAGACCTTGGTCTTCCTGGGATTTTTCATCACCATCATACGGATCCCGGCGCTGATCCTCCTCGCCATCTGGATGTTGCTCCAGGTGGGGAGTGGTCTCATGGCGGGTGGAGCGGGCAGTTCCGTGGCTATTTTTGCACATATCGGCGGGTTTCTCGCGGGGATGATTCTCATCACCCCATTTCGGCGAATGGGCTGAGGGCACTTCGAATCCTTCCCCCTGCCAGGAGCCTCACCCCTCAATTGGAGAACATGGTCACGAACATGCCGATCATGAGCAGGATGAACAGCACCCAGATGGCCATGAACCATCCCTTCCCCAGGGTGGGGTAGCGGCCGATCTCCGTACTGTTGGGAGCGTCGCAATAGGGACACCGCGCCCGTTCGGCATCGAATTCCTTTTCACAATTGAAGCAGACGATGGAGTTCATCATGCCCCTCCTTTGGGGTGCAGGGACCCGCTCATTCACTTCCGAAAAGTCTCATCCGCAATAAATTGAGCGCCGCCTGCGCGGCGCGTTCTTTATTAAAAATCCGGTCATGGTAAAAAACATGCCTGGCGCATTCGGTCCCGTTTGCATCGGCCACGGCGATGAAGGTCAGGCCCACGGGTTTCTCCGGGGATCCTCCGGTGGGTCCGGCGATGCCCGTGGTCGAAACCCCATAATCGGCGCCCGCCGCCTTTCGTATCCCTTCCGCCATGGCCATCGCTACTTCCCGGCTGACGGCTCCATGTTGCATCAACAGGTCCCGGGGCACCCCGAGACGCTCTTCTTTGGCCTGGTTGCTGTATGTGATCATCCCTTCGTCAAAATACTCCGAGCTTCCCGAAACCTGGGTCAGACGGTGGGCGACCAACCC
>PCWF01000147.1 GCA_002796165.1 Nitrospinae bacterium CG11_big_fil_rev_8_21_14_0_20_56_8
CGGCGGCCATGTTCCTGCTGTTTTCGATCCCCTGTTTCATTTTCGTGCGCGACGTTCCCCTCGCCGCGCCCGGCCCTCTTCGCCCCGGAGAGGTCTTCCGCTCGCTGGGGAAAACCCTGACCCACCTTCGCCAGTACCGGTTTCTGTTCCGGTTCATCATCATCCATTTCCTGATTCTGGACGTGGTCAACACCATCATCGCCTTCATGTCGGTGTATGCCAGCCGGGTCATCGGGTTCAGCGATGCGCAGATCAATTCGTTCCTGGTCACCTCCACCACCGGGGCCATGGTAGGATCGCTTATCATCGGCTGGGGGGTCAAACGGTTCGGTTCGTTACGGTCCTATCTTCTGGTCCTGGCCCTGTGGTTCACCGCCCTGCTCCTGACCGTGATCAGCCAGACCGAATGGCTGTTCTGGTGCGTGGGTCCGATCGCGGGGATGGGAATGGGAGGGGTTTGGGTGGTCAGCCGCGCCATCCTCATCGAACTGTCCCCACCCGGGAAGGTCGGGGAATTCTTCGGTTTTTACGGGATGGCGGGGAAATTTGCGTCTATCCTGGGCCCCTTGCTGTGGGGGGGGATCGTGTGGGCCTTGCAGACCACCGTCACCTTCAAGTACCGCGCGGCGGTATTTTCCCTGCTGGTCCTGGCAACCCTGGCCATCGTGCTCTTCCGCTCGCTCAAGAAGGATCTTGAGGAGGCCGGTCATCCCGCCGCCCATGCCGTCTGATCGCCCCGGCCGGTCTTCCCCGGATCCGCGGGACCCCCGCCTTGGTTCGGGTAAGCTGAAATTCGGTTCTTGCCTCCGTGCCCCCGATTTTCTATCATACCCTTGCCGCAACCCTTAGGACCGATTTCAGGACAAACTCCCGGTCATTGATCCCCTTCGCTTTTTGGAAAGGATGATTCATGGTTTTCAACCTCAACCGCATCACCGCTTCGATCCCGATCGTTCTCCTCGTGTTCCTGGGCACTTCCCCGGTTTTCGGTCATTCCGGACACCAGCAAGAGGATGCCCCGACCATCTCCATTCCCGATGTGGTCGCCCAGGTGAACGGAACCAATATTTCCAAAGATCCCATTATCCGGGAATTGAAGAAAGCCATCCGGACCTATAAGAAAAAGGGGATGCCCCTGACGCCCGAGCAGGAAAAAACCGCCGCGCGCAAATTGATCGAGGACGAGATCGATCGAACGCTCCTGGTCCAGAAAGCCAAAGCGATTGGAGTGGACATCACGAACCCGATGGTCGAGAGCAAGATGGGCGAGATTAAGACCCAATTCAAATCCGATGCGGTGTTCGAACATACCCTGGCCGACGAAGGGCTGACCCTCGACCAATATCGCGTGGAACTCAAGACCGACCTGTATATGGAGCAAGTGATTCGGAAAGAGATCCAGCCTGCCATCCGGATCGACGAGAAGGAGCTGAAGTCCTTTTATGACGAGAATAAAGACAAGTTCGGCGGGGAAGAAAAGCGGCGGGCGAGCGTTATCCTGATCAAGGTAAACCCGAAGGGCGGTCCCGACGCCGAAATTATGGCAAGGAAAAAGATCGAATCGATTTACGATCAGCTCAAGAATGGGGCCGATTTCGCCTCCATGGCCCAGAAACATTCACAGGACAGTCTCAAGGCAAAAGGGGGAGACCTGGGATATTTCGCCCGGTCACAAATGTTCGCCCCCTTTGCGGAACGGGCTTTCAAAATGAAGGTGGAAGACCTCAGCGAGATCTTCCAGACCCATCTCGGGTTTCACATCCTCAAACTGACCGATATCAAGCCGGACAAAATCCCGGCTTTCGATGACGTTAAAAAAGAAATCGCCGGGCACCTTCGAGAGATGCGGGCGGCGGAGGCAACCCGAAAATATGTCCAGGAATTGAGAAAAACCGCTGACGTGAAAACTTATTTCTGAGTTTCTTGAAGAAGAGGGGGGAAACCGCTCCCGGGGGGAAATAAAGATACCGGCCCGGGGAAAGTGGCCGGTATCGCGAACGTCGTCAGGCGTCTTTTTTCTTGTCCGCCTTGGTTGCCGGTTTCTTTTCCTTTTTCACCTTTGGCTTTTTGCTTTCGGCCGGTTTGGGGGTTTTCTTTTCGGCCTTTTTTATCTCTTTCTTCTGTCCCAGGGCCGACAGCTTGCGTTTCACGACCTTTCCCTTGTCCCGCTCAAAATCGACCTTGAGATAAACGGAATTGGGGAACACCTTGTGAACCACGCCTTCCATCTGCTTCCCGGCAAAATTGAATTTAATCTTGTCTCCCGGTTTCATCGAAACACCTTTCATCAGATTCAAGAGCTATCGAACCGGAGGCCCGGCTTCGCCAAGCCGCCTCCGGGTAATTGGAGGTTGAAAGACTAGAGGAATTCCGGGCGAGAGTCAATTTTTTATTTGTCCCGCCAGACCCGGTTTTTATAGCGGCCGATCTCTGATAGAATCTGCAGAGTCGCGCCGGAATGACCCATGAACTCTTTGTCCTCTCACATCTTGCCATCCTCAACGCAAACCCCGCCGAGCCCTCCCGCCTACGCGGAGGTGGTCTTCAATCTGCCGATCCGCGAGGCGTTCACCTACGAAATTCCGCCCCATTTTCTGGGTCAGGTCCAGCGGGGAATGCGGGTGCTCGTTCCCTTCGGGCCGCGCCGGGTGACCGGATACGTCGTTTCCCTGTCCCACCAGTTTGAAAAGGAATTTTCACTCAAACCCATCGAGGACCTCCTCGACACAGAACCGGTGCTCTCCGGACCGTTGCTGGATTTGACCCGCTGGATCGCCGAGTATTACCAGTCCTCCTGGGGTGAAGCGATCAAGGCCGCCCTCCCCGCCGGGTTGGACGAAGAAAGCCGGGACCATCTGGTTTTGACCGGGCCGGGATTGGAAGCGCTGGAGAGCGGGTCCCTGGGCGAATCGGGATTTCTCCTTCTGGAAACTCTGCGCCTGCAAAAAGGAATGACCCAGGCGCAATTGCAAAAACGAATGAAACGGAACTTCAGCGCCCATCTCCTCGCCCGTTTCAAAAAGGAAGGATGGGTGACGGTGGATACCCGGCTGAACCGCACCACATCGGGATACAAGATGGAGCGCCGCGCGCGTCTCACCCGGCATGGCTTGACTGCGGATGAGGTGGCATCCCGCCTGCGGCGAAGTCCCCGCCAGAAAGCCCTCTACCAACTCCTGACCGAGGGAGAGCAACCGTGTCACCATTTAGCCCAACTCGTTCCGGACTACTCGGAACCCCTGCGCAAACTGAAGGAAAAGGGGCTCGCGGAATCTATCGAGGTCAAAGCGGAGCGGCAAAATGCCCTTGAGACGTCCGACCCCGCCGGACAGGGGGAGTCTCCTCTCACCTTGACCCCGGAGCAGGGGAACGTGTTCGCGGTGCTGAACGAATCCATCGAGAAGGGAGAATTCCAGACCTTCCTCCTGCATGGGATCACCGGGAGCGGGAAAACCGAAATCTACCTGCGTTGCATCCAGGCCGCTCTGGAAGCCGGGAAAACCGCGATCATGGGGGTGCCGGAAATTTCCCTGACGCCGCAAACGGTCGACCGGTTCCGGAGGCGGTTCGGCGACCGCGTGGCGATCCTGCACAGCGCGCTCACCCCCATCGAGCGGTACGGCGAGTGGAAAAAAATCCGCGACGGCCGGGTATCGATCGCGGTGGGCGCACGCTCCGCGATCTTCGCCCCTTTCGACCGCATCGGCGTCATCGTCATCGACGAAGAGCACGACCCCTCATACAAGCAGGATTCCACCCCGCGCTACCATGCCCGCGACGCGGCCATCGTCCGCGCGCGCGCCTCGGGCGCGGTGGTCCTTTTGGGTTCGGCGACCCCGTCGATGGAATCGTTCTTCAACGCGCAGTCGGGGAAATACCGTTACCTGGCTCTGGAACGAAGGATCAACGAGGGGCTCCTGCCCGTCGTGCGCATGGTGGATATGCGCAAGGAGCGTGAGGAGCGGAAAAATTTTTCCTTTTTCTCCCACGACCTGACCGCGGCCATCCGGGACCGGCTGGACCGGAGCGAACAGGTTTTCTTGTTCTTAAACCGGCGGGGAACCGCCAACTACGTGTTCTGCCGGGATTGCGGGTTTGTTTTCGAGTGCAGGCGCTGTAGCGTGGCGCTGACGTTCCACGGCTCCGACCGCAACATGCGTTGCCATTATTGCAATTCCTCCTCGGGCGTGCCGCGGGCCTGCCCGGATTGTGGCGGGGAGGTGCTCCGCTTCACGGGCTTCGGCACCCAGAAGATGGAGGAAGAAATCCGCAGGCTTTTCCCCGAGGCCCGCGTGATGCGGCTCGATCGGGACACCACCCGCGACCGATCCTCCTTCGACACCATGCACCAAAAAATGAGGAGCCGGGAGATCGACATCCTCATCGGCACGCAGATGATCACGAAAGGACATGATTTCCCCAACGTGACCCTCGTGGGCGTCGTGCATGCCGATTTGTCGCTCCATATCCCCGATTTCCGCTCCAGCGAACGCACGTTCCAACTGCTCACCCAGGTCGCCGGGCGGGCGGGACGGGGCAAGGTCCCCGGGCGGGTCATCGTCCAGAGCCACAATCCGGATCACTACGTCTACGATTACGTACGCGAACACGACTACTTGGAGTTTGTGAAACGGGAACTGGAATACCGGGAGAAATTGAGCTATCCTCCCATCACCCGCCTGGTGGCTCTCGGGATCGAATGTGAAACGGAGCGCGGAGGCGAGGAGTTCTGCCGCAAGTTGAAGGAAATTTTCACCAGCGTGCTG
>PCWF01000040.1 GCA_002796165.1 Nitrospinae bacterium CG11_big_fil_rev_8_21_14_0_20_56_8
TCGCCTCGGAAAGAATCGCGAGCGCCAGGTTGAGTTTGCGCAGGTTGGCGTCGCGCAGGTTGGCGCGGGTGAAATCGGTACGGGTGATATCGGCCACCCTCAGGTCGGCGCCCGTCAGGTCGGCATCGGCAAAATCGACGCCGCTGAGGTTGGCGCCGCAGAGATTGGCGCCGCCCAGGTTCGCCTTGGGAAAAACGGAGGAACTCAGATCTGCCTTCGTCATGTTGGCGTCTCTGAAGTTGGCGCCCTGCCCGGTCGCACCGGAGATCAGGGCGCGCCGGAGATCGGCGCCCGCCAGGTTGGCCCCGGAAAGGTCGGCCCCGGATAAATTGGCGCCGCGAAGATTGGCGTGGCTCAGATCGATCCGCCGCAGGTTCGCATCCTGCAGGTCGGCGCCGCTGAGGAGCCGTTTGTTCCGTTCCAGTTTTCTCTGTTCATTGGCATTCGAATTAACCACGCTGGCCCCCCGCTCCCGTTTCTCATGCGTTCATTCACCGGGTCAATAACGATGCCGCCGGGGCATCCAGATACCATTCCACGAGACCGGTCCCATTTCTCACCCGCGCGGCGGGGAGATGATCCGTTCCGTGGGACAGATGGATTTTCGAGATTATTTCCGCCTTGGCCTCGCCAATGACCAGAAACGTGACCCGCCGCGCCTTCATCAAAACCGGCAAAGTCAATGTGACCCTATCCTGGCCGGTCCCGGGATGCCGGGCAACTCCGCAGATCCCCAGATCCTCCTCTACCAGCCCGCCGCCGGGAAACAGAGAGGCCGTATGGCCATCTTCGCCCATTCCCAAGAGAATCCAGTCAAATTCCGGGATTCCATTATTTTCGGTTCCCAGGAATCCCTGAATCTCTTTAGCGTAGCGGTGCGCTTCCTCCCCGGGGGGGTCTTCGCCCCGGATCCGGTGGATGTTTGCCGCCGGGATACGGACGCAATCGATCAGAGCCTTTTTCACCATCCCGTAATTGCTTTCCGAATGATCGGGCGGCACGCATCGCTCGTCCCCCCAGAAGAGTTGAACCGAGTTCCAGGGAATGGAATCGCGGAACCGGGACCCGGCCAGGTACCGGTTCACCACATGCGCGGTGTTTCCACCCGAAAGGGCGACCGAGAGCCCGTGGCCCGCCGCATCGGCGCCCCGCGCCAGATCGCTCCAGACCTGCCCGACCTTTTTTGAAAGGTCGTCGGAATTTTTGAAAATTTTGATCTCGTCCATTCCGAAAAGTACCTGATAATTTCCGGCGGCCCGGCTCCGGGCGCGCGTTAATAATGTGCACACACAAGGGTGAATCTAAAATCCAAATGATGGAACCTGCCTTAAAGCTCGCATACCACCCCATCGTCCACCAGATTCTTGCAAGGGTACCTCCATTCGACTCCATGTTCCATAAAAAGTGTATTGGCCTGCTCCACCCCCCATGTCCCGGCCGGGTACCCATAAATCTTGATCGCGGGATCCTGCTTCCAGGCCTTGAGAATAGGATCGATAAATCCCCAGCAAGCCTCGACGGCATCCCCGCGTGCATACAGGGTGGAATCACCCAGCATTCCATCCAGCAGGAGCCGCTCGTAGGCTTCCGGCAGACGCGTTTCGGAAAGATCCGAGTATAAGAAATCCATGCTGACGTTCTTCACCCGGAATCCCCCGCCCGGGACCTTCATCCCGAATTTCAGCATGATGCCCTCGTTGGGTTGGACGCGGAGGATCAACTGGTTGAGCCCCGAACGATTGGCGTTGTCCTTGGTGAAAAGGAAATGCGGCGTGGCCCGGAAATGGATCACCACTTCCGTGACGCGGGTGGGCAGGCGTTTACCCGCGCGAATATAGAAAGGGACCCCGCCCCACCTCCAATTATCGACAAACACCTTCATCGCCGCAAACGTTTCTGTGCGCGAATCCGGCTTCACTCCTTTTTCCTCACGGTAGCCGGGAACATTCTTCCCCTTGATGAGGGACGCCGTGTATTGGCCCCGAACGACGGACTTTTCCACTTCCGCTTCAGGGATCGGACGCAGGGATTGAAAAATCTTCACCGTTTCGTTCCGCACCGCATCCGGATCGAATGCGGAGGGAGGCTCCATCGCCACCACACCCAGAATTTGAAGCAGGTGGTTCTGGATCATGTCCCGCACCACTCCCGTGCCTTCATAATATCCCCCGCGATCCTCGACGCCGATGCTCTCGGCGGCGGTAATCTCCACATGGTGCACATAGTGCCGGTTCCAGAGGGGTTCGAAGATCCCGTTCGCAAAACGGAATACCAAAATGTTCTGAACGGTTTCCTTGCCCAGATAATGATCGATCCGGTAGATCTGCGGTTCGCGGAAGACCTTCCTGATTTTCTTGATCAGCGCCCTGGCGGACGCAAGATCGTACCCGAAGGGTTTTTCGATGATGAGCCGTTTCCATTTTTCGGATCGGCTTTCCTCCCGTTGCAGATTATTGGCTCCCAGGTTGCGCACGATGGGATCGAACAGGCTGGGTGGGGTGCTGAGGTAATACATGTAATTCTCCCCGATCCCGAATTGCCGATCCAGTTCCTTGAGGCGGTTCTTCAAATTGCGGAATCCCTCGCCGTCCTGAGGATCGAGCGAGAGAAAAAAGAATTTCCCCAGAAACTTCGCGGTCTCCTCCGGCCCCGTCCGGGAGTGTGAAAACTCGTTCAGACTCTTCCCAAGAAAAACGCGGAAGTCCTCGTCCGACCAGGGCTTTCTTCCCACCCCCAGCACCACAAAGGACTTCGGAAGCAGGTTGAGCCGGAACAGGTCCATCAGCGCGGGGACCAGTTTGCGCTGAGTCAGGTCGCCCGACGCACCGAAAATCACCAGGATGCAATTTTGAGGTCTCTCCATGCGATCTACTTGCGCTCCATGTTATGACCGCCAAACTGGTTGCGTAGCGCCGAGATGACCTTCATGGCGAACGATTCCGGCTGGCGGGACTGAAAGCGGGCAAACAGGGAATGCGCGATGACGGGAACGGGAACGTCCAGTTCCATTGCGGTCTGCACCGTCCAGCGGCCTTCCCCGCTGTCCTGAACGTAGTCCTTGATACCGGTCAGTTTGGGATCCTCGGCAAACGCCCGGGCCGCCAGCTCCAGCAACCAGGATCGAACCACGCTTCCATGTTGCCAGAGCTGGCTAACCGCGCAAACATCGAGCTCGAAGGGAGAATGTTCCAGGATTTCAAAACCCTCGGCGTAGGCCTGCATCAGGCCATATTCGATCCCGTTGTGGACCATTTTGACAAAGTGCCCCGCCCCGCTTCCGCCACAATGCAGGTAACCATTGGCCGGGGCCAGCGTGCGCAACACCGGTTCCAGGAAATGGCAGGCTTCGCGGTGCCCGCCATACATCAGGCAATACCCGTTCTGCAATCCCCACACCCCACCGCTGGTGCCGCAGTCCACCAGATGCAGACCCTTTTTCTCGAAAAGATCGTGTGAGCGGCGGCGGGAATCCTTCCAGTTCGAATTTCCCCCATCCACCAGAATGTCACCCGCCAAAAGACCTTTCTCCAACTCATGGATGCATTCGTCCACCCCCTCACCGGCGGGGACCATGAGCCAGACCACTTTTTTTTCCGGCAAGCGGGAAATCAGGTCCGCCAGCGATGCGGAGGGTTCGGCTCCCTTTTCCGCACCCAGCGCGATCATTTCGGGAGAACGGTCGAAGACCACCACTTCGTGCCCTCCGTTCAGCAAACGTTCGACCATGTTGCCGCCCATTTTCCCGAGGCCCACGAATCCGATTTTCATCGCACGCTCCTGCCAGATAAGGTTGGTAGAGGAAAAATCACTCCAGATGCCATTATAACGGCAAACGGAGCGGGGCACCAATCAGAAGGGGGGGAAATGAGGCCATTTCGCCCGAGTCAAAACCCATAAGAGCGCCGAACAAAATCAGATTTATTGCGGGGGGTTGTTCGAGTGCCCCTGAAAACTTCAGGGGAACACTCCGGATATAATCCCGAAATTCAATCCGGGTGTCATCCCGAGCGCGGGCGAAGGATCTTGCCGGAACGGCTTTTGCCCATGCTCCCCGCTTAATCGGGGCCAGATTCCGCGTCACGGAGCCTGCCCTGAGCCTGCCGAAGGGTTCCTCGGAATGACAAACTGGGAAAAACGCGCCCCTGGAGGCTTTGGGTTAAGTCTTCTAAAGGTCGGTGGCCGGAGCGGGGGTCTTGCGGTTTTTGAACTTCCGGTACAACGTCGGCACGAGCGCGAAGCAACCCAAAAGGGCAAAAGCTCCCAGCATACCCGGAGATGCGATGTCCGACAGCGAATTGATGGCCGCGAGGTTGCTCCCCGCATTGGCGTAAACGAAGGTTCCCGGAAGAATGCCGAACATCGTCCCGAAAAAGTAGGTCCGGAGGGGAATCCGCGTCAGCCCCGATACCAGGTTCACCACAAAGAAGGGAAACAGCGGCACCAGGCGCAAAAAAAGAAGGTAATTGAGGGCGCTTCTGGAAAACCCCTGGTTGAAGGCTTGGAGCCTTTCTCCAAACTTCCCCTCCACCCAGTCGCGCAGGAGGAACCGCGCGGCCAGGAACGCGATCGTGGCGCCCAGCGTGGCGCCGATGTTGACGAACAGCGTGCCCATCACCGAGCCGAAAATCGCCCCACCCCCCAACGTCAGTATGGTTGCGCCCGGAAGGGACAATCCCGCGACCAGAATATAAACCAGGATGAAACCCAGGCTCATCTCTACGGCATGATGCTCGTAAAAACCGTGCAGGCGGTCCCGTTGCATTTTTAAATTGTCCAGGGACAGCACCTGCCCCAGACCGAAGTAATA
>PCWF01000001.1 GCA_002796165.1 Nitrospinae bacterium CG11_big_fil_rev_8_21_14_0_20_56_8
AAGCGCCGGGCGATGAAGACCTCTGGTCCAAGGCGTTTGAGGAACAGAACGAACTGAACGAGAAAATGGACGCTGGCGAAACCGCTACGGAAGAAGCAGAAGAAAAGGGCGAAAAGGGCGGTGAGTCTGAGGAGGATCTCTGGTCCAAGGCATTTGAGGAACAGAATGATCTGAATGAAAAAATGGATGGGGGCGCCGAGTCTGCCACCAAAGAAGCCCAGGGGGAAGAAGGCGCAGAAGGCGGTGAATCCGAGGAGGACCTCTGGGCCAAGGCGTTTGAGGAACAGAATGAACTGAACGAGCAGATAGAAGGCGGCGCCGAACCCGCGGCCGAGGAAGCTGAAGAGGAAGAGGGGGAAGGAGAAGAAGGCGAGGAAGAAGAGGAGGAGGAAGAAGGCGAAGAAGAGGAAGAGGGTGAAGGAGAGGAAGGCGAGGAAGAAGAGGAGGGCGAAGGGGAAGATCTCGGTGAAGATTACGGCGAATATGAAGAGGACGAGGAGGAAGAGGATATCGGCGACGTCGTTCCCCGGAAGAAGCTCGGTCCCATTCCTCTCCCGACCACCAAAACCGGCAAACTGATCGCCGCGGGGAGCGTGTTGGCGCTGGTTCTCGCAGGTGCCGGGGCTTATTTCGGTCTTAAAACCTTTGCCCCGGCGGAATTGGCCAAGGTGGACAAAAAGGAATCCAAGGTTCCCGATGAATTGACTCCTAAACCGCAGGAGGAAGCCGCCCCGCAAGTCCCGTCCGCAGAGAAATCAACCGCCCCGGCGGAGCCCGGAGCCAAGGCCCCGGCGGCGGCCGAACCTAAACCGGGGGAAAAAGCCCCAAAAGCTCAGACCCTCGCACCGGTGGCCGGAGCCCAGGCGGAAAAAACCTCCGACATCGCCAAGGAACTGGCACAATCCAAAACGCTGGGAGATTCCGTCACGGTGGAAGGAGAAGGCGAAGGGTTGGCAACGGCCCTGTCCGAGCAGAATCTTTCAGTCACCCTGGGCACCATCATGCCGATCGCCTATAACGTGAGCGATATCCGCGTGCTCAGTTTCACCCTGGAGGTCACTCTGAGCGACGAGGCGACGGCCCTCCTGGTTCGCCAGGCTCTGCCCGTGTATGAAAAAGTGATGGTGGCCACCGTGGAGCAGTTTCTGGCACGAAAGTTCTACAATGACGTGCTCTACGTGAAGGAAAAACTCCAGAAACGCCTGCAAAACGATTTCAACAAAAACATCGAGGGAAGCGGGCGGGTCAAAAAAGTGAAGTTCAAGGACTTCATGGTTCAATAAAGCCCGCCCCAATTCCGGTTACTCCAACCTATCCCCCAGTTTCAGCTTCTGCCCCTGAAGTTCGTTCTTGATGCTCCATAACAGGTCGGCGATCCCCTCCCCGCTCACGGCGGAAATCGGGATCAGGCGGGAGTTTAACTCGCGCAGTCGGGTCTCGTGTTCCTTCAGTTTTTGCCGTGCGACCGGGTCATCCATCTTGGAGGGAACGAGGATCTGCGGTTTCAAGGCCAACTCCGGGCTGAATTGCGCGAGTTCGTTTTGAACGACATTGATGTCGGCCACGGGATCCACCGACCCGGTTGCGGAAAAATCCACCAGGTGGACGAGCAGACGCGTCCGTTCCACATGCCGCAAAAACCGGAGGCCGAGCCCCTTCCCTTCATGCGCCCCGGCAATCAACCCGGGAATGTCAGCGGCAACAAAGGAATGGTAGTCTTCAACCCGCACGATGCCCAATTGCGGGACGAGGGTGGTGAAAGGATAATCGGCGATTTTTGGATGGGCGTTGGAAATCCGGGAAATAAGGGTCGATTTTCCGGCATTGGGAAGCCCCACAATTCCGACATCGGCCAGAAGTTTCAGCTCCAGAGTGAGGAACTTGTTCTCTCCCTCGGCTCCATGAGTGAATTTTTGCGGGGCGCGGTTGACCGAGGATTTGAACCGGGTGTTTCCCAGCCCCCCCTTTCCCCCACGCGCCACGGAGAAGCGAACCCCGGGTTCGGTGAGGTCCGCCAGGATCTCCCCCGTCCTGGCCATCTTCACCAGGGTGCCGGGAGGAACCCGGATCACACAATCCACACCACTCTTCCCGGTCATGTTGCGGCCTTTCCCGTCGTGACCGTTTTCGGCGTGGTAATTGCGCTGGTACCTCAGATCGATCAGGGTGGAGAGATTGGGATCGGTCTCGAACACCACGTCACCGCCCTTCCCGCCGTCGCCCCCATCGGGTCCGCCGTAAGGCACGAATTTTTCGCGGCGAAAACTGCGGCAACCCTCTCCCCCGTTTCCAGAGCGAACCTCAATTTCGACTTGATCGACGAACATGGCCAGGATGAATCCCGCAAGCTTGGAAACGCGGCGCGGACTCGGTGGGAAATGGTGGGAAAACCTTGCGGCGGGACCAAACCGAAGTTGGGTCCGCAATCAGATAAATCGGTCTGGAACTGTGAGAAGGTCCGTTTCAGTTTGAAGGATAAACGCTGATCTTCTGTTTTTTCCGGGTGAGATGTTCGAATTTCACCACGCCGGGAATTTTCGAGAACAGGGTATAATCGCTTCCCAACCCCACGTTGGCCCCGGCGTGAAAAGAGGTCCCCCTCTGCCGGACGAGGATCTCTCCTGCCTTAACCAATTGTCCGCCGTACCGTTTGACACCGAGCCGTTTACCAATGCTGTCGCGGCCGTTGGATGTACTGCCCTGGCCTTTCTTGTGAGCCATAAGTCTTCCTCAAATAAAAAAATTACTTCGCGTTGATCCCGGTCACCTTGAGCCGGGTGTACTGTTGCCGGTGCCCCGTCTTACGGCGATAATTTTTTCTGCGCTTCATCTTGAAAATGATGAGCTTGGGTCCCTTGAGTTGCTCGGTCACCTCCAAGGTAACGGAACACCCCTCCAGATACGGGGAACCCACCTCCACCTTTTCTCCCTCACCGACCATCAGAATCCGGTCGAGAGTCACCTTTTCTCCCACGGGGTGGTCCAGCTTCTCCACCTCGATCACATCTCCCTGGGAAACTTTATACTGCTTCCCGCCCGTCGCTAAAACTGCAAACATCTTATTCACTCCAGAAATGGTATGTAAACGGACCCCGACACGGGGGGAAACCGGAACTCTCCGCTTACGGAACAAACGAATTGTACATAATATTTCAAAAAAAACCCGCTTGTCAAGTAATTGCCTAAGACCTTGATATTATTTTACCCAAAATGTTATAAAGGGGAACCCCATTCTTAAGCGCCGATCCGGATCCGGAAAACTCGCCGGGGTTCCTGATACCCATTCAAATCCTGGCCTCATGTCCCAGAAAGACAAGGAAAAGTGGAACCAGAAATACACCGGCCCCGACTATATCTCGGGCAGGGACCCCAGCGAATGGCTGGTCCTCAACCGGGACCTGCTGGCCGGGGGCGGCCGGGCCCTGGACCTCGCCGCCGGAGAAGGCCGAAACTCCATTTACGCCGCCGAACGGGGGTACCAGGTGGCCGCCTTGGACATCTCGGAGGTGGCCCTGGCAAAAGCCGAACGGCTCGCTAACGAAAAAAATATTAAAATTTCGACAGTTATTGCCGATCTGGATAGTATATCCTTTGAGACCGACGCCTACGACCTCATCCTGTGCTTCAATTTCCTCGACCGCAACCTGTTTCCCTCGATCCGCAATGCCTTGCGTCCCGGGGGGTTGCTCTTTTACGAGACGTTCACCATGGACTACCTGAAATACAGCTCCTTCAAGAAGGAATGGGTCCTGGAGCCGAACGAACTGCTACGCGCCTTCGCCGGGTTCCGGATTCTTCGCTACCGCGAAGTGGATCGTCCGGAGGAGGAAAAAGCTTTTGCCTCTCTGGTGGCACGGAAAGAGTGCGTCCCGTCATGATCTCCTCCGCATCTTTTTGCCGGTCCATCGCTCCCTTCGCCAGTCTGCTCCTGGTGGTAGGCCTGATGTTTTCCGCCTGCGCCACTAAAAATGTCCGCAAGCTCGAAAAAGGCGGGCTGACCCTCATGTACAAACCCCAGTTGGAGGCCGGAAGCGAAGTGGCCGAACTGAAACTGGTGCATCCCTTCAATATTTCCGAGGAGGAGGTCCGCAAACACCTGTACGCGCTCCACTACCAGGAACTGTCTCTCCTGGGAAAGGAAAAATCGGTGTTCACCCTGAAAGAAATCGACGAGGTATCGGAGATTTTCGCCAAGGCCCTCCGTCATGCCCGGCCTGGCCGGGTCATCGCTTTCAAATATGAAACTCCGGGGGGTTCGACGTCGGGCAATATTTTCGTGACCCCCAACACGATCCATTGGAAACTCGATTCCATTCGCGGCCAGAACTACTCCAGCGGAATTCTTCCCGAATGGGGAGGAAGCACGTGGCGGTTGACGCTGAAAAAGGGGCAGAAATATCACGTCACCAAAAAACTTCTGGTGGACCGCACGGATGAAAACTGGATCATGGCCGAGGCGCAACTGCCGGACCCCGTTGAGGGAAAAGTTCCGCGCAAGATGCGGGCCGCCCCTACCTCCTCCCGGGCTCCCGCTTCCCAATCCCCTGCGGGGAAACAAACTCCCGCCGCGGACCCCGAACTGGAAAAGAAACTGGAATTCCTTAAAAACCTGCGGGAAAAGAACCTGATCGACGAGGAAGAGTACAAACGAAAGAGGAAGGAACTGCTCGACACTCTCCTTTGAGAAAGAGAACTAGTACTTGGTTGCAAAAATAAGTAACCATAAGGATTTAGCCCTTCG
>PCWF01000024.1:0-2024 GCA_002796165.1 Nitrospinae bacterium CG11_big_fil_rev_8_21_14_0_20_56_8
GGGATTGATGGAATCGTACCTGCGTAAACCCAAGGTAGAGGATTTTGAACGGCTTCGCGATGATGTCGGAGTTTTTTCAATGTGGTGGAAAAACCGGGTGATCCGGGTTTTGCTGATTTTTTTCCTTGCCAACATGGGTTCGGCGATCGGTACCTATGTCGCCGGAGCTTCAATCGTAACTCAGATTTTCGGATGAACACGTATGTCTGCAGTTGAACCGCGGGTAGCGGTGACCCCTCCCGCGTTTTGCAAATCTCCGGTATTGAAAAATGAGTTGTCCACCCTGTTTCCGGGAGCGGTTTTCAATACGAGAGACCGGTATCTGAACGAACCCGAGTTGATCGAGTTTTTGCTCGATGCCGATGCAGTTCTGGTGGGCCGGGACACGATCAGCGAGGAAGTTTTGGCTTCCCTGCCCCGGTTGAAAATGGTGGCCAAGTTTGGAGTGGGACTTGACAATATCGACACGGAGGCTCTTGCACGCCATAACGTGGCCCTGGGATGGACGCCGGGGGTCAATCGCAGGTCGGTAGCCGAGTTGACCCTTTGCTTTATCCTCGGGCTTGCGCACAACGCATTTGTCACGGGTTACCAGTTGAAACGGGGATTTTGGCAAAAGGAGGGTGGCATCCAGTTGGAGGGAAAAACCGTCGGCATTGTGGGTTGCGGCCATATCGGGAGTGAGGTGGTCCGGCTTCTGGGACCATTCGGTTGCCGGGTTCTGGTGTGCGACATCGTCGATAAGTCCGCATTCTGCCGTGAGCAGGGGGCGCATCCCGCCGGGTTTGATGAGCTGATATCCACGGCCGATTTTATCTCCCTGCATGTCCCCCTGACGGATCTTACCCGGAACATGGTCGATGGAAGTTGTCTCGATCGCATGAAACCTTTGGCGTTTTTAATAAATACCAGCCGGGGGGAGGTGGTGGATCTTCGGGCCCTGGAGGTGCGATTGAGAGAGGGGAAACTGGGCGGAGCCGCGCTGGATGTCTTTCCCGATGAACCTCCCGGCAATAAAAACTTGCTGGCCCTGCCCAACCTGATGGTGACTCCTCACATCGGGGGAAACGCCAGGGAAGCGGTTGAGGCCATGGGCCGCGCTCCCATCGACCATCTGGCCCGGTTTTTCAATATCCCTCTCTAACCTGGATGGGTTGAACCGAAACCCACAATGTCACGGAAATGAAACGAAGCGAATATGATCCGTCGATCCACATTCCTAATAATGGCTTGGGCTCTTGCTTTACTGCTCGAAGGGGTGATTTTCGCTCACGCGGATGGGGCTCCGCCCGATTCGCAAAAACTGCTTCAGCTCTTGCAGGAGAAGAAAGCGGAAGAGGTGGCCGAGTTCAAGCGGTTATCCGCAATGGTCCGTATTCCGGCGGGGGAATTCCGGATGGGGAGTCGCGCGGGACGCCCCGATGAACACCCGGTTCATTCGGTTCTGCTGGGCGAATTTTACATCGACAAGTTCGAAGTGACTCAGCTTCAGTACCAATGGGTGATGGGAGTCAACCCGAGTTATTTCCGGGATTGCTCGCATTGCCCGGTGGAGAAGGTGACCTTTGCCGAAGCGCTGGAATTTTGCCGCCGCATGAACAAGACTCTGCCAACCGAGGCGCAATGGGAAAAGGCCGCCCGGGGCGGGACCGGCGGTCCGTTTTACTGGGGCGACGATTTCCCGGAAAATTTTGCCTGGGGGGGAAACAATTCCGGACAAAAGACTCACAGCGTGGGACAAAAGGAACCCAATGTTTATGGCCTGTACGACGTATCGGGCAATGTCTGGGAATGGGTCATGGATTGGTATGCGCCGGATTATTACCGCACCAGCCCGAAGAAAAATCCCACGGGACCCCAAACGGGGTCTCAAAAAGTGGTCCGGGGTGGGTCATGGGGGAGCGTTCCCCAGTTTCTGCGCCATTCCCAACGTGATCATAATGAACCGGAAAGCCGCTTCATCACCGGGGGATTCCGGTGTGCGGCCCCGGTACAACCGTGAACCATGACTGAACCTCGCGCCG
>PCWF01000024.1:2048-21234 GCA_002796165.1 Nitrospinae bacterium CG11_big_fil_rev_8_21_14_0_20_56_8
GGCAGGATCATTACGAAAAAAACGATCTGGGCTGGGATCTGGGCCGGGCTTCGCCCCCGCTGTCCCGTTGGATCGAGGAGAATTCCATTGCACCCTGCCGGGTGATCGTTCCCGGTTGCGGACGGGGGCATGAGGTGTTGCATCTCGCCGAAAAGGGATTTGAGGTGACGGCGGTGGATTTTACCGCCGGCGCAGTCGATCATGTGTCGCGGGCTCTCGCTGAACGGGGACTCAGGGGGACCCCGATGCAGAGGAATTTCTTTGATCTGGAGTCGCAATACGACGGGGCGTTCGATCTGATGCTGGAGCAGACTTTTTTTTGCGCCATTTCTCCCCGGGAACGCCCGGCGTATGTGAATACCGCATGCCGGATTCTCAAACCCGGCGCCTGTCTTCTCGGCCTGTTCTATCAAACCAACGAATCCGGTGGCCCCCCATTCAACACCACGCGGGACGATATCCTGCACCACTTCTCACCCCGATTCGAGATCGAGCACCTCGAGAAAACCCCCCATTCCGTGGACCGGCGGAAAGACCGGGAATGGCTGGGTTATTTTCGGAAAAAATAATTCGCCGGATCAGCCCAGGGGAGCAAGAATTTCAGGGGCATCGTGTGCGGGGGAGTTCACCAGCCCGGAAATTTCATAGTGATCCATGAAATCGGACGGGTAGGGAGCGAGGAGGGATTGCAGGTGGATGGCTTCGGTTGCAGGGTCGAGCCAGGCCCCGTAATTTTCCGGTGCGAGAATGACCGGCATTCTAGGATGTAGGGGAGCGAGCCGGGAATTGGCCGGGGTGGTGATGATCGAATAAGTGAGAAGAGGCGTTTCTTCCCGATCCCATTGGGACCAAATCCCGGCCATGGCAAACAGGTCTTTGGATTTCAGAAAAATATAATGCGGCCGTTTGCTTTTTCCATCTGTTTTCCATTCGAAGAAACCGTCGGCGGGAACAAGACAGCGGCGGGTTTTAAAGGAGTTCTTGAAGCTGGGTTTTTCGGAGAGCGTTTCGGCCCGCGCATTGATCAGGCGCGAGGCCATTTTTTTATCCTGGGCCCAGGAAGGGACCAGGCCCCAACGCATGATCTGAAAAATTCTTTCACCTTCCCTGTGCACGATGACCGGCGCCGGCTGTGTCGGGGCGATGTTGTACCGCGCCGGGTGAGAAGCCCCCATTTTAAGGGGGGGAAAATGTTGTTCGATCGCCCGGCCCGGTTTGGCGAGCGAATAGCGTCCGCACATTTTTTCTCCTCATGCCGATTGGAATTGGCCGCTGTTCTTCCTATAATGATGAATTACGGGTCGGCCTGAATTCAACGGCAACGCAAGGCCTTGAATCGTTCTGGTTGGTGTTATACCGGCTTCTCGTTTTCAGATCAATCGATTTCAATCTCACATCATGACAGGCGGATTATGGCGTTAAAAAAAATATATACGGGAATATTCCGGGATGGAGGGGCGGGCGTCCGCGCGAAGGAGCGGTACCGGAAACGGCGGCAGGAGATCATGGATAGGGAAAAAAGGGTGATGGTTCTTACCGGCGTTCCTTACGGTCCCGGAGGGGAAACGGTGTGGGCCTATGCCCATTGTCCCACCTACCAGGAACCGGCCATCATGTATCTCACGGGCATCAACCAGCACCAGGTGGTGTTGCTACTCGACCCGTTGTCGAAGGAATCGCGCGAGGTTTTGTTTCTTCCTCGAAAAGATCCGGCAAAGGAATTTTGGGACGGGATTCGTTTTGGGGTGGGAGATCCAAAGAGCATTCGGGAAGTTCGGCAGGTGACCGGGATCCAGGATGTCCGGGATATGGACGAGTTGAAACATGTCCTCAAAAAAAGGTTTCTGAAAACCAGGCCCCGTCAGATCGGCTTGCTTTGGATGGAAGGAAAGGTGAACGGGCGGGCGAAAAATGTGACCGGCGACCACAACTGGAAATTCAAAACACGGGTTCACGGCTGGGTGAGATCATGGGGTGCCGGAAAAAACCCGGTTTCAAACATCATGAAAAACCACTTCGATCTTCGGCTTCCGCTCGATAAATTCGATGTGGACAATACCCAGAAAGCCCAGGACATTACCGCGACCGCCTTTAAAGAGACGTTGAAAAGTTTCCACAGCTTCAAAAGAGAATATGAAGTCCAGGGTTTTTTGGAAGGGCAGATGATCATGAGGTCTTCTTACGGCCTGAGTTTCCCTTCGATCATTGCGTCCGGGCCCAATGCGACCGTTCTGCACTACATGAAAAATGATGACGAGTTTTCGAAGAGTGAGTTGGTTCTGATGGATTTCGGAGTACGCTGGATGACGATGCATGCGGATATTTCCCGGACCGTTCCTGCCTCGGGGCGGTTCAATCCCATGCAACGCATGCTTTACGAAATTGTTTTAAACGCCCAACTCCAGGTCGAGAAGGGGGCCCGGCCCGGTGGCACCATCAAGGAACTCAATGCGATATGCTGGAACGCGGTCAATTCCGGGCTTGAAGAGAAATTCAAGGGCTTGGGAGGCAAATGGAAGCTGGCTTATGATTACCGGCCCCACGGGGTGAGTCATCTGATGGGGGAACAGGAACACGATGGAGATCCCTATCGGAATTATGCGGACCAGCCGATGAAGCCGGGCTGGCTGATCAGCAACGAACCGGGATTATATGGCAAATTCCGGCTCCGGATCGGCGGCAAGGTTTACGATGAAAAAATCGGGATCCGGATTGAGGACAATCTGCTGATCACCCACGACGGATGCCGGAACATGTCCCGAAAAGTTCCCAAATCGGTGCGGGATATTGAGAGATTGATGAAGGGTGAGGGGAAATGAAGCGTTCTTGAGGAGCGCTTAAATCTCTTTAAGCGTTTGAAGTACTTCGTCGACGTGGCCTTTGACCTTGACCTTGGGAAACACTTTTCGCAGGTTGCCTTTTTTGTCGATCACAAAGGTCGAACGGACGATTCCCATGAATTTCCGCCCATAGAGGCTCTTTTCCTGCCATACGCCATATCGGCGGGCGATGTCCTGACCGGTATCGGCGATCAGGCTGAACGGAAGGGAATATTTTTCGATGAATTTAAGGTGGCGTTCCTCGGGGTCGGTGCTGACGCCGAGGATGGCGGTATCCTTGAATTTTTTGAATTGATCCCGGAAATCGCAGGCTTCGGTGGTGCATCCGGGAGTCATATCCTTGGGATAAAAATACAGGACGACGTTCTTCTTCCCCTTAAAACCGCTCAGTTTGACTTGTCGGCCCTCCTGATCGGTTCCCGTAAAATCCGGCGCAGGACTTCCCTCTAAAGGCAGACTGGGGTTTGGGGTTTTGATTTTACTGGCCAAGGCTGGCTAACAGGTCGTCACTACTTTTAATGATCGCTTTGACTTTGGTGAGGATTTCTTCAGAGGTGGTTTTGTCGGTATTGAGGTTGAACAGGACCCGGGCATCCCCGATCAGGCTCTGAATACCATTGAAGGATTCCATGGTCGGGGTTTTGCCGTCCTTGCACATGGTTTCAAGCACGACGATCAACCGCTGAAGTTTACCATCGACCTGAAGACCGAGCATGGAACTGTCCCGAAGGCCGGGTGTTTGCTCCAGATAGGCCCAGATTCCCCCCCGTCCCTGTAAAACGTCAAAACTTCCCTTCAGGTCCCGAAGGCCATTTTTACAGATCGGATCCTGAGCCATTAAAGGCGAGGTGGAAAGGAGAAACGCGATGAAGCCCAGGCTCATGACAAGTTTTTTCGAGGGCAAACCAAGGAACGGCCTGTTGGGCATCATGGAGTGTCTCCTGAAGTACGTTGATTTCCCAATTTAAAAGGAAATGAGCATTTTGAAGCGTAATTTTGACAGTACTATCAAGAAAATTAATTTATGTCAAATTTTAATAGCGATCACCGGGGACAGAGCGACTTCACATTTGTACCCTTAGGCCGATATTCCGAAATCCGATGGGCTCAATGGATGATTTTTTTAAAAGCCTCGTGATCCTGGATTTCCTTGAAAGCCGGGTCCTTCAAAATGGCTTGGCGGGCCGAGGGGTTGATTTGCATGATCACTTCGAGATTTTTGAAGGTTTCGCCCATATTGCCGCTTTTTAAATAAGCTTTTGCCAGCAAAATCCGGTGCGCGATGATGTGCTCGTGGTTGGGATGAGAAATCAGCAGTCGCTCCAGAATAGAAATCGCGCGATTGTTTTGTCCGCTCAAATGGTATGAGGCCGCTGTGTTCAGCATGGCCATCAAATGGTTGGAGTCCATCCGCACCACCAGAGAATAATTGGCGATCGCCCGGTTATGCATGCCGTAATGAGCGAAGACCTCTCCCTTGCGGTTAAGAGCCTCGGTGGGCTTGATATAGAGCTCATTCGGGTCAAAGTTGGAGGGGGGGGAAGAGAGGTCTTCGGGAAATTCATCCAGCGAGATCTGGGCGATTTTATTGGGATCCGCCAGGCCACGGGCCTTTTCATAGTTATTGTGCGCCTCCTTGAGGTTCCCCCGCAAAATTTGCAGGTCCCCCAACTCCTGGAATCCCTTGGCCTGCGTTTCGGGATTATCCTTCGCTATATCGATCAGGTGAGTCACCGCCTTTTCCGATTCGGTGACCCGCAGGAGAATGCTGTAAAGTCCCACCAGAATTTCCTGGATTTGCAGATTGTCGGGCTTCAACCGGGCCGCGGTCTCGATCTCAATGAGGGCCGGCCCGTAATCGCCGGATTGGTAAAGGGCCTTGGACCGCCCCAGGTGGTAATCATGCGGAACGACTTTCAGGGGCAATTTGTCCGTTTCTCCCTTGTTGACATAGTCCATAAGAAGATGGGCGGACTGGACGTCGGGATGGTTCTTGCCCGATTGAATCACCGGCTTCAGGTATTTGCGTGCGGCGTCGGTTTTTCCTTCTGCGGCCATCAGGTATCCCAACTGGTAACTCGATTCCAGATGTTTCGGATCGGCTTCGAGAGCTTTCAGAAACGCTTTTTCCGCATTCGCGTTGTCGTTCAGGTAAAAGAAATTCATTCCCCGCTCGAAGGGATAGAGGGGGTTTTTGGGGTCGAGTTCCGCCGCGCGGGCCAGTTCGGAATTGGCATCCCGCATTTCTCCCAGGGTGGACAGGGTCCGCGCCAGTTCGTAGTGGGTTTCGGGGGCCTTGGGATTTTGCTCGGCGGCGATTTCGCAACCGCGGCGGGAGGTTTCCCCGTGTCCCAGGTTACGGTGGATCTGGCAAAAGGCGAAATGCACCGCGGGGTGGCGGCGCATTTCCTTGTACCCTCCCAGCACGGTATTGAGTGCGTCTTTATACTCTCCCATTTCGTTGAGGACGAAGGCTTTCAGAACGACCGGGGTCATCTCGGACGGCAACTCCCTGTGTTTTTGTTCGAGAAGAATCAACGCCTGGGAATATTTTTTCGCCTCGACCAGGCTCCGCACTTTTTCATAATCGGGATCGTTCTGCTCTTTGGATACGGAAAGGTCCCAATGGGCAACCGATTTTGAGGGATAAGTGGACTCGGCGGGCGCCGGGAGACAAAACAGGACAAGGGCCAACAGGGGGATCCAGCCAAAGGACTTCATGGAATCTGCCTCGCGAAAATAATAAGGGATAAACATCAGGGATTGGCCCGCCGTACTGCCCGAACCGCCTTGCGCGCCTTGTTGTCCTTGGCGCTGTTGAACCGTTGCCCTGTATTGAGAACGACACCGAAGGCGTTATACACGCCGTTGTTTTCCACCGTCCAAAGCGAGCCCGAACCGTTCCCGGCAAAAATCGGGTCGAAATGGAGGGTCATCTCCGATCCCGCCTGGGCGCCGTTGGTTTTCTTTGGATCGTAAAGGGCGCGCAGTTGGTCGACGGTGGGCATTTCCCAGTCGATATAATTGGCGAATCCGTCCTGGTTCAATTGCTGTACAAACTTGACCGACTCATACCAACTCAACCATTCTCCGGTGAGCTGGTACGAGTCCTGCTTCATCCACATGAGCCCGGTCTGCGTGTCGGTGATCGTCCGGTCCCCATTATCCACGAACCGTTTGTCCTCGGACCAGATTTTTTCCCCTGCCACCACAACGGAACTCAGGAATACCAGGAACACGGTGGTAAGGACCCACAGCCAGGTTGTCCCGGTGATCGGGAAGGAGCCCTCTCCCGGCGCCGGTTTTGTCGAGATGGAAGTTTGAGTTTGCATATTCGGCTTTCTTATCCCAGTTTTTCTTTGAGGACTTCGTTAACGATCTGGGGATTGGCTTTCCCCTTGCTGGCTTTCATGGTCTGGCCGACGAAAAAGGCCATCAATTTCACCTTGCCGGCGCGGTACTCTTCGGTCTGGCCGGGATTGGCCGCGATGATCTCGTCGATCATTTTTTCGATGGCCGTGCGGTCGCTGATCTGGATCAATCCTTGATCCGCTACAATCTGTTTTGCCGGTTTCCCGGTTCGGTACATTTCCTCGAAAACGGTTTTGGCCATTTTCCCGCTGAGGGTCCCGTTTTCCACCAGTTGAACCATTTCCGCCAGGGCGGCTGGGGCGACGGGGCACGACTCGATGTCGCGTTCATCGTTATTCAATTCGCGCAGGAGTTCCCCCATGATCCAGTTGCTGGCGGTCTTGGCCCCGGCGCCCAGCGACACGCTTTGCTCGTAGTAGTCGGCGAGGGCGCGGGAAGAGGTTAAGACCTCGGCATCATATTCGGGAATCTGGTAATCCCGGACGAAGCGTTCCCGCTTCTGGTCCGGCAATTCGGGGATGGAGCGCCGGATTTCCTCGAGCCACGTTGCCTCAACCACGACGGGAACCAGGTCGGGTTCGGGAAAATACCGGTAATCATGGGCTTCTTCCTTACTGCGCATGGAGAAGGTCTCGTTCCGGTCGGCATCATAGAGACGGGTTTCCTGAACGACGCGGTCCCCCTGGTCAAGGATGCGGGTCTGCCGCTGGACTTCGATCTCGATGGCTTTCTGGACAAATTTGAAGGAGTTGAGGTTTTTCAGCTCCGTCCGGATCCCGAATTCCTTCTGTCCCACCGGGCGGAGGGAGATGTTGGCGTCGCACCGCAGGCTCCCCTTTTCCATGTCACAGTCGCTGACCCCGGCGTACTGGAGGATGGATTTCAGCCGGTTCAGGTAATCGCGGGCTTCCTCGGGCGACCGCAAGTCGGGTTCGCTGACGATCTCGATGAGCGGAATCCCAGTCCGGTTGAAATCGACATAGCTTTTGTCGGGTTGTCCCAGGTTCTCGCCATGGATCAGCTTGCCGGCGTCTTCTTCCATATGGATCCGCCGAAGGCCGATTCTCCGTGAATTTCCGTTGGCCGGCAGGTCGATATGCCCGTACTCCCCGATCGGCAGGGAAAACTGGGAGATCTGGTACCCTTTGGGGAGGTCGGGATAAAAATAGTTCTTCCGGTCGAACCGGCTCAGGGGATTAATGGTGCAATGGGTCGCCAGACAGGCGCGCACGGCCAACTCCAATGCCCGCTTGTTGAGCACCGGAAGCACCCCGGGCATTCCCAGGCAAATGGGGCAGGTGTTTTCATTCGCGGTCCGCCCGAATTCGGTGGAACAGGCGCAGAAGATCTTGGTTCGGGTCTTCATCTGGGTATGAACTTCCAACCCGATGACCGTTTCGTACTTCATTTCTGTGGCCTCCAGCTTGAAACGAGGAAGGCGTTGGTTTACCTGCCCGGGGAGTTTCGATCTCAGGATTTGGGAAACTTAAGGAACTTATTGTAATATCGACCTCATGTAGGGTCAAGCCGAATGGACCGGCGGGAACCGCCAAAAACTTCCGATAGCGGCGATCTTCTTCCTTAAAATGCAGGCCAAAGGGGTCGGTAAATGGCAAAATCATTGAATTCAAGGTGCCCCGGAACAGGGATTTTCTTCCGGGGGCCGGGCGTGATTTTAGATCCCCTGTATTGGATATTCGGGTTGTGGATTGTATAATAAGTTAACCTGTATCTCCCTCGGAGGGAACCAGGCCGGACCCTTCCTCTATGGATTTCATGAAGTTCATTTACTACGGTTTTGGCGCATTTATCGGTTTCGGATGCGGGGTGATCATCAACCTGATTTTCTATTGGGTGGAGCAGTCCGGACACCCGATTTTAACCGACTTGATAAAAAACTACGGCGGCGTGGGGCGGTTTGTGGCAGAGATGGTCAACATGCTTCCGTTTTTTGGCTTGGCCCTGGGGATCATCCTGGTGAAAGTCATGTTTCATAAGGCGCCGGACAAAGCGGACGGTTCGGGCGATTCCTGATCCCCCTCTGTTCCGCTTCAATATGAGCAGGTTGCTGAAAAACTACGAAAATGTCATCCTGAGACCTTCGGCAAGCTCAGGATAAACTCCCCGAAGGATCTAGCCGGATTGGTAAATTCAAGCTGGGCAAGGGTTTCGGGCAAGATTTTTGCCGCATTGCGGCTCGGAATGACACCCGAAAGAGTTTTTCAGCAACCTGTTAGTGAGGGCCAAGCGGGATCTTTTTCCGGGTGACGTCGGTAAAAGGGAATGCAGAAATCAACCCGCCCCGTTTTGGAAATAATGCTAAAATGAGGCAAAAAATTCAGAAGGATTCCTGATGGCCAAAAAGTTTAACGAAAATATCCTGAAGGCGCTGGAAGCCGCCAAGGAAGCGGCCGGTATCTGCAAGCAGGCCATGATCGATGCCAATGACGAAAGTTGCCGCGCCATGTATTCGGCCATTTACAAGGATTGTGAAAAACATATCGCCATGCTCAAGGGGGAAATCGAACTCCATAAAAAACAGCAGAAGTGGGATGTGAAGTAGATGAGGATCCTGGTGGTCGAAGACGAAAAAAAAGTCGCCGGTTTCATCAAAAAAGGATTGGAAGAGGAAACCTACGCCGTCGATGTGGCTTACGACGGTGAGGAAGGTCTTCACATGGCCCGGGAAAACCAGTATGACCTCATCATTCTCGATCTCATGCTTCCCAGAATTGAGGGTCTGGAGGTTCTGCGGCAGATCCGGGAGGGCACCATTGACACCCCCGTGATTTTGTTGACCGCCAAGGATTCGGTCGAGGACAAGGTGCGCGGCCTCAACAAGGGTGCCGACGATTACATGACCAAGCCCTTTGCTTTTTCCGAGCTGTTGGCGCGTGTGCGGGTGCTCCTGCGGCGCGGCAAAGCGGACACGAAAACGGTCCTGCAAATCGATGACCTGACCCTCGACCTGGTCAGCCACAAGGTCAACCGAAACGGGGAGGAGATTGAACTCACCGGAAAGGAATACAGCCTCTTGGAATATTTTATGCGAAACAAGGGTAAGGTGTTAACCCGCACTATGATCGCCGAACACGTCTGGGATTATAATTTTGACACTTTTACGAATGTGATCGATGTTTACATCAATCACCTGCGTAAAAAAATCGACAAGAATTACCCCAAGAAATTGTTGCATACCATGCGGGGAGTGGGGTATGTGATGAAGGATTAAGGTATGAAGTTCAACTCCCTTCGAACAAGGTTGACGGCCTGGTATGTAGTGATCCTCGGCACCATTCTCATTCTGTTCAGCCTGTTTCTGTATTTCTTCCTTTCCAATCGGCTCTACGAAAGCATCGACAACTCGCTGAAGGTCTCGGCCACCGTGGTTGCCAAGTCGGCGACCATGAAGTTCAATCAGAGTCCTCTTCCCGGACTGGATGCCTTCTTCGAGCAGGTTTTGGGATACGCCAACCTCAACAAGTTTTACCGGATCTATGACGGATCCGGCAATGTGGGTTCCCGTTCCAAGAACATCACCGCCGCACAGTTTCCCCTTTCTCAAGAGGCTTACACGAAAGCGTTAAGGGGGGAAACGACCTACGAAACCCAGGTGATCGAGGGCAATCATTCCATTCGACTGATCACCATGCCGGTGATCGATGAGGGCAAGCTGATAAACCTGATTCAGGTGGGAACCTCGTTGAATGCGGTCCAGGAAACCCTCAAAAATCTTCGCATCTTCCTGTTCACCGCCGTGCCCGCCGTTCTGGCGTTGACGACCCTGATGGGACGCTTCCTGGCCCGCCGTGCGCTCAAGCCCGTCTCCAAGATTACGCAGACCGCGCAGGAAATCGCCGCCGGGGCCGACCTGGGAAGCCGGATTCCCGTCCCCGAAGTCACGGATGAGATCGGCCAACTGGTCATCACCTTCAACAACATGCTGGATCGCCTGGAAAGCTCCTTCCGCCAGATGCGCCAGTTTTCCAGCGACGCATCGCACGAATTGAGGACTCCGCTGACCGTTCTCAAGGGCCAGAGCGAACTGGTGCTCAGCAAAGACCGGAACAAGAACGAATACCTGGAAGTGCTCTCCAGCAACCTGGAAGAGATCAACTATATGTCCAAGGTTCTGGAGGATCTGTTTATTCTTTCCAAATCCGATGAGAATCAGGTTCCGCTGGACTGCAAACCCGTCAACCTGAAAAGCATCATCGAGGAAGTTTGCCGGCACGGAGAAATCATCGCGGCAGAGAAAAATATCCGCATTTTCGTGGCTTATCTGGAGCCCGTGATGATCAACGGGGATGCGGTCCGGCTACGGCAAATGTTCTGGAACGTTATTTACAACGGAATCAAGTACACGCCCCCGGGGGGAGAGGTCAAGATCGCCCTTCGGGATGAGGGGGATTATGCCTATATCACCGTTCAGGACAACGGGATCGGCATTGCGGAAGAACACCTGCCTTTCATCTTCAACCGGTTCTACCGGGTGGACAAGGCCCGCTCCCGCAGGGAAGGGGGAAGCGGACTCGGCCTGAGCATTAGTAAATTCATCGTGGAAGCCCACGGCGGAAAAATCGAGGTCGAAAGCCGGGTCGGCATGGGAAGCCGGTTCAAGGTTCGCCTGCCCAAATCACCCGCCCTCAATCCTCTGCCCACCTAGCCCTACGCTTAAGCGTCTCCCGTTCATCAACCCCCAGGTTGACAACCCCACGGTCGATCGAGCAGGTGGATGAAAAACTCTTTCGGGGGTCATTCTGAGCCGCAGTGCGGCGAAGAATCTTGCCCGAAACCCTTGCCCGGCTTGAATTTGCCAATCTGGCTAGATGCTTCGCGGAGTTTATCCTGAGCCTGCCGAAGGACTCAGGATGACATTTTGGAGTTATTCAGCAACCTGCTTGTGGAGTGGGATGATGATATTTTTCACCTCACCCGGTAAGCGGCCAATGTGGCCCCGCTTCGGGGTTGAGGGGTCTGTGATTTGTAGGAGGAAGGTTCAGCTATTATAATGGTTCCGGTTAAAAGGAAACCCATTTTTCGCGTGGAGACGATGGCCCGTATTTTGATTCGTTCCCTCGCGGTGCTGGCCATTCTTGCGGGTTGTGCAAGGAGCGGCCCGCTCCCCGATGAAAACAAAACGGTGCATTATTACCAGTTCTCCCTTCCCCGCGACCGGGAAGCCTTTGACCGGCTCCGCACCTGGTTCCACGAGGAACACCCGGAGGTCAACCTCCAGATCCATACCCTCCCGACGTCCAGCGACGATCAGCACCAGTTCTATCTCACCCATCTGGGTTCCCGGAGCCTCAGCCGTATCGATGTTTTCGCCCTGGACGTGATCTGGCTGGCGGAATTTGCCCGGGCCGGATTTCTGATGCCGCTCGATGACCTGTTCCCGGAACGCGAATGGGAAGAGTTCTTCCCAGCGCCAGTACAGGCCGCAACTTACGACAGACATCGTTATGCGGCGCCTTTGTTCGTGGATGCCGGGGTGCTTTACTCCCGAAAGGATCTGTTGTTGAAGCATGGATTCGCGCATCCGCCGAAGACGTGGGAGGAGTTGGTGAAGGCCTCCCGCGTCATTTTGGAAAGGGAAGAAGATCCCAGTCTCAACGGTTTCGTCTGGCAGGGAAAACAGTACGAGGGGCTCGTCTGCAACCTGATCGAATTTCTGCCGTCCCGGAATCCCTTTCTGACCGTCGCAGAATCTCCCCGTCTGGAAGTGGACCGGGTGCGGCGGGCGCTGGGCTTCATGCGGGATCTGGTGGTTCGATTCGGGGTATCCCCTCCGTCGGTCTTCTCCATGTCCGAAGAGGAAAGCCGCCAGGTGTTTCAAAATGGCCGGGCCGTGTTTATGAGAAACTGGCCCTACGCCTGGCGATTGGCCCAGCAGGAGGGCTCCCCGGTCAAGGATCGGGTGTGGCTTTCTCCGCTTCCGGCGTTTGCGGGAGATGCGTCGGGAGGAAAGGGGGCGCTGGGAGGGTTTCTTCTGGGAATTCATCCGGAATCGCCCGCGCGGGAGGAGGCGAGGGCATGGGTCCGGTTTCTGGCCTCCCCACGCGCCCAGCGGGTTCTCTGGCAAGACCTGGGTCTGACGCCCGCCCGGCGCACTGTGTTTCCCGACCTTCCCTCCCGTGGGATTCCCCTGGACGTGTTGCGGCAGGTGATGGAGTCTGCCGTTCCTCGGCCCGCCTCCCCGTTGTATATCCCCATTTCGCAATCGGTCCAGGCTTATGGGAGCGGGGCGCTCGCGGGAGTCTATCCCATCGACCGGGCGATTCGGCACATTGAAAGCGACATGGGCCGGATCATGAGGGTGATGCATTGATAAGCGCGAAGCTTAAAGAAAGATTGATTTTCATCGGACCTCTTATCGTTCTTCCCGGCCTGATCGTGGCCTGGCCTGTGCTGGAAGTACTATGGCTGAGTTTCAGAAACCGGGTGCAGATCTTTCACATCGACCGGTGGGTCGGCGCGGCGAATTACCTCTATCTTTTTGGCGAGGATCTCCGGTTTGCGTCGGCGGTTTCCAATACCCTGTATTTCACGTTTGTCTCGGTCGGACTTGAGTTCCTGCTGGGACTGGGCTTTGCCCTTTATCTGCGGTTTTCTCCCGAACGGGAATGGGTGAAGGGGATGATGCTGATTCCCTGGGTCATTCCCAGCGTGGTGAGTGCGCGGCTGTGGCAATGGATGTTGCATGCCGAAGCAGGGATCGTCAATTACCTTTTGCAGTCGGTGGGTCTTACCGATGCCCCGATTCCCTGGCTTTCTTCCCCCGACCTCGCGCTACACGCGGCCATTTTCGCCGATGTCTGGAAAACGACGCCGCTGATGGTTCTCCTGTTGTATGCGGGGCTTCTGGGCATCCCCGAAAATCTCCTGCGCGCGGCCCGTGTGGACCGCACACCTCCCTTTCGCATGCTGTTTTGTATCCTGATTCCCCAGTTGCGTCCGGCGATCGCCACGGCGGTGGTCCTCCGCCTTCTCGATGCCTTCCGCGTGTTCGACGTGATTTATGTCATGACGGGAGGGGGGCCCGCCAACAGCACCGAAACGTTGTCCCTCTATGCTTATCGAACCTATTTCCAGTCGCTCCAGTTCGGGTACGGCTCTTCCGTCGTCGTGGTTCAGGTGATGATTCTCGCGGGACTGACGGCGGTGGCGTACCGGTTATTGCAGGGGAAAAACCCGGCCGCCGCCGGGGACGGCCCAGGAGAATTCCATCCACGCCGGACAGAGGTAAAGGAATGAAACGGGCGCTGAATATTTTTTTCCTGTTGGCGATGGGCATCTGGAGCCTCGGTCCCTTCGTGTGGCAATGGCTGACCTCGGTCAAGGACCCCGCCGCCGTGAGCCGGATCCCTCCCCTCCTGCCAGATATGCCAATATGGACTAATTATGCATCGGTGTTGCAGAACCGGGAGTTTATGCGGGTGATCGGGAACAGTCTGGCGGTGTCGTTGGGAGCGTTGGGGGTTGCCCTGATCGTGGGGAGTCTCGGCGCGTTCGGGATCTCACGGTTTCTGAACCGCAGAAAACACCTCGCGCTACTCACCCTCCTCGTGGTGTTCATGATCCCCCCCGTCTCGGTGGTCACCCCCTTTTACTCCCTTCTCGTCCGCTTGCGCCTGATGGACACGCTGGCCGGATTGATCCTGATTGACTCGGTGTTCTGCGTGCCTCTCGTGGTTTGGGTGATGGTGCAGGTATTCGACGAGATTCCGGATTCGCTCTATCGCGCGGCCCGGGTGGACGGTTGTCCCGCCTGGACCATCTTTCGCCGGATCTATCTCCCCTTGGGGCAGTCGGGTTTGATCAGCGCGGGCCTTCTGTGCCTCATGTTCTGCTGGAACGAGTTCCTGTTTGCGCTGACCTTCACCTCGACTTATGCCGCGCGCACCATCCCGGTGGGGATCACCCTGTTTTCGGGCCAGTTCGAGTTTCCCTGGGGTGAGATCTCCGCCGCCACCTCGCTGGTGACGTTCCCTCTTTTGTTAATCGTGGTGTTCGCGCAACGTTACCTGGTGCGAGGGCTGGCAGGCTCGGGATTAAAAGGATGAGCATGAATGGCATTGAGATGAGACAGATCGTCAAACGGTACGAGGGCCATCCCGTTCTCGATGGAGTAAACCTTTCGGTGAGCCCGGGAGAGTTCCTGGTGATTCTCGGCGCGAGTGGAGGTGGGAAAACGACCCTGCTCAATCTGATCGCGGGGCTCGCGTTCCCCGATTCCGGGAGCATCCGGTTTGCGGGAGAAGACGTCACGCGATACAGCCCGGGCCGGAGAAACGTCGCCTTTGTGTTTCAGGACTACGCGCTCTATCCCCACTTGACCGTGGAGAAGAACATCCGGTTTCCCCTGGAGAACCTGAAGGTTGCCCGGAAGGAAATGGCGATAAAGGTGGATGAAACGCTGGAACGATTGCATCTGGAGTCCGTTCGCCGAAAACTCCCGCATCAGCTTTCCGGGGGGCAGAAGCAGAGGACCGCCATCGGCCGCGCGCTCGTTCGGAATCCCTCGGTCTTTCTGTTCGACGAGCCCCTGAGCAATCTGGATCCCCAGCTTCGCGACCATCTGCGGGCGGAGCTGAAACAGCTCCACCGGGAGTTGCAAAAAATATTCATCTATGTCACCCATGACCCGATTTCTGCGATGGTCCTGGGAGATCGGGTGGCGTTCCTTTCATCGGGGAATTTTCGGCAAGTGGGTACGCCCGAAGAGCTTTATCATCGGCCCGCCCTGCTGGAGGTGGCCCGGTCCATGGGTTATCCCCCGGTCAATATTCTGGACCGCGAATCCTGGCTTTCAGTTTTTCCCGGTCCGGTGCCCGATTCGGCCCGGCAGGTGGGGATTCGTCCCGAGGACTGGATTGCGGTGGAGGATCCACGGGGTTTGTTCGAAGTGGATTGGATTCAGAGTGTGGGTTATGCGCAATTCGTCTCGGTGGGGTTTTTGGGCGGGACCCTCTGGGCTTCCGTGGAGAAGGGGACGGCGGTTCGGGTGGGAACGAGAGTGAACCTGAAACTTAGCGGAGAAAGTCCGATGCTCTTCGATGGATCGGGGGACGCTCTGCCAGCGGATCGGGAAGGAGATCAATGAATCCACACCAACGGACGATAAACCCACGCCCGGTCCCCGACGCCGTCTTCGGTATGAACCCAATTGCCCTTGATCGCAATCACCTTCATGGAAAAATACTTTTCCACCGGGCTCCAGGACACCTGTTCGTACTGGGTCCCGGGTCCGGTTCGAAGATGGGTCTTGTTGTTCTTGATCACGGCGCATTGGAACTTCTCGGTGGTGAGTTTTTTGTGGACCCAGTAGATATCGCCGTCCACGTCCTGGATGCGAATCCAGGTTCCCCGGGAAGCGAGTTTTTTGAAGGGCATGTAGCGGAACACCTTCCACAATATTTCGTAGTGGGTTCCCGGCCCTTTTCGCAAGTTGGCCCGGGGAGAGTCGATGCACAGGGCCATCGCCGCCGATATCGGAAGGAAATAAAAAATTAGAAATGCCAGCAACAGAAGTGTGAAACGTTTTCGCATAGAGTATCCTGAATGAATCCGAAACGCTAAATCCGGGGCGAAATGGCGGGTTTGACGCAGGTGCGAAACGCGAGCAAAAGGAAAAGTTATCAAGGCAACCTCCGGCTTTGCAATTCCCGAGGTTCCTCGTTCATCATCAAATCGTATTTTAGCATATAAGCGGGGGAGACCCAAATATAGTTTGGTTCCAATAAAACGTCCAATCGGGCGTTATGCGTTTTTTGTCATTGGGAGGGTGCTGAAAAACTCTTTCGGGTGTCATTCTGGGCCGAAATGCGGCGAAGAATCTTGCCCGAAACCCTTGCCCAGCTTGTATTTACTAATCCGGCTAGATCCCTCGCGGAGTTTATCCTGAGCTTGCCGAAGGACTCAGGATGACATATTTGTGGTTTTTCAGCATCCTGTTAGTCCCGTTTGGGGAAAGGCAATTATGTTGTTCTGGGTGACGGTCGTTCAATTTGTCTGGGTGTTGGTTGTGGTGGGGTACCTCACGGTCAATATGCTTCACCTGGCGCGTGTCAACCCCGTGAGTGGACCCCTCGCGCGATATCCTTTTATTTCCGTCTGCGTTCCCGCCCGAAACGAAGAGCGGGATATCCGGGCCTGCCTGGAATCGCTTCTCAATCAGGAATATCCGCAATATGAAGTCATCGCCGTGGACGATCATTCCACCGACCGCACCGGGGAGATCATGCGTTCCCTGGCGGGAAAGTATTCCCATCTGGTGTGCATCGAAGGTCAGGCATTGCCGGAAGGATGGCTCGGGAAACCTTTCGCTCTGCACCAGGCACAGAGGGTGGCGCGCGGAGAATACCTGGTGTTCACCGACGCCGACCCGGTGTTCGAGCCGCACGCGCTGGCCTCGGCGGCGCATACGATGATGACGCAAAACCTCGATATGCTGACGCTGATGCCCCGGGCGGTGTTCGGATCGTTCTGGGAACGGACCGTTCAACCGATGATGTTCGGATTTATTGCCGCGTTGACCCGCTTCGGGAAGGTGAATGATCCTGATTCCTCCCGGTCGATGGGATTCGGGGCTTTTCTCATGTTCCGCCGCGAAGCCTACGACGCGATGGGCGGGCACGAATCGGTGCGCGGAGAAATCCTGGAGGACATTCATCTGGGGAAACGGACCAAGCGGGCCGGATTCCGGATATGGGTGGCGGACGCGAAGCGGTTGTTCTCCATCCGCATGTACCATTCGCTGGGGGAGATCTGGCGGGGGTGGAGGAAGAACGTGTTTCTCGCGTTTGGACGGTCGGTGTTCTGGACGATGTATTTTTCGGCGGCTCTTCTGGCATTTGTTCTGACTCCCTATGGGGTGGCCGCGTTGAACCTGGCGGCGGGAGCGGGCAACGTTTCTCTCTGGATTTCCCTTGCGGCGGCCTTTCTGGTATTAATAAGCAGTCAACACCTTTGCGATGAACTGGAATTGTCCCGGGGATACGCATTCTTATTTCCTCTGGGTGCCCTGGTCACCGTGGGGATCCTGATCAACTCCATGGTCCACATTCTGGGAACGGGCCATTCGGAGTGGAGGGGAAGAAAATATTCCGTGCGGTAGTGGAGAACGAACGACACCATGGAAAATTATCCGAAACGATTCATCAAGGCGGGTTTGATTTATTTTGTCGTGGGGGTCCTGCTGGGGATCGTGATGAGCGTGGAACCTTCGCTCGGGGGAAAACTGCGCTTCGTTCACATTCACCTGAACCTGTTGGGATTCATGACGATGATGATCGCGGGGGTGGCATATCACGTTCTTCCGCGGTTCAGCGCGCGTCCCATTCCCTGGCCCGAGGGTGTGAAGTACCATTTCATTTTGCAGAACGTGGGGCTTGTCGGGATGATCCTGTTTCACTCGGCGGGAGGGGCCTGGAAGGGCGGGATCGTTCAAATCCTGTTCGTGTTGTCCTCGGTGACCGCGGCGGTATCCATCGGGCTCATGTTTTATAATCTTTATTTTGTGCTGGAGGCTCCCCGCATCGAGCCGGCGGCGGAAATTTCTCCGCAAATGAAAGTGGGGGAGGTGCTCAACCGGTTTCCTCAATTGATGCCGGTATTCATCGAACAAGGATTTACGGCGCTGGCCAACCCCGCGGCCCGAAGCACCCTCGCCAAGTTTGTCACGCTTGAGAAAGCCTGTGAAAAACATGGGGTCGATTGTCCCTCATTCGTTTCCACACTCAATAACGCCCTCCGGGAAAAACCCGCCGGGCATTCCCTGCAAACGCAACGAACGGCTCCGGCACGTTCCTGGCAAACGGAGGGAGTAGAAACCACGCATCCCAGCGGGATGGAGATCCGCCGCGGAGAGCATTGCCGCCCGGACACTCTGGTCGGCAGTCTTATCAAGGTCTATCCCACCACTCGCCCGGTGTTTGAGAAACATTACGGGGAGGGTTGTTTCTCCTGCCCGGGACAGGCATTTGAAAAGGTGGAGGAGACGGCGCACATGCACAATATCGACCCGATCCTGATCCTTGGCGACATCAACGCGGCGATCGACCTTGAGTTGCGTGGAGGGGATTCCGAGACTTGACGGCGGAGAATCCATATACCCTTAAGCCTCCGCGGAGACCGAGTCCTGCCGGGAATTCCTGGCGAGGGAATCGCCCAGCCATCCCTTCCGCCTGAAAAAGAGAATCAGGCCCAGAGCGATCGCGACCATCAGACCCAGGGCGAAAGGATAACCGAAATACCAGCCGAGCTCCGGCATGTTCAGCGGCGACGCCCCCCGGTCGAAATTCATTCCATAAAGTCCGGCGACGAATCCCAGCGGCATGAAAATGGTCGCGATCATGGTCAGTACCTTGATGATTTCGTTCATCCGGTTGCTGAGACTGGAGAGATAGATATCTGTCAAGCCCGAGGCTCTTTCCCGGAAGGTTTCCAGAATATCGATGATCTGGAAAATGTGATCGTGGCAATCCCTTAAAAACACCCGCGTATCGTTGGAGAATTTTTCGTTTTCCTTGACCAATTGGTTGAGAGATTCTCTTTGTTGCCAGAACAGCCGTATCAGGAGAATGAGGTCATGCTTCAGACGGTGGATCTGGTTTACGAGGGAGGGGGCGGGATTGGACAGGACATCCTCTTCGAGCCGGTCCAACTGGTCGCTGTATTTCTCGAGAACGGGGAAAATGGCGTCGACGATGGTGTCGAGCATGGCGTAGACCAGATAATCGGGGGAGGACAATCGAACCCGGTTTGACAGGGGTTTCCGGATCCGGTCCCGAACCGGGTCAAGGCATCCCGTGGCTCTTTCCTCGAAGGAAAGGATGAATCCCCGTCCAAGAATCAGACCGATCTGTTCCAGGTCGAGATCTCCGTTCTTCAATTGCGCCAGGCGGGTGGTGATGAACAGGTAATTGTCATATTCCTCGATTTTGGGCCGTTGATGCACATTGACGATGTCT
>PCWF01000069.1:0-21232 GCA_002796165.1 Nitrospinae bacterium CG11_big_fil_rev_8_21_14_0_20_56_8
CTCAGTTCGGTAACCTCGTCGAGAAACAGCGTGCCGCCGCCGGCTATATGAACCTTGCCGGGCCGGGATTTTTCCGCCCCGGTGAAAGCTCCCTTTTCGTAGCCGAAGAGTTCGCTCTCGATCAGCGTATCGGGGAACGCGGCACAGTTGATCGCGATGAACGGTTTGGCAGAACGCGGGCTGTTATAGTGAAGGGCTTTCGCCAGTAGTTCCTTCCCCGTCCCGCTCTCGCCCAGCAGGATGACGGTCGTGTTCTGCCCGGCCACTTCCCCGGCCAGCTTCAGGGCGTTTAAAATACCGGGAGAGCGGCCCACAATGCTGGAGAAATCGTACTTTCGCTCCAGTTCCGAACGCAGGGACTCCAATTGCTGGAGAAGCCGCCGCTTTTCCTCCTCGAGCGTCCGTTGCTCGGTGATGTCCTTGATCACCCCCATGACGTAGACGATTTCTCCGCTCTCCCGGTCGCAGATGGGGGTATAGATCGTCTCCACCCAGACTTCCCGTCCATTCTTGTGTTGCAGGGTCAGGCGCTCTTTATTGCTGGCCAGTTCGCCGTAGGGCAAAGGTTTCCCGGCCCGTGCGGCGGAGCCGAGCGACGCCTTCAAATCGCCGATCTTCCAGCAGGCCTTGTCCACCAGATCCTCGTGAGAAATATCGTAGAGTTCCTCACAGGCGCGATTGAACATTACGAGCTGGCCGTCTCCGCGGACGATGAAGATTCCGTCCAGAGCATGGTCGAGGACGTACTCCAAGTCGTATCTCATAAATAAAATTTTAGCAAAAATCGGCCCGGCAAAGGGAAATTTCGAGGCTGTGGCCAAGATTGGCCGGAGGGTCATTTTTTCACCACCCCGCGAATTCTAAAATTTATCAATCGGTTACCCTCCGGGTTCCTTTTAGCGGGTCAATTTTAGCCAGACTCCCTCTCTTCCCGGATTTGGCAGTTTTCCCTTAAAATACGTCAAATCAATGAGTTGAAAAACCAGCACTTAAGGCATAGAGGTTGCACCTGTGAGCGGGTACCGGATTGAATTGCGGTGTTCGTCTCTTTCCGAAATTCAAATTCCCAATGTGACGGGAACACGAAACCTCGTTGTTTCCGATAACCCTAACCGAATACGTCTCTATCAAGTCTCTAATCATCTAGCATTTAGAGGCCTGCGGGACACCAGAGGAGGATTCGCCATGCAACATCGCACAGTATCTATTTTTCTTTTCTCGATTCTCGCTTTGGCGCTTGCCACGCCCAACGCATTTGCCGGAGAGGATTACTGGAACATTGAAGGCATGAAGGACAACGCCGCGGTGCTCCAGCCCGGAACGACCACCTACTGCGACAAAAATTTCAAGGTGGAAAACATGGGAACCGAAATGGCCGAAGTGCAAATCATTCTGGGGAACGGGGCCAATTATACGGTTGACCGCGTGGAACCCAAGGCCACCAAGGCCTACACCCTGGGCCCGGATACTTCGATGGGCGGGAACTGGGAAAACATGAGGAGCGTCAGGATTGACGAGGCACGAATCGTGAACTCCAGCGGCACCCCGTCGAATATCAAGGTGCTGTGCAAATGACTTCCGGATCCTGAAGGATAGCGGAGGGTGACAGACGATGGCCCGTCCCGGCCGGACCCAGATATCAACCAGGACAAACGAGACAACTCTTGGGAAGGCCTCTGGTGAGGCTCTCTTGAACCATCTGGCAAGGGGGTTGGGGACGGGCCGTTGTCCATCCACGGTCCGTTTATTTTTACCCGGGGGGAGGAGGAAGGATGGGCGGACGCAGTTTCTGCTCGTGGGACGCCTGCAGTTCAACTTCGGTCAACAAGACGCTGGGAGTCACCGTGGCGACCGGCAAACGTCCCGACTCCGCCCCGCAAAAACCATTGATGACAGCTTCATCATCCCCGGTGGCGGCAATCTTTGCCAGCATGGAAATCGGGGTCCCGACAAATTCCACTCCCCGCACCAGTTGTTCCCTCCCGTCGGGAAAAACCTTGTACAGGTAAAGGGGTTTGCCCTTGAACACCTGGAAATCCCCGGTTTCCGTTTGCGTTTCCCCCTCGGCGATCTTTTTGACATACAGACCGAACGGTTTTTTCTGCTGAAGCACCTGCTCGATCAACTGCCTCTTCAACTCCGCCGGGGCCAATCGCCGGTCCGACCGCACGATAAAATTGGCCATGCGGGACATGGGGAGCCGATGCCCGTCGCTTCGGGCATGCCCGTTGGTCCGGTTGAATCCCAGGACCGGGGTGCGCGACAGCAGGAAGTTTTTCAACACCCCGTTTTCAACGAGAACCACCTCCCGCGCCATTTGCCCTTCATCGTCGAACTGGTAATACCCCACCAGGTTCTGCTCGTGGAATTGCTTGATCCCGGGATTGTCGACCAGAGTCAGGAAGGAAGGGAGAATGAGTTTTCCCACCTTTCTCAAAAACGTTTTTCCATCGTTGGCATCCCGTAATCGGTCCGCCTCCAGCCGATGCCCGGCCGCTTCGTGAAACAATACCGCCGCGGCATCGGGGCTGAACAGGGCCGGTCCGACGTAGGGGTCCATTTTTTCGGCGGTGCGCAAACGGTTGACCGACTCGATCAGGCGCTTCACCTTTTCGGCCAGAACCCCGGAGGGAGGAAACCGGTCCATCTCCGTAAACATCAGGATGTCCTGATCGTGAATCATATTGCCGGATTCCGATTTCGTCCACGCCTCGATCAATACCGAGTAATTCAGAGACACATCGCGAATCCGGTTGCCGTCGGTATCGAAATGGTGGCGGACGCCGCGATCCGCTTGAAACGTGACCCGCGATTTTTCGATTTCCGGCGCCGATTTGAAATAACCCGAAATCTCCCGCGCCAGCCCTTCCCATTCCTTCATGGGAACCGTCAGTTCCGCCACAGGTTCCAGATGCACCACAGGATCGTTCCCGGATGCGAAGTCGGGCAACTTGTGTTCCTCCACCCCGCTGATGAACCGGCCCTTCTTTTTCAGATAATTCATGATGCCCTGCTTGTAACGCAGGTCGGTTTCGTACCAGAGAGCCCGTTTCAGAGACATCAGATCGTCATCCAGCGGAACCAACTGCTCAACCTGGAACTGATGACTGCCCGGTGTGGAACTGTCGAACGAGGGATCCCCGATGCGGATATCCACAAATAAACTTCGCTGGGTACCCGATTTGGAATCGAGCAGGGCGCCAAAACTGGCGGATACCTCAGCATGATCCTGCTGGCGGACTTGATAGCTGATGAAATACGGCGGGTCAAACACATCGATATGGAGGTTTTTCATAGAGCGCGCGGCTTCCTCCTCCATGGCCTGGAAGATGACATCGTTCAACTCCCCGGCGCTGACGGGCATAACGTAGACGAATCCCATCGCCATACACGCCCATAAAAATAGTTTTCTCCCCTTCTTCATATGGATTTTCTCGGCTGGCCGTCAGCTTCGCGGCGTGGAACCCGGTCCCCGTAAAATTTACACCGACGCCGCGCCCGCTATCTAAACCCTAAAATGGATTAATTTCAACCCCCTGAGGCTTTTTTCTTCACCTCTTCGATAAAATCCGTATAACATTTCATCGAGCGAGGATTTAAAATCGGTTGAAATTCCATGAGTTGGCAAACATTTTGTCTCCGGCTCAAAAAATAAAAAATGAATTTAAAGAAAATACCCGAGGTGGTATTGACAAAACCCAAATGGGTACCTATATTTGAGGTTTTGGCAACGATTTAAATTCATGAGTTTAAAGGAAAAACTGACTTCCGATCTGAAAACGGCCCTCAAGGCCAGGGACGAGTTGAAACTCAGCACCATTCGAAGCCTCCAATCGGGAATCAAATACAAGGAAATCGAACTACGCCGGGAACTCGATGAGGGGGAAATCATTTCCCTCATTGCCACCCAGATTAAGAAGAACACGGAAGCCGCAGAACTTTTTGACAAAGGCGGCCGGGCAGACCTGAGCGGAAAAGAAAGAAAAGAAATCGGCATTCTAACGGCGTATTTACCAGAGCAGGCATCGGAGGAGGACCTTCGCCTTCGCGTCCGGGAAGTGATTACCGAAACGGAAGCGCAGGGGGCGAAGGATCTGGGCAAGGTCATGAAGATCTTGATTCCGGAATTTCGGGGAAAAGCGGACAGCAATCTCATCAAATCATTGGCCATGGAATATTTGAATTCCTGATACCGTCAGCATAAGAAATACAAAAGAAGCCCCGGTTTAATTTTCCCGGCAGGGATCCCGAAGGCGGTTTCGAGACAAATATTCACTTTGGCCCGTTCTCCAGTCCTTTCCGACTTTCACTCCGGAAGACGACCCCAGTCAAAAACCATTTCAACTTTTTGCGCAACCCTCAGGCTATTTTGAAACATCATATTCCCGACCACGTCATTGAAGACGTCCGCCTGCGAGCCGACCTCGTGCAGGTTGTCTCCGAGCACGTTCAGCTCAAAAAGAGCGGTAAGGACTACAAAGGACTTTGCCCCTTTCATCCTGAAAAAACGCCTTCCTTCACCGTGAGCGCCGAAAAACAGTTTTATCACTGCTTCGGATGCGGGGCCGGCGGAAACGTAATCAAGTTTCTCATGGATCTGGAAGACCTCTCCTTTATCGAGGCCATCCGGAAATTGGCGGACCGCGTCGGCGTCACCCTGCCCAGTGTCAGCCCGTCTCCCCATGAGCGCGAAGTCCAAACCGAGCGGGAAATGCTTTACAAACTGAACACCCTGGCGATGGAATACTTCGTGCGTCTCTTACAGAATCCGGAAGGCGGGCAGGCCGCCCGGGCCTACCTGGGCAAACGGGAGTTCGATACCGCGGTGGCGGAACGGTTCCAGATCGGATATGCCTCGGCCTCCCTGCGCGATTTGACCGCCTACCTGGAAAAAACCGCGCGGTGTTCCCGTGCGCAGTTGGAGAAAGCGGGACTCGCCAAAAAAAGGGAGCACCCGCAGGAATACGTCGATCGCTTTCGCAATCGCATCATGTTTCCCCTCAAGGACGCCCGGGGGAAAATCGTGGGATTCGCGGGACGCGCGCTGGGAGAGGAGATCCCCAAGTATCTCAATTCCCCGGAAACCCTGCTCTACAAAAAAAGCCAGCATCTCTTCGGCCTCGACCTAGCCCGCGAGGCGATCCGCAAAGAAGATTCCGTCCTGCTCGTGGAAGGCCATTTCGACCTGGTCCGCCTGTTCCAGCACGGCATCGCCAACGCGGTCGCCACCTGCGGCACGGCCCTGACCGCCCTGCAGATCGGCCTGATCCGGAACTATACCCGCAACGTCGTTCTGGTGTTTGACTCCGATGCGGCCGGTCAGGCCGCCTCCCGGAAAGGTTACGACCTGCTCCTGGAACAGGAGATGAACGTGAAAATCCTGACCCTGCCTCAGGGGCACGATCCCGATTCTTTTCTTCAGGACGAAAAAACCGAAAAATTTATGGAACAAGTGCGGAACGCCCCGCCATTTATAGAATCTTATATAAAAGAAACCCTGAAACAGGAAAATATCGCCTCTCCCGACGGAAGAATCCGGGTGGTGAACCGGGTTCTGCCCATGTTGGGCGGCATCAAAAATCACCTGGAGCGCACCGAATGGATCAAATTTCTGGCCGAACAGACCGGAGTGGATGCGGGAACCCTGCTGGCAGAGACCAAAAAAAACCTTATATCAGCAGGGAAAACCAAGAATGTGGCCCTGCCTCCCCCCCGCGCCGCCGACCGCGTCGACCCGGCGGTCTATTTGATTCACCTCATGCTGGCACACACGGAAGCGGCCCGGAGGATCAGAGAACAAGTCACGCTGGACGATTTTTCCGACCCCTTGGCCAGAACCGTGGCCGGAACTTTGTTCCGGCTTGTGGACGAAGGTTTCCCGGTTGAAATCGGCCGCGCGGTGGACCGCATCGAAAACGAAGAAGCACGGAAATTGCTGACCCAGATCGGGTTCCAACTCATCGAATTTGAAAACCCGATCAAGGCCGCACAGGACTGCATCCGCCAGATTCGCCGGGAGGGCGCCGAAAACAAGATTCGAGAATTGAAAACCCAACGCAACAAGGCCATGGAGGAAGGACTTGCCGAACGTTCCCGGGAACTCCAGAAACAACTTCAGATGCTGGAACATTCCCTGGCGGTGATTTAACAGAACCCAACGAGAACCAATCGATTGCAACCGATTTTTATTTTTTATACTTACCAGGAGAAAAAACCCCAATGAGCAATTCCAACAAGATTTCAGAGGTCGCTGAGATCAATCAGTTGATTTCTCAAGGAAAGGAAAAAGGTTACCTGACCTATGAAGAAGTCAACGACGTGCTTCCGTCCCATGTCGTCGCGCCGGAGCAAATTGATGACCTGATGCATCTTTTTGGGGAAAACGATATCGTCATCGTCGACTCGGCCGTGAAGGGGGAAAAATTGACCGCCCCCAAGGAAGAAGAAGAGGACGTGGTCCTCGATGACGAAAAGGAAGAAACGGCCGATGAGGACACGGCCGCCAAAAGCGAAAACATCAGTATCGACGACCCCGTTCGCATGTACCTCCGCGAAATGGGAACGATCTCCCTGCTCACCCGCGAGGGCGAGGTAAAAATCGCCAAAATGATAGAGGAAGGCCAGAACGAAGTCCTCTCCACGGTGGCGAACTGTTCCATCACGATAAATGAAATCACCGAACTGGGAGAAAAAATCCGCAAGGGGGAACTGAGTATATTCGACGTCATCAAAGTCAACGACCCCGAGGAAGGCAAAGTCCCATCGGAGAAGGACGAATCCAAGCATTTCTTCAAAATTCTGCGGTCGATGAAAACCCAGGAGAAGAAACTTCGCAACCTGGTCAACCGGTCCGTCGGCGCCAAACCCTCCGACAAGGGCCCGTCCCAGCGCGAAAAGAAAGTGCTGGACCAGAACAAGGTGATGGAGCAACTGATCCGGGACAGCAATCTGAGTTCCGATGTCATGGACCGGATCATTGAGAAAATCTACGAAGTGGCGGCGCAGATTCGGGAAGCCGGCAAACTGGAGCGGGACCTGGAACGCGAGCTCGGGATGTCCCTGGCCGATGTCAAAAAACAAGCCAAGAATTTCGCCCGGCAAAAGAGCGTCAAACTGCCCTGTGGCAAGGTGGTCACCAAAACCCAGTACGACAACCACCTGAAGACCGTGCAGACCGGACGAAGGAAGATCAAGAAAATCGAGAAAGACACCTCCACGTCCAAGGATAACCTGCTCTCCACCGTTCGGTCCATCGCGCGCGGCCGGGTGAAAGACAAAACGGCGAAGCGGGAACTGGCCGAGGCCAATCTTCGTCTCGTGGTCAGCATTGCCAAGAAATACACCAACCGGGGCCTCCAGTTCCTGGATCTCATCCAGGAAGGAAACATCGGCCTGATGAAAGCGGTGGACAAGTTCGAATACCGGCGCGGATACAAGTTCAGCACTTACGCCACTTGGTGGATCCGGCAGGCCATCACCCGGGCCATCGCCGACCAAGCGAGAACGATCCGGATCCCCGTGCACATGATCGAGACGATCAACAAGCTCATCCGCGTTTCGCGGCACCTCGTCCAGGAACTGGGACGCGAACCCACTCCCGAAGAGATCGCCAAGAAAATGATTCTCCCCGTGGAGAAAGTCCGCAAGGTCCTCAAAATCGCCAAGGAACCCATTTCGCTGGAAACCCCCATCGGCGAAGAGGAAAACAGTCATCTGGGAGATTTCATCGAAGACAAGAAGATCCTCTCCCCGATCGACTCGGTGGTCAAAAAGAACCTGAAAGAGCAGACCTTGAAAGTCCTTTCGACCCTGGCCTCGCGCGAAGAGAAGGTCCTTCGCAAGCGGTTCGGGATCGGGCTCGACTCCGAGCACACCCTGGAAGAAGTGGGTCAGGATTTTTCAGTGACCCGCGAGCGCATCCGCCAGATCGAGGCCAAAGCTTTGCGGAAACTGCGGCACCCCAGCCGAAGCAAGAAACTCCGGAGCTTTATCGAAGGCTAAGCCGCGTTTCCCATCATATTTCGGCCGCCCGGCTTCCCGGGCCGGGCGGCCGGTTGCCGCACTTCCATTCCGGGCCCATAGCTCAGTTGGTTAGAGCCCCCGGCTCATAACCGGTTGGTCCCTGGTTCGAGTCCAGGTGGGCCCACCATTTTCCCCGGGTCTATGCACGATCCTGCCGATTCCCTGGACCGGCATGTCGTTGAACACCGGACAGGTTTCAGGAAGATCGGGCACCCCGACCCCCATCACCCCAGCTTCAATGACAGAACGGGAAATTCTTAAAAAATTGGTGACCGAGGAACACATCAGCGTAGCGGAGCGCAAACAACTCCCCAACCAAACCGCCAATACCGCGATTCTGGTAGAAATTATTTCCGAGCGCCTGGAAACCATCGGCAAGTTTCCCGACAGAAACGACCTGGACGACGATTTCGATGGAGGATTGATCTTTCGATCTCCTTCCGGCGAATACCACGTTTACCAAAAAGCGGAAGTATCTCTCATGAAATTTGCGGTGGTCAAGGACGACGTCTTCAAGGACCCCCAGGCGGCCGCGCGAACCTATTTGAAAGCCAACTTTGCCGGCAACATCGACGGCGTTCCCCTGGCCGAACCCTGAGTTTCGATCCCTCAAAAAAATATCGCCGGTGACCCCCCCCCGTCCCCACCGCGGACCCGAAAAATTTTGCCCTATTTTTTCACCCCGCCTTGACACCTGCCGGTTGCGGTTTTATCTGATGATTGACCTGAAGTGAAACAGTTTCGGTACCGAGGTCCTGTTTCGTTTTTGAAATTGCCCAAAAACCAAACATTCTCTCAAGGAGCAGTCCCATGAACATCGCACTCTACGATCCCAGAAATGAGATCCAGCATTTTTTCGACCACGCGAGCCGTTTATTCGCCGAACCTGGCCCCAACTTTTTCCCCGCTTGGCAGGAGCCGGAGAACGAAGTTAAAGTGAACATTATCGAAAGCAAAACCGAATTCGTCCTCGAGGCCCTGGTGCCCGGTTGGAAGGAGAGCGAAATCGACCTTGAGGTCCAGGAAAACCGGATGGTCCTGCGTGGCCGAATGGAAGAAACCCCGGAACCGCAGATCGACTATCGTACCCATGAATTTTCCCGGCGGCCCTTTGAACGAAGGTTCCGGCTGGGCGCCCAGGTCGAGATCGACAAAATCTCGGCCAAACTGGAGAACGGGATTTTGAGGATCACCCTTTCCAAACGGGAAGAAGCGAAACCCCGGCGGGTGGAAATTCAGGCCGAGAACTGATCCGCGAGCGACATGCCAGCCCGGGAAAAACCCGGGCTGGCTTTTTTTTCGCACCCCCCCTTAAAATCTCAATCCATTTCAATTACACTATAAATACAGGTAAGATATAAACCGGGAACAGGCTCTTTAACTTTTGCAGAGGTTGTGTTAAAAACCACGGTCCACGCTCCACCCCGTACCGTTTTGCAGGACGAGTGTCGAACAAAGAAAGGGACGAATGAGATCACTTGCGACTATCACCGTGAAAGATATCGAAACCATCAAAATGGCGCTGAACGACGCCATTTCGGATATGAACACCGAACTCAAAGGGGGCGTTTCCGAAAAACAGCGCCAATCCATTTTCGAATTCAAAGGGAAATACAGCCGGGTTTTTGAAAACCTGAAGCAGAACCCCTCCATCTACGCGCTGAGCGAGGCGGAGTTGGATGTCGTGGCGGGGGGATTGAACGATGCGGTGCAATTGATCGAAGAAAACATTACCGACGACCTGACCGATCAGGAAAAAAGCGAGATAATGCTGTACAAAAACGACTGTCTCCGGTTGGTGGAAATTCTCGCCGGTTAACGGCTCCCCGTTCTCACCCCCGTTGCCGGGTGGCCCTACCGCATGAAGTTTACGTAGTAGCCGTAGTAAAACATCCAGCCCGTTATCCCCGTCCCGGCCACCATGCTGAGAATCCAGGCCTTCTTACTCCCGCTCCGGATATTATTCTTGTCCTCGTACATCCAGGCCGAGTGAACCAGCATCCCCATGAAAAAAGAAATGGCCAGGAACGAGAGGAACAGGATGAAAAACATGAACGGAGAAAATTCCAAATTCGATCTCAGCACAGGACAACTCCCGGCAACACGTTACAAGAAAAAACCAGACTCGGCGATTCCAAGAACCGCCAGAAGGCGGGCGAATCCCAGCAACGCCCCAACCACAAGCGCAATGGACAAAACCACCCGGCACAAGACCCCGAATACCTCCCGGGGAGTTCTTTTCTCCTGCCACGCGCTGATCACCATCGTCAACACCACCACCAGAATCCCGGTGATCAAATAATATCGGGGAGACATGGAAGCGATTGTATCAAGAATTTTTTAGCGAAAGAAGAAAATCCTGAGGTCCCAATCAGGGAACCCTCTCCACCCGAATGACGTTGGTCCATTGGGGAATGCCCATGGGAAGGCCGGTGGTGATCACCACCCGGTCGCCCTTTTTGACGAGCCGGTTTTTCTTGAGCAACCGAAATAATTCCCCGAGGTTTTCGAGAAAATTTTTGCTTTCCTCGACCATGAAGGGAACCGCTCCCCGGACCAGGGTGAGTTTTCTTGCACGCTTCCTGCACGAGGTGAAGGCCAACAAGGGGACCATCGGGTGCGGCGAAGAAACCATCCGGGCCGTACCCCCCGTCAGCGTGAACAGCATGATCGCCTTGGCCCCCAGCAACTCCACCAAACGGTTGGCCGAATACGTAATCCCTAAATGAACCGGGGGCTGGTCCTTGAAGAACCAGCTCCAGGGAAGGATGCGCTGATTTTCGCGCTGGAATTCCTCGGTCTTGAGTGCGGTTTCCACCATAACGCTCACGGCGGCGCGGGGATGCTTCCCGACCGCCGTCTCCCCGGACAGCATGATGGCATCGGCGCAATCGGAGACGGAATTGGAAATGTCGGAGATTTCCGCGCGGGTGGGGCGGGAATTTTCGATCATCGTCTCCAGCATCTGAGTGGCGACAATAACCGGTTTCGCGTGTTTCGCGCAGGCCTGGAGAATCTTCAACTGAACCACGGGCACATCCGACAAAGGCATCTCGATCCCCAGGTCCCCCCGGGCCACCATCACCGCATCGGACGCCTCCACGATCTCATCCAGGTTCTGCACCGCCTGTTTGCGCTCGATTTTGGCGACCACCTCGGCATCCCCTCCCTGAGAACGGATCAAGCGGCGAAGCTGGAGCACATCCCGCGCCATACCCACGAATGAGAGCGCCACGAAATCGACCCCCTCATGCAAACCGAACTTGAGATCGGCGCGGTCCTTGCGCGTCAGAGGACTGGTCTGGATCAGCGCATCGGGGAGATTGAGCCCCTTGAAATTCGACAACCTCCCGCCCACCTCCACCTGCGCCTCGACCCGGTTGGCGATCACCCGATTGGCGCGAACGCACAATTTACCGTCATCCAGAAATACCGGATCCCCCGGTTTCACCTCCTTGGGGAAATGAGCATACTGAACCGGGATCCAGCCATCCCGGCCCATGCCCCGGTCGGTGCTCAACACCACTTTCTGCCCCTTGTGGAGAAGGATCGAACCCCCTTCGAATTTTCCCACCCGAATCTTGGGTCCTTGCAGGTCCAGCAGAATCCCCAGGAAAATGCCCGTCTCCGCCTCCACCTCGCGGATGAATTTAATCCAACGGCGCACCACCGAATGATCCCCATGGGACAAATTGAGCCGAAACACGTTGACCCCGGCCCGTGCCAGTCCCCGGATCTGGTTCTTATTGCCGGAAGCCGGCCCCAGCGTGGCGATAATTTTGGTCAATCGCGGGTTCATCGTCTCTCCCCCTTTGGCAGGCGCGTCATGGCGCGTTAGTGTAGACCAGAGGAATTCTCCGAACCGGCATCATCAGCAGGCTCCAGAACCCCACATCCTCCGGTTTGCGATACCCTTCCACGCCGATGACAATCTCCGGCTGGAGTTTTTGTGCATCCGGTATATAGGTTCCCAACAACCGATCCCAGATCGACAGGTTGAATCCGAAATTGGAATTGGTCTCCTTCACCTCGATGGAATGGTGGATGCGGTGCATGTCGGGAGTGACGACCGCCCAGCGAAGCGCGCGGTCCAGGCCCTCCGGCAACGCGATGTTGGAATGGGAAAACTGGGCCATGCCGTTCAGAATCGCCTCAAACACCAGCACGGACAAGGGAGAAGGCCCGAGGGCAAAAATGATCCCGATCTTGTACAGCATGGAGCCGAGGATCTCCACCGGGTGGAACCGCAAGCCGGAGGAGACGTCCAGATCCAGGTCCGAATGGTGAACCACGTGGAACCGCCAGAACAGGGGAACCATATGGACCACGACGTGCTGGACATAAATCATGAAGTCCAGGAAAACGACGGGAATCAGAAACTCGATCCAGGAAGGAAGTTGCACCAGGTTGAGAACGCCCCAGCCCCCCACTTCGGCCAGGCGGGCGGCACCCACCGCCGCCGCGCCAAAGAATACCCGAACCACCAGAATATCCACACCCGTCAGGCCCAGGTTGATGGCCAGACGCCGGGGTTTGGAGTCGACCCGGGGATGCCGGGGAATCCACGATTCCAGAACCAGCATCAGCAGGAAAACCCCCATAAATACCAGAAACCGAATTGTGTTGGCGTCCATGTCCCTCGCAAAAATTGGATGAATCGAGCCGGGCTATTTCTGCCGCCCTTTACCTTCCAGGTGAAGTTTGCGCAGACGATCCTCCCGTTCCTTCTGGACGATGATCAGGGAAGCCTCGATCATCAATCCCAGAAACCATAATGTCGTGAAGGCAATGAGCCACAGGGAAACGATATTGAACCAGTACTGATTGGGCGTGTAATCGGTGGAAATATGGACCAGAGCCCGAATCTTGTCCCGCTCAATCGCCGTTTTCCTGGGAAAGGTTTTGTAAAACGGATGATCCATCTTCTTCGCACGTTCGACCATTTCCTCGTGCGGGAGATTAACGAATGACATCACTTCATTTGCGTTGTTTTTGAAAAACAGCCGCATCTGCTTCATTTCCTCCGTGTCCGGCGGGGTGTGCGTGTAATACCAAAAGGTGACTGCGGTGGCTAACACGAAAGATCCCCAGAAGGAAATCCGTTTGCCCCATTTTCCCCTTTTTTCCTCCACCTCCCCCTTAATGGTGGAATGGACATCGTCCAAATCCGGCGAGTCTTCCATAATGACGAGTTTCTCCTACAAGGTTTAATTGACAGCCCCGCGTAACCATTATTATACCGCGAATCCGCATTTCCGCCCAAACCCACAGCCGGGACGAACAATACAATTGAGGTTGCACATTTTTTCGGGCAAGACTATTATGAAGCGGGACCGCAAAAAAAACCGTATTCATCAAGGAAGAGCAGGAGAATTTATGTCAACTGTCATGCCCGAAGCCATTTCGGATCGCATTATCGCTGAAAAAATCCGTGAATGGGAAGAAAGAAAAAAAAGGGAAAAAGCCCAAAAAGATCTGCGGGAAATCAAAGTCCACCCCTTCATCACCATTTCGCGGGATCTGGGTTGCCGGGAGGAAGAAATCATTCCCCATCTCGAAACGGAACTGGGCTGGAAAGTTTACGGGCGTAGCTTGCTCGACCACATCGCCAAACGGGAAAATCTGAGCCGGAATTTTATCGAAACCCTTGACGAACAACGGCAAAACCTGGTGGATAACTGGGTCAATTACCTGATCCGGTCCGGGGCCATTCTGCAGGACGATTACGTGGTCCTGATCTCCAAGCTCATCAAGGTTATCATCGCTCAGGAAAGCGCCATCCTCCTGGGCCGGGGGGCCAACTACATTCTGGCCGATAAAACGGAAGGCCTGCGGATCCGGTTGACCGCACCCCAGAAAAACCGCATCCACAATATTGCCCACCTGCGGCACATTGCCGAAAAGGACGCCGACGAGGTGGTTCAAAAGACCGACCGCGAGCGGGAGGAATTCATTCAGCACCATTTTAAACAACAGGCCCGGTCCCCGATTGCATTCGATATTACTTTTAACACCGAGACCCTGTCGCCGGACATAATCGTAAAAACCATTATTTTCATGGTGGAAGAAAAAAAGAAATCGCACTAAGGCTTTGTTCACCCGGTCCGGGGACCCACCCCACCGGGTTTCCCCAAGGTTGACGACTTTGATTCCAAACCCAAGGGAAGGCCCGGCTATCTCCCTCCAACGTCAACCCAATAACCCGCCATGAGCGAAACCGTGCGCCCGCCGCGGGCCTCCTTCGAATACCTCAACCTGGTCAAAACCCACCGGGATTTCCGTAACCTGTGGTACGGGCAAATCGTATCCGAGTTGGGGGACTGGCTGAACAACATCGCCATTTATGCCCTGATCCTGCAAATCTCTCCCGCTGGGACCACGCTGGCGGGAGTCATGATCGCCAAACTGCTTCCCTTTGTCCTGATCAGCCCGATATCGGGAGTGGTCGTCGACCGCATCAGCCGACGCAAGGTGATGATCGTCAGCGACCTTCTCCGCGTAAGCGTAGTCTTGTCGTTTCTGATCGTGAAAGGGCCTGAGGATCTCTGGCTCGTTTACACCCTCACCATCCTGGAAACTTCCCTGGCGGCGTTTTTCGAACCCGCGCGAAGCGCCATCATTCCCTCGCTCATTCCCCGCGCCCAGGTCGTCGCCGCCAATGCCCTGAGCGGCACCACCTGGTCGATCATGCTGGCGTTCGGGTCGGCGCTGGGGGGATGGGTGGTCAGCCTGGTCGGCGTGCAAACCGCTTTTATCATCGACGCCATCACGTTTCTGTGTTCCGCGGCATTCATCTCCCGAATTCCGGACCGGGAACCTGCAGGATCGGAAGGAAAATCCCGGGGGGGTTCCGGCGGATTCCGGGACCTCGCCGAGGGCGCCCGTTACCTCATCTCGGAACCGATCATCCTGGTCCTGGCCCTGCTCAAATCGGGATTGGCCGTCGCGGGCGGCATCATGACCCTGGTACCCATGTACGCGCAACTCCTCCTCACCACTCCCGCGGCCGTATCCATGGGAATCGGCATTCTATACGGATCCCGAGGCGTGGGCGCGGCCTTCGGGCCGCCGGTGATAAAGGCCCTGTTCGGGGACTCCCCCAAGGTTCTGCAATCGGCCATTGCAGGAGGCTTCTTCTGCGGCGGGGTGTGCTATCTGTTTCTCGCCCAGGCACAAACGATTCCCTCTGCCGCGTTGTTCCTGGGACTTGCCATGTTCTTCGGCTCCTGCATTTGGGTATTCAGCACCGCATTGATTCACCTGGAAGCCGAAGACCGGTTTCTGGGACGGATTTTCAGCACGGAATTTGCCTTGCTCACTCTGGTCATGAGCCTCAGCAACGGAATGGCCGGCGCCGCGGTGGACCACCTGGGTCTGACCCCGCACCAGGTGGTTTTCAGGATGGGACTGATTTTCTTCGTGCCGGGATTTCTTTGGGTGGGTTTTCTCGCATTCGCTCATAACAAACTGAGAAAAAAACGGGACACGCGGGCCGAATGCCCGATCGACCCCAGCGGCTTCAACCCCGTTCTTCCCATGAGGGAGAAACAAGACTGAAGGACCGCAATCCGTCCGGACTGCGAAGCCGTTTTCAAAAAATCAGGGGAATGCTTACGCGGTCAAATCCGGACCCGCAAAATGATCGGCCAGGGAAGTGCCGATGTCGAAATGGTGGGTGAACAAGGCGGAATCGTCATGATCTGCCGCCCAGCGGTAGGCTTCCTTCACCTCCTCTTTCCGGCCCAGGGCGTGAAGGACGCCCACCGAAACATAACTGGAGGACAAATCGTACGACCGTGAAAGACCGGTCAACACCTCAAGCATGAGACCCATCCCCGGCGAATCCAGTTGACGGTATTTGAGGACCAGGTTCCGTATATTTTCTTCCCCGTATGTATTGGTGTAGGTCGCACCGATCGGAGGTTCATTGTACAGCCGGTGGATTTCCTCTTCCAGGGGAGAAGCCATTCAGATCTCCACCGTTTCCGGTTCCATCCAGTATTTCTCGAATTCTTCCTGGTAGGCCAGTTGAGTGAGATCTGTCATGCGGTCGATAAACACCTTTCCGTACAGGTGGTCTATCTCGTGCTGTAAAACCACCGCCTTGAATCCAGACGCCTCGATTACCACCTTTTCACCTTCGCGGGTGAACGCTTCCACGTTGACTTCCCGCGATCGCGGCACCAATCCCCGGAAATCCACAAGGCTCAGGCAACTTTCCCAGCCCAGTTCGGTTTCCTCTCCATAACAGGTGATGACCGGGTTGACCAGAACCGTGAGAGGAATAAATGGACGATCCGGGTAACGCTTGTTCTGATTGACCTCCAGAACCACGATCTGCAACGACCGGGAGACCTGGGGCGCGGCCAGGCCCGCACCGTTCTCATGATACATGGTCTCGATCATGTCGTCGATCAGGCCCTGGATCTCCCCACCCGGCCGAGCCAGCTCCGCCAGATCGACCGGATCCGCCACCCGGCGCAAAATTGGATTTCCCAGCCGGGCTATTTTTAATACAGCCATGGGCATTCCCCTTTTATCATTTTCCTGAAAAAACCGGCTTACTTTCACTCCGGAAGAAACAAGATCATCGTCTTTGAAAAACCTGTTTTATTGTATCACACACACCCGATTTTTAATGTTCGAAACCGGGGATTCCCGCACCAGACAAGAATTTGCCCGATTTTTGTATTGACATTTATCGGGGGTTTTTTATAATGGCCACGCCGGATAACTTTTAAACCATAAGGAGGGGATACCTTGACGAAAGATGAACTGATTACAGCCGTGATCAAAAGTTGCAAAGATCCTGAGTTGACCAAAAGGCTTACTAGCGAGATTATGGACGCTACATTCGAGAACATCGGAAAGGCTATCAAAAAAGACAAACGGTTTGCCTATCCGGGATTCGGGACGTTCAGCGTGAGGAACCGGAAGGCCAGAAAAGGCCGAAATCCCCAAACGGGTGAAGAAATCAAGATCAAGGCCAGCAAAACCATTGGATTCAAGCCTGCTCCTTCCCTTAAGAATTCTTTGTAACCGATCGGATACGTTCTCGGACGGAAAAGAAAAACCGCCCGCCCCGGCTTGGGGTTGGGCGGTTTTTTTGTGCCCTAATTGGCTTCTTTATCTTTTACGGCTTTGCGATCGCCGATGCGATCCCCGACTGAGTCAGCATTCCCCGCATGCGTGCCGTCCCTTCCGGATTTACAAAAGCTCCCACCAGTATCCGGTAGACCGGTGCCATGAAATCGCGGTCGGCGCTGACCAATAAAAACGGCGAAAGTTTTTCATTGCGCAGGAATTCCATGCGGCGGCGCGCCTCTTTTTCATTGTCGAACGCTCCCACCTCCAGAGCATAGGGTAACAGCGCCGGAATGGCGTGGCTCCCGATATTCAATTCCCGCAACCGCTTGGCCACGCCCACCGCAACCGACCAGGTCGGGAAACGGCCCAAGTACACCCGGAAGATGTTTTGCGAATCGGAAACCGGCAACGGAAATGAATAAGCGCCCAACCCCTTCTCCCGAAGGCCGTTGACCACGCGGGTTGCCGTTTCCAGATCGAAGTGGCTGGAAACATGCACCACATAAGGGAATTTCATCTCCTCCTTTTCAACATACTCGGGGTGGATGGGCGGGAGGGGAGAAAGCTCGGAACCGTCAGCCCTTTCTTGAAATTTCAAAACCTTGAACTTCTCGTCCCCGATCCTCCATTGTCCCCCTTCGTGGGCCAACACCAACTCCTTCCTCCCCAGACTGGCCAGCCGCGCGGAGGTAAAACTCTGGTCGAACGTCACCACCAGACGGTCCATGTCCTGAATCAACAGCGGCCGGAAGGCCGTCAACCGAGCCCCGGGATGAGACATGAAGAGGCGCTTTTTATAATCCCGCTGAGATTGCGCTCCGGAGGCATACCCGGCCAGATGGCGCTCCACCTCCCCCTGCTCCCAGGTCTTCAGCCATTCCTGCAATAGAGGAAACACTTCGTCCAGACCGGGAATACGCTCCAGGGGAAGCAAAACCTCCGGAACAAGTGAGGAAAGAATTCCAGGTTCCTCCCCGGTCCCGCGTCTCTGACGAATCAGGCCCCATTCCTCCGTCTGACTATGCAAATAGCCCCAGGCGGTAAAACGGTCCAGCGTCTCCAACCGGTTCTTGAGATTCCCCAGGCGAAGGTTGGCCCCTGCCTGAATTCCATTGATATTCCCTTGAATAAAACTTTCCGGATTATCCAGCCAAATTCCCACCACCACCCGTGCGGCTTCCGCATCGTCGTAGCCCAGTTTTTTGACTATGGTGTACAACGTCTCCCCCCAGGCCACGGGACCATAGATTTCTCCGTCCTCACCCAAAGTGAGCGGGAGGGAGGGAGAAGCAGATTTCCCTTCGGTCTCCGCCATCTTCGCTTCCGGTGGCTTGGACGGAGCCGAATCGGACACGGCACCCTCAGCCCGCTTCTCTTCGCGCAACCCTGGCGCTTCGGGAGCAACAGGGATTGCCACCAAAGGGCGGGGGCGCGGTTCAATTTCCGCCTTCGGGCGTGCAGAGGGTTGAGGCTGGGCCCGTTCAACCCGGGGAGCGGGGGCGAGGGCCAGCTCACTCGCTTCAGGAAAAGGTTTGGACGCCGGAGAGGACCGGGAAGGCTCCACGGGAATTTCCGGTGCAACCTCAGGGACCGGAGTCGGCGGAAGGGGTTCCCCGCCCGTCTTCAATTCAGGCTCGGAAGCCGGTTGTCCCGGTGCGGGACGTTCCTCTTTGGGTACAGGTACAACATCCTCGGTTTGTTGCAAAGGGGCACTTTCCCCCGCTTCCAACAGGTCGGTCGATTTTTTCCCTTCTGGCTCCGGTGCGGATTCCTTCTTTTTGGGTCCTTTGACATTCAACGCCAGGCTTTGCTGGAAATCCACCGTAATCAGGTAGTTTTCCAGAAGGGTTCCGCCCTTATAGGTGGCGGAAATGAGAAGATTGAAGGAAGGATAAAACAGGGGTTTTTCAGAAAAAATCCGGAAGGTACCCTTGCCGTCACGAATTTCGATCGGAGGTTGGATTTTCAGGTCCTTGAGAATATCCGGCCGGACCAACTCCATCCGCTTGTAATCCTCCTCGGATCCCAATTTCATGGAAAGCCCGTCCGGACTTTCCACAAGCACCTCCACCTCCGCCTCGAAGCGTTCGCCGAAACGGCTCTTGAGATCGATTCCCGCAAGGGAAAACGCCGCGGCCTGGGAACCGAGGCACAGCCAGAAAACGAAACACCAGAAACGGCTTCGGTAAATGAGGGTCACAATGGGTATGCGCTCCGGCCTCCCCCAACACAGCGAGTCGAAGAAGGCATCAATTCTTTTCCCGCTTTTCCCCACGGTCCTTTTCTCTAGCCTGGTACCGGCCTTTATTGGCGGCCTGGGGGCGCCGGGTCTTCCTTTTCAGTTCCCCATAGTACCAGTCTTTTTCAACATAATGGCAATCGCGGCACTCCTGGGCGTTCCGGAAAATTTTTGTGCGGTAATCCCTGGGGATTTCGGCCAAATGCCTGGCCGGATCGAACTCCTTATGAATATGGCAACTTCGGCAATAGTCCTGAATCAGAATGTTGTTCTTTTCCGGGGTGAAGTTTCCGTTAAATGCCTTGATCAAATCGGGTTTGGCGCACGCCGGAAGGCCGGTCAAAATAAACCCGAGGAAAAGAAGTTTCCACGCCATCGAAACCGCTGTCCTGGAGTGGGTCCTTCTGGGCAAGGCTTTCAAAAGGGATACCGGACGAAAATGTGGGCGCCGCAGGGTTCCCCCTCCTGGGGCAACCTTGGGCGGAGAAGAAGCCATACGGGATAATCCTGGACAGAAACAGGGCTCAAGACATGCCTCGCCGAACAAACATTCTCAGAGAACCTCTAAAAATCGCAGGAGCCGGGTTGACCCGTGAAAACCAGATAAGCGGGTGTGGGGGGTGAATGTCCGAATCACAAATGTTCCGAGGGGCCGTTTATGATTCCGCCCTTGATTTCCCGCTGGAAAACACGGACCCCGGACCCCGATTTGTGATCTCCCGACTGGATGCAGGGAACCCGTTAAATCGAAAGCGCCCGGATCTTGTTATAGTTTTTTAAGACCTTGTTTGAATAACGGTTGGGCCGATATCCCTTTTGCAAATACCGGACAAGCTTGGAGGGACCGTGGTTGTAAGCTTCCAGCGCCAGGGAGAGATCCCCAAAACGGGAAACCAGTTTATTCAAGTAAAAGGCTCCCAGGGCGATGTTGGTCCCCGGATCAAACAGAGTGGGTTTCCCTTTCCATTGGGTTTGCATTTCCTGGGCCAGGGCCACACCGGTGGTCGGGCGAATCTGCATCAAGCCCAAGGCTCCCCGCCGCGAGCGAGCCCAGTTATAAAACGAACTTTCCGTGACGATCAAGGCCGTTAGAAACAGCGGATCGTAGCCGTATTTTGAACTTTCCTCAATGATCCAGTCGGGAACCTTCCGGAGATGCTTCTTTTCAAGTCCGGTATTGTACTGGGAAATGACCCGCAGGATCTTTCCCCGTACCTCACTTTGATAGCTCAATTCGAGAGACCGGCGGGAATCCTGAGCCCTCTGGAACAACTCTTCCTCCACCGTAAGGGCGGAAGAGTAATACGGGGAAATACCTCTAACGTAATCCGGCAAATCGCCCGTAAAGCACCCTAACAAGGCAAAAAGCAATATTCCGGATAAAACGGTTGCTTGAGTTCGCGTTACGTACATAAGTATCCCGGTTAATAAAAAAGGTAAATCAGAGGACCGGCGGGCCAGACTTTCATCACCCCCCTTAACGGTGGATGAAGAGCCCAAGTGAAATGAAATTTGAAGCCCGGAAAAGCCACCCGACATCTTCCGGGTCGGTTGGGGAAGTTGCCCCCAAGGACCCTCATTATAAAAAACCAGACCCCACTTGTCAAATAACCATTAAAAGCTTTAAAATACAATAAGTTATTTACAAACCGCCCGGTTACCCCAACGATGGATCGATTGAAATTCTCCGGAGAAAAAAATATAATGAATTTGTGGGTTAAGTCGTTAAGTTAGGACGGACAATGAAAATCATCTGCCCCCATTGCAAAGCGGCTTACAACCTGAACCTCCCGGACCCCGGCGAAAAAGGCGTGGATTTGAAGTGCGCCAAGTGCCAGGCCAAATTCCGGGTCAAGGGCGAAGGAATGGGGCATGCCATACCGG
>PCWF01000069.1:21243-22016 GCA_002796165.1 Nitrospinae bacterium CG11_big_fil_rev_8_21_14_0_20_56_8
CGTGTCCGCTTCTACCCCCGTCAGCTCGAAAATGGATTCCCCGGGTCAACCTCCCCCCCGGGACAGGAGTGCGCCCCCGCCTGCTCAGCAGGAAGACGATTTAGGCCTGGACGGCATGATGGATGAGTTTTTCACCGACGATGTTTCCACCGGGGCCGCCCAAAGTACCGAAGAAGAAGTAGAGGACTCCCACGATATGGGAGGAGACGTGGATCTCGATGGTTTGATGGACGATATCCTCACCGAGGAAGTACGGACCGCCGAGGAAGAGAGCGAAGTTTCCAGTCCCGGAGAAACGGCGGGTGCCGATGGCGACGACCTGGAAGGGCTTATGGACGACATCCTGACCGAAGAGGCCGTGGACATTCCCCCACCCGAACCGGAAACGGCGGAGCAACCGGAACCGGCCTCATTACCCGAACCGGTGGCGGAGAAGAAAACCGCCCCCGCCGTAGCCGAGGAAGGGGAAGACGATCTGGATGCTCTGCTTGATGACATCCTGGAGGACAAGGAAGAAACCTCCAAATCCCCCGCGGCCCCCGTGGAGACACCCAAAAAAGAAACCCCCGTGACCACCCCGGCGAAATCCGCCGAGGATGACGATCTCGACGATCTTCTCGATGACATTTTGACCGAGGACGAAGAGCCCGAAGAAAAGAAAGCCCCCACCGCAACCGTAACAACGCCTGCCCCTGAGCCGGAAGCCTTCGCTGAAGACGAACCGGAAGAAGACGCGTCCGTCGCCGTGGAGGAGGAACCGGAATCCGGAACGG
>PCWF01000072.1:0-2562 GCA_002796165.1 Nitrospinae bacterium CG11_big_fil_rev_8_21_14_0_20_56_8
TTCCAGCGCATTGAAGCGCTCGATCGTGCGCCCCTGCGGGTCGGGACCATGGCTGATCCTGATGCGCCCGCGCAAGGCGAAGAACACCACCAGCACGACGACGATACCCAGCAGCCCCCAGGCGCCATAGACGCTGAGTGGGCCGTTCTTGAAAGCGCGCCAGACGTCGCCGTCCGATTGCACCAGCTGTGCGGCCTTCTTGTCCGGGATCGATACGGTACCCGCCACACCGCCCTTGATGGCGCGCCACATCTCGGCATTGGAAATATTGCCGAGCGCATTGCCGGGCACATTGCCTTGTTCTTGCGCCTGCGCCGGATGATCGGCAAACAGAGCAACCCCGGCATTCATGGTCATGGACCCGAGCCCCAACAGCGTGGCGATACAAAGTGCCATGCTCCCGGTCCGGATAAAGTGTGAAATTTTCGACATCTATTTACTCCGATATCTGCCGCAGCAAGAGCCGTGCTCAGTTGCCGCTCTGAAGTTTGCCGCGTTGCTGCAATGTCTTGTTGGCATCGGTTTCGCTCTGGGGCGGACGAACGTCCTCGCCGCGCGACGGAGCGCCGCCACCACCAAACGCACCATCGTTACCGCCCTGCTGCGTGACGCGCTGGCGCAGTTGCACCAGAACCTGCTCGCTCAGACCTGCCGAAGGATTTTTGCCCGGGAACACCCCAGACTCGTAGCTCAGCGGCCGACCCTGTTCTTCCGGACGGCAGCCGGCCAGCGCGATCAGCGCAAAGCACACAATACCAAGTGTTTTGAGAATTCGTTTATTGAACATTGGCGTTCCTTGTTTCTTGATAACGTTGGTTCGCCCTGTAAAGGCGTTCCATTTTGGAAGCGCTCAGAAATCAAAGGAGGGGCGGCACCCTGCTTTCACAAAGATGCCGCCGCCTTACCTTTAGAGTGACCGAAAGGTCAGGAGCCGGCTTTAAGCTGGTAAGCCGTTCCCCAACCCCAAGCGCCCGAGCCGAAGCCACGGGACACAACACGCTCGCGGTAGATATTGGAGATCATATTGCCATCCCCACCGAGCAGTGCCTTGGTCGAGCACATTTCGGCGCAGATCGGCAATTTACCTTCCGCCAGACGGTTGCGACCGTACTTCTTGAATTCGGCCGCCGAGTTGTCTTCTTCAGGACCACCCGAGCAGAAGGTACATTTGTCCATCTTGCCACGCGATCCGAAGTTACCGGACTGCGGATACTGCGGCGCGCCGAACGGGCACGCATAGAAGCAATAACCACAACCGATGCACAAGTCCTTGGAGTGGAGCACAACCCCCTCTTCGGTCTGATAGATGCAGTCGACCGGGCACACCGCAATACACGGCGCATCCGAACAATGCATACACGCAACCGAGATGGAGCGTTCACCGGGTTTGCCGTCATTGATCGTCACGACACGGCGCCGGTTAATACCCCAGGGAACCTCGTGCTCGTTTTTGCACGCGGTGACACAGGCGTTGCATTCGATGCAGCGTTCTGCGTCACACAGGAATTTCATTCTAGCCATTTCTGTGTCTCCCTATTTCACGCTGTCTTGACACGGCAGAGCGTGACTTTGGTTTCCTGCATTTGGGTCACCGAGTCATACCCGTACGTCCCGACCATGTTGGATGCTTCGCCCAACACATATGGATCAGCGCCTTCCGGATATTTCTTCCGGAGGGATTCACCCATCCAATGTCCACCGAAGTGGAACGGCATGAAGACGACGCCCTGGGCAACACGCTCGGTTACGAGCGCCTTGACCTTGGCACGGCCACCTTCAGGTCCTTCGACCCACATCATGGTACCGTCCTTGATGCCTGCGTTGTTGGCGTCAACCGGGTTGATCTCGCAGAACATGTCTTGCTGCAGTTCGGCAAGCCATGGGTTCGAGCGAGACTCGTCACCACCACCTTCATATTCCACAAGTCGGCCCGACGTCAGAATGATCGGGAACTCCTTGGAGAAATCCTGCTTCTGGATCGAGGCATATTTGGTCGGCAGACGGTAAGCCTGCTTGTCCGCATAGGTCTCGTACTGCGGCAAAAGGTCACGACGCGGCGTGTACAGCGGTTCGCGGTGCAACGGCACCGGATCCGGGAACGTCCACACCACGGTTCTGGCCTTGGCGTTACCGAACGGGGCACAACCATGCTTGATGGCAACCCGCTGGATACCGCCCGAAAGGTCGGTTTTCCAGTTGGTCTTGTCACCGGCAACCTTCTCGATGGCGGCTTTTTCCGCATCGGTGAGATCGCTGTCCCAACCGAGCTTCTTGAGCATTGCCATGGAGAACTCGGGGTGACCGTCCTTGAGCTCGTTACCAACCGGATACGAGCCTTCGGCAAGCAGGTTGGAGCCTTTGTGTTCCACACCGAAACGGGCGCGGAAGTTCAGGCCACCTTCGGCAACCGGTTTCGACGTATCATAAAGTACCGGTGTTCCCGGATGCTTCATATCCGCCGTTCCCCAGCACGGCCACGGCAGACCGTAATAATCGCCGCTGACCGGGCCGCCCTTCGCCAGAAGCGTCGTGCGGTCGAAGGTCCCTTGATTGGCCATATGT
>PCWF01000072.1:2657-4772 GCA_002796165.1 Nitrospinae bacterium CG11_big_fil_rev_8_21_14_0_20_56_8
GCCATTGCCGAGATCGTCCATTTTGATGTTCTTGAAGAACTTGTCGGCCCAGCCGAACTTCTTCGCGAACATCGCCATGATCTCGTGATCGGTACGCGATTCAAACGCCGGATCAAAGACTTTGTCGCGCCACTGCAGAGAGCGGTTTGACGCGGTCACCGAACCACGGGTTTCGAACTGCGTGCAGGCCGGCAATACATAGATGCCGTCCTTGCGGTCCGGGATGACGGAAGCAAACGTCGGCACCGGATCGATGACAACCATCAGATCCAGTTTCTCCATCGCCTTCTTCATTTCCGGCAAACGGGTCTGCGAGTTGACCGCATGTCCCCAGTACACCATGGCACGGAGGTTGTCTTTCTGGTCAATCTTGGCCTTGTCTTCGAGAACGCCATCAATCCAGCGCGAAACAGGAATACCGCTGGAATTCATGAATTTTTCGGTCTCGAACTGACCTTTCAGGAAGTCATAATCGACATCCCAGACGCGCGCCCAATGTTTCCATGAGCCCTTGGCCAAACCGTAATAACCCGGCAGCGAGTGCGACAGGATGCAGAAGTCGGTTGCACCCTGAACGTTATCGTGACCGCGGAAGATGTTGGCACCGCCGCCCTGAGTCCCAATGTTACCCAATGCCAGCATCAGGATGCAGTAGGCACGGGTGTTGTTGTTACCATTGGTGTGCTGCGTGCCGCCCATGCACCAGACGATGGTACCCGGACGGTTGTTGGCCAGTGTCCTGGCAACGCGGCGAAGCTGTGCACCCGGTACCCCGGTAACGCGTTCGGTTTCTTCCGGCGTCCACTTCTTCACTTCGGCCTGGATCTGCTCCATACCCCAGACACGCTGTTTGATGTATTCCTTGTCTTCCCATCCATTTTCAAAGATGTGGTAAAGGATACCCCAGATCAGCGCGACATCGGTACCCGGACGGAACCGGACGTACTCGTCAGCGTGTGCCGCCGTCCGCGTAAAGCGCGGATCGCACACGATGAGGGCGGCATTGTTCTGCTCTTTCGCCTTCAGAATGTGCTGCACGGCAACCGGATGCGCCTCGGCCGGGTTGGACCCGATCAGGAACATCGCTTTCGAGTTGTGCATGTCGTTGTAGCTGTTGGTCATCGCACCATAGCCCCAGGTGTTGGCAACACCGGCGACCGTGGTCGAGTGACAGATACGCGCCTGATGGTCCCCGTTGTTGGAGCCCCAGAACGCATAGAACTTACGGAACAGGTACGACTGCTCGTTGTTGAACTTGGCAGAGCCGAGCCAATACACCGAGTCGGGACCGGAGGTCTTGCGGATCTCCATCATTTTGTCGCCGATTTCGTTGATGGCTACATCCCAGCTGATCTTCTGCCACTTGCCACCCGACAATTTCATCGGATATTTGAGGCGGCGATCCGCATGGGCATGGTGACGAACCGATGCACCCTTGGCGCAATGCGAACCAAGGTTGAAGGGGCTGTCAAAGCCAGGCTCCTGGCCAATCCAGGCACCGTTGGATACTTCGGCAATAACCGTGCACCCGACGGAGCAGTGCGTACAGACCGATTTGATCTGCTTCATAGCGCCGGCAGCGGTTGCTGCTTCGGCTTTTTTGACCATCCCGGCCGGCAAGGCCGAGGCCAGCGCGATACCACCGGCTGTAATCCCTGAACGTTTCAGGAATGTACGGCGGTCCATTGAACCACCTGTGACGCCGGCAAGCGCCTTAGTCAGACGGGGGCGTCCCGCAACCCCGTTGCTCTTTTTGGTGAGCATTTAAAAATCTCCCAATGTTGACCAATTACACAAAAGCAAAACGACGCAGCCTAGAAGCGGCTGAGTTCGTAATACTTCATGACATGTTCTGTTTCCCGGTAACCGCTTGTCTTGCGGTCTTCGGGCAGCGCTGCTTTCGCCTGCTTTCCGGAAAGGGCTACTGTTGCGACACCGGCTGCACCGGCAACGCCTACACCTTTCAGAAAATCACGGCGGGCCAGCGATTCCGATTTTTCGGATTTTTTCATAGCTGTCTCCCTACAGTTACGCACATGTGTCGGCCACGATGGCCATCTCAGCTTGACCCGGTGGATGCTCCCGAATGGCAAGCAAACAACCGTTCCATTATTC
>PCWF01000153.1:0-6699 GCA_002796165.1 Nitrospinae bacterium CG11_big_fil_rev_8_21_14_0_20_56_8
CACGAAACATCAGCCGACGGAAAGAACCTATTGATGACGACATTCAGGATTAAACGATTCAATCCCGAAAAACAGCCCGAACCCTACTACGAAGAATTCCAGATGGAAATTCCGTCCGGAGCGACTCTTCTGGATTGCATGAACCAGATCAAGTGGAACCTGGACGGGAGCCTCACCTATCGCATGTCGTGCCGAAGCGCCATTTGCGGGTCCTGTGCCGTCAAGGTCAACGGACACGCGGTGCTGGCCTGCCAGAAACAGGCCGATTCGCTGGTGCGCGAGGGCGCCGTTCTCCTGGAGCCGCTCGGCAACATGCGGCCCATCAAGGACCTCGCGGTTGATTTCACCCCGTTCTGGGACAAAATCGACAAAGTCAAACCTTACCTCCAGCCGAATGAAGAGGTTCCCGAAAAGGAGCGCAAGCAATCTCCGGAACAGTTCCGGCGCATCGACCATTCCAGTACGTGCATCATGTGCGGGGCCTGTTATTCGGACTGCAACGTGCTGGAGGTGGACGACAATTTTCTGGGACCCGCCGCGCTGGCCAAAGCCCAGAGGTTTGTCGAGGACTCCCGCGACGAAAAGACCCTGGAGCGGGTTCGCGATCTCAGCGAATACGGGGGAATCTGGGACTGCACGCATTGTGCCGAGTGTGTCGAACGGTGTCCCAAGCCCGCGCGGCCCTTCGATCGCATCAAGGAGATCATGACGGTGGCCCTGGAGCACGGGGTGACCAACAACAACGGGGCTCGTCATGCCCTGTCATTTGCCAAGTCTGTCAAGCACAGCGGTCGGCTCAACGAGAATACCCTGCCCGTCGAATCGATGGGTTATTTCAACGTCAAGGGGATTCTGGAACTGGTTCCCGTGGGCCTGCGCATGTTGCTCAAACGGAAAATTCCGCCCATCATTCACAAGTCCATCGACCAGGTGGATGATGTGAAGCGCATATTCAAGGAGCTGGATCAATGAAGTTTGCCCTGTTCACCGGGTGCGTGGCCAAGGGCGCCACCCGTGAATTAATGATCTCGACCCAGAAGGCCGCCGAAGGTCTGGGAATCGAATTTGTGGAGTTGAAAAGCGCCGCCTGTTGCGGCGCCGGCGTGGTTTCGGAAAAGAGCCCTCTGCTGGCCGATGCCATCAACGCCAGGACCTTCGCCATCGCCGAAGAGAAAGGGCTGGACCTGATCACCATTTGCTCCACCTGCCAGGGAGTCCTCAAAAAATCCGAGTGCCATATCGAGTCCGATCCCGAATATAAAGCGAGAATCAATCACCTCCTGCAGGAGGGGGGGCACCAGTTCACGGGCGGCAAAAGCCGCATCAAGCATTTTGCCAATATCCTGGCCACGGAAGAAGGCTTGAATCTGCTTCGGCAAAAAGTGAAGCGGCCGCTCAAGGGCTTGAAGACCGCCGCGTTTTATGGATGTTATGTACTTCGTCCCTCGGAGATTTCCGAATACGAGGATCCCGACAACCCCACCGGCATGGAGGATATTTTTGCCGCCCTGGGAGCCACTCCGGTCTATTACCCCAGCCGCATCAAGTGCTGTGGGTTTCCCATCATAATGATGAACAAACCCGCCTCTCATGCCATGGCGGGCAATGCGCTCATGGATGCCATTGAAAGCGGTGCCGATTGCGTCGTGACCGGTTGCCCCTTGTGCCATTTGAGCCTGGACTCCTACCAGCCTGAAATAGAAAAGCTCAAGAAAAAAGGGTATTCCATTCCCATTCTGCACCTGCCCCAACTCGTCGCGCTGGCCCTGGGCTATTCGCCGAAAGAGTTGGATATGGATCGACACATCATTTCGACCTTGAAGATCGACGAAATCCTGGCACGGGCCTGAAAGATTCAAATGTTCCGGGCCGGGTCCCCGGGTGCCGGGGACCTTGGGTGAGGGACGCGTGACTGTTTCCACTTCCAACTTCAAAAAACAGGGGATCGTCCTGCTGTCCGGGGCCGCGGTGTTCATCTGTGTCCTCGCCATGCCCCTTCCCGGCGGAATGACTCCCGAAGGCAAGCGTCTTCTCGCCGTCGCTGTGTTGATGGCCGTGTGGTGGATCGGGGAAGGAACCTCCATCGCGGTCACCGCTCTTTTGCCTCTGGTCCTCTTTCCCTTGCTGAGCATCCTTCCGAGCAAGGAAGTAGCCCCCAATTACGCCAATCATCTCGTCTTCCTCTTTCTGGGCGGATTCATGATCGCCCTCGCCATGGAGAAATGGAATTTCCATCGGCGGGTGGCGTTGAATATCATCCACTTCGTCGGTACCAGTCTCAACCGGATCGTTTTGGGATTCATGGTGGCTTCCGCGTTTCTGTCCATGTGGATCTCCAACACCGCCACCACCATGATGATGCTTCCCGTGGGCATGGCGGTGGTGATGCAGATTGCTTCGCAGGCCAGGGTACGGGGATATCGGGACGAATCGACCGAAACGGCGGTCAAAAACAGTTTCGGCCTGGTCCTCATGTTGGGGCTGGCCTACGCTTCGAGTATCGGGGGGGTGGGGACTCTGATCGGAACGCCCCCCAATATCGTTTTCGCCGGGTTTTATAAAAAGATGTTTCCGGGAGAACCCGAAATCTCCTTCCTGCAATGGATGGTGATGGCGCTCCCGGTGGTTTGCCTGTTTCTTCCGTTTGTCTGGTTTATCCTGTGCCGTTTCATATCCCCGCTTCCCCTCGGTGAAATCGAGATCGGGAAGGAAGGGGCCCGGGTCATTGAGATGGAAATTCAGGAACTGGGTTCTATGTCACGCGCCGAAAAAATCATCGCGTGCATATTCTGTCTGACGGCGCTTTTGTGGATCTTTCGGAAATCCATTCCCCTGGGAACAGTAACCCTTCCGGGCTGGTCTTCTCTTTTTTCCCACCCGGCCTATCTCCACGATGCGACCGTCGCCATGTTCATGGGGCTCCTGCTGATGGTTTTCCCCGTCAATGGAGTGAAAGGCCTGCCTTTATCGGGAAGGACGGAACATTTTGTCCTGGACTGGAGTACCGTCGAGGCCAAAGTGCCCTGGGGGATCCTGCTCCTGTTTGGCGGCGGGTTTGCCCTTGCCGCCGGATTCGAGAAGACCGGCCTCGACCATTGGGTCGGACAAAAACTGGCCGGAGTTTCCGTTCTGCCGCTTTCCGCCGTGGTGCTCCTGATTTGCCTGGGGATCACCTTTCTTACTGAACTGACTTCCAACACCGCCACCACCACCATGATTCTTCCGGTCATCGGCGTCGCGGCCGTGGCCGCACATTATCATCCGCTTCTGCTCATGGTTCCCGCCACGTTGTCGGCCTCGTTTGCCTTCATGCTTCCCGTCGCCACCCCTCCCAACGCGATCGTATTCGGGAGCGGCTGGGTTTCCGTCCCTCAAATGTCCCGGGCGGGACTGATTCTCAATCTGGTCGGGGCGATTCTGGTTACTGCGCTGGTTCTGACGGTGGTGCAATCTTTCATTGTTTCCTAGTTCATTCAATTGGCCCGCAACTAAAAATGGACCCTGTCCGGGGGTCCTCGAAATTATGGGCGAACGATTTCAACAGGAGAACCTCCGAGGGATGGGAGTCCATTGGCGATACCCTGTCGGAACGCTTGCCTGTACTGAGAAAAACCGCTATATAGACAGGGCGAACGATTTTCCCCTTCGATGAGTTGGCGGATGAAAACAAATTTCCCACTTTGGGCCATTAAAGTTTTTGTGTGGGGGCTGATGTTTCCGGGATTGTCCGGATTCGGTTCCGGCTCATGGGCTCATGGCCCGATGGTCCTGGCGCAATCTTCCGGCGTGGAGGAAATGAAACGTCTGATGGATGAACAACGGCGTTTGAGCCAGGAATTGGATAATCTGGAACAACGGCAAAAAACCGGACCCGCTCAGCGGAGGCGTCCCAAAGCGCATATCTTTGAATCAGGAAAACCGGCCACTCCATCTCCCGCGCAACAATCATCGACTCCCGCTGTGGTAGAGGAAGCTCCAAAAGAAGTGCCGCCCCCGGAACCGGCTCCCGCTCAGGTCGAGGAGGCTCCAAAAGAATCTCCGGCTCCGGAACCGTCGCCCCCGGTGAAGGAAGAGTTGGCCGAGCCCGCTTCCGTTGAGGAGGTGCCAAAAGAATTTCCGGCTCCAACTCCGGAACCGTCCCCCCTGACACCTTCGGTGGAATCCATTTTTACTCCCAAACCCGAAGTGACCGATGACATGGTTGAGGTTGCGGCTGGAGATTTTTGGGCGGGAGAGGTCAATGCCTTGAGCAAGAAATCGGTGGCAAAGTTTTTCGTCGATCGGTATGAAGTGATTCAGCGGGATTATGAAAGGCTCATGGGGACCAACCCATCCGTTTATATTGCCGGGCAAAATCCCGTCGATAACGTCAGTTTTAACGATGCGGAGGCTTATTGCGGGCGGGTGGGGAAACGCCTCCCGACGGAATGGGAGTGGGAAAAGGCCGCCCGGGGGGAATCCCCGACCATGTATTTCTGGGGACCCGAACCCGATTCCGATTACGCATGGTTTGGGGAGGATGTGGCACGCGGACACCACCAGGTGGGTTTGAAAAAGCCCAATGCCTATGGTCTCCATGATATGACAGGGAATGTCTGGGAATGGACTTCGAGCGAGCAGGAGGGGAGGCGGGTTCTGCGCGGAGGATCCTGGAACGATCTGGCGCATTCCGTGCGAATCGCCATCCGCGGATTCGAGGTCCCCACGGGCAAGCACGACAACGTCGGATTCCGTTGCGCCAGGGATTGATCGCTTTACCGGTTCTTGAATTCGGGGACTCGTTTTTCCAGGAAGGCGTGTATGCCTTCCTGAGCGTCCTCGGTCTCGAACAATTTCCCGAACAGCTCCGCTTCGAGGGCCAGCCCCCGTTCAAGGACCGGATTCCCGGGGCCCCGGATCGCTTGCAACAACGCCGCCACGGCTTGCGCTCCCTGGGACTGGATCTGCCGTGCCAGGTTTAGCGCCTGCTCCACGGCGGAGCCGGCCTTGACAACCTGATTGATAAGGCCCATCGCGTGGGCCTCCGCCGCAGAAATTTCCTTCCCCGTCAGGATCATTTCCAACGCTTGTGCCGTTCCCACCTCCTCGGGCAATCTTTGCGTCCCTCCAAATCCCGGAACGATTCCGAGACGAATTTCGGGAAACCCCAGGCGCGCTTCACTTCCCGCGATTCGTAAATGGCAGGCGAGCATCAGTTCCAATCCGCCTCCCAGGCAATATCCCTCCACCGCGGCAATGTAGGGTTTGGACGCGGTATGGACGAGTTGAAATACCCGTTGCCCGTTCTCCGAATATTCTTTCGCGAGGATTCCGGATTGCAATTGTGCGAGTTCCCTGACGTCGGCCCCGGCACAAAAAAATTTGCCGATGGCGCTGGAGATCACCACCGCGCGGGTTCCTGCATCGTTATTCAATTCCTCAAAGGTTTCCTCCAATTCCTTCAAAACCTCCCGGCTCAGCGCATTGACAGGGGGATGGTTGAGGGAGATCCACGCGGTTTTATCCTCGTGGACGAGGTGAATAAATCGGAACCGGGCCATCAGTTTGGTCAACTCATTGGAATTAAAGGTTTTTTTTGTTTTCCGATAGTTTGGCAAATATTCTACCGGGATATATATTTAAAGTTAAGAGGGATTTTAATGTTTTTCTTCCTAATGTTTAGAAAGAGGACGTCATGTTTCCCCTAAATGCGAGTTCATTCATTTACTCGGGGGTTCGCACTCCATTGGGCCGGTTCAAAGGAGCGTTGTCTTCTTTGCCGGCACCGGAGCTGGCGTCCTTTGCCATTCGTGATGCGGTGGCGCGCACTCACCTGGTTCCGGAGTTTATCGATGAGTTGATTTTGGGCAATGTTCTGTCTGCGGGGTTGGGTCAGGCCCCGGCACGCCAAGCCGCGTGCAAGGCCGGCTTACCGTCGCATATCCGATGCATGACCGTGAACAAGGTTTGCGGGTCGGGTTTGATGGCGGTGATCCTTGCGGATCAGAAAATCCGGTTGGGTGAGTCGCGTTTCATCGTGGCAGGAGGGATGGAGAGTATGTCCTGCGCCCCCTTCCTGGTGGATCGGAAATCGAAGGAAAAAAATGGGACCGGCGGTACGCCGGTGGACAGCATGGTGTGGGACGGGTTGTGGGATAGTTTCAACGATTGCCACATGGGTCACATTGCGGAATCCCTGGCTCGCAAGGAACGGTACAGCCGCAAGGAACAGGACTGGTATGCCGTCGAAAGTTACTCCAGGGCGCGCGTGGCTCAAGACCGGGGCTGGTTCGATGATGAAATTGTTCCGGTCAGGGTGATGCAGGAGGGGAAGCCCGTTTGGATTCGCAAGGACGAGCAACCCTATGCCCACGACTTGAGCCGGATAACCGAGTTACCTCCCGCATTTGTTCCGGACACAGGCAGTATCACGGCAGGCAATGCGTCCAGCTTGAGTGATGGAGCCGCGGCGCTGGTTGTCGGGCCTTATCGTCCGGAACTGCGGCCTCTGGTGCGGATCGCGGCTCATGCGTCCTGCTCCATCGATCCCCACGAATTTCCGCTGGCGCCGGTCCATGCCATCCAGCAGTTGTTGGAAACCTGGGGCGTCGCTTCTCTGGATGAGATCGACTGGTTCGAGATCAACGAGGCTTTTGCCGTCGGCTCGCTCGCCGTATGCGAACAATTGGGATTGAATCGGAACCGGGTCAATATTCATGG
>PCWF01000153.1:6735-7091 GCA_002796165.1 Nitrospinae bacterium CG11_big_fil_rev_8_21_14_0_20_56_8
TGGGGCGGGGTGGAAGGAGAGGGGTTGCCGCCATTTGCATCGGTGGAGGAGAGGCTCTGGCCCTTGGAATCGAGCGGTTATAGTTTCGGAGCAAGGAGGACACGTCATGCTTCCCGTGGATTTCTTTCACATCGAGTCGTTTCTGACGGAGGATGAAAAGATGGTGCGGGACAGCACCGCCCGCTGGGTGGAACGGGAAGTTCTGCCTGTCATCGCCGATTGTTTTGAACGGGGAGAGTTCCCCACATCCCTGATTCTCCGCCTGGCCGAAGCGGGGGTGCTGGGCGCCGCCATCGACACGCATGGCGGAGCGGGACTGGGGCCGGTGGCCTACGGACTCATGATGCAGGAACTTG
>PCWF01000153.1:7137-7427 GCA_002796165.1 Nitrospinae bacterium CG11_big_fil_rev_8_21_14_0_20_56_8
CCTGGTGATTTATCCGATCGAACGGTTCGGGACGCAGGAGCAGAAGGATCGGTGGTTGCCCGGCCTGGTCTCGGGGGAATTCATCGGGTGCTTCGGGTTAACCGAGCCGGATTTCGGGTCGGACCCTTCGGGATTGAAAACGAAAGCGGTCAAAGAGGGAGACGAGTACGTCATCAATGGCTCCAAGATGTGGATCACGAATGCCGACCTTGCGAACGTCACCCTGATTTGGGCGTATCTGGGGGGAGATATTCGCGGGTTTATCGTCGAGGCGGGAACGCCTGGAATGG
>PCWF01000153.1:7452-10033 GCA_002796165.1 Nitrospinae bacterium CG11_big_fil_rev_8_21_14_0_20_56_8
TTCCATGCGTGCCTCCGATACGGGCGAGATCCATTTGTCCGATTGCCGGATCCCGGCTTCCAATATCCTGCCGGGAACCAACGGACTCGTCTCTGCTTTGGCCTGCCTCAACCAGGCCCGGTACGGAATCGCCTGGGGCGTGGTCGGCGCCGCCATGGCCTGCTACGCGGAGGCTCTGAACTACGCCCAGACGCGGATCGTGTTTCAGAAACCCATCGGCGCGTTCCAACTGGTGCAGGAAAAACTGGTCGATATGTTGACTGAGATCACCTGCGCCCAACTGTTGTGCCTGCAGTTGGGCCGGCTCATGGAACGGGGGGAAGCGGACTTTGTTCACGTCTCCCTCACCAAGCGGCACAATGTCAGGGTGGCCCTGGACGTGGCCCGCAAAGCGCGCGATATTCTCGGCGCCTCGGGAATCAGTCTCGAATACGCCACGCTCCGGCACATGCTCAACCTGGAAAGTGTTTTTACCTATGAGGGAACGGACAATATTCATACCCTGATCGTGGGCAAACGGATCACCGGGCTGGACGCGGTGAGAGGTTGAGGAGGTGGGCTTTATGGAGATTCGAAAAGTAGGAATCATCGGCGGAGGAATCATGGGGGCGGGTATCGCCCTGCGCGCCGCGCAACATGGATTCCTGACGGTATTGATGGATGCCTTGCCCGAGGTGCTGAAAGGGGCGGAGATACGGATTCACGCGTCGCTTTCCAAATGGGTGGAGCAGGGGATCCTGGGAACGGCGCAAAAACTCGCCGTTATGGAATGCATCGAGTATTCTCCCGACCTGCACGCGGTTGCCAACTGCGACATTGTGTCGGAGGCGGTGAGTGAAAATGTGGACATCAAGAAACAGGTGTTCGCCGACCTGGACCGCATCTGTTCGTCCGAGACGATTCTCGCGAGCAACACGTCCTCGATCCCCATCCAGAAACTGGCCTCCGCGACGCAACGGCCGGATCGGGTGCTGGGGATCCATTTTATGAATCCGCCGCAGAGAATCGACCTGGTCGAGATGATCGCCACCGGAACGACGTCTAAAGAAACCTTGCGCTTGTGCGAGCAGTTTGTGACCCGTCTGGGGTGCGAGGTGGTGAAGTCGAAGGACAGTCCGGGCTTTGTGGTCAACCGTATCCTGATCCCGATGGTCAATGAGGCCGCTTATGTGCTTCAGGCGGGCGTAGCCTCTGCGGAGGATATCGACCGGGCGCTGGTCAAGGGATCGCATCAGCCGATGGGGCCTCTGGCCCTGGCCGACCTGATCGGGCTCGACGTGGTGCTATCCATCCTGCGGACCCTGCACGAAGAATTCAAGAATAACCGTTATCTTCCTTGTCCGCTGATCGTTCAACATGTCATGCATAACCGGTTGGGTCGAAAGACGGGCAAGGGATTTTTCGAGTACCCGGTCAAGGTTTCCTCTTAACCGGGGGGATTGCAGGGAGAGTGTATGGAAGGGGTGACGAAATCCGCCGGAGGTTTTGCCTCCGGCGGTTTTTTTTGCGAGCGCCCGGTTTTTACCGATCCCAACGCCCTCCTTATTTTTTTTCGTTGGACAATATTTCCCAAAGCGTGCGTGGGTCCATTATCCGGATTCCCGCCTTGTCTCCTAATTCCAGCAAATCTTGATCCCCGGTTACAAGAATATCTGCTTTCGCGATAAGTGCCGATTCCAATACAAAGCCATCATCGGGATCGCGGATATGGATGGGAGAGGGATGTGAGGGAGACGGAACTATTTCACTATTCCGCAATTCGTTTAGAAGCTCATTTACGACGTCCGGCTCGATATGAAATTTTTCAGGGAGGATTCTTTGGAGTTCGGTAAGAACCACTTCTCCGGTGATGAATTCACCGCATTGATAGAGTTCTTCGAGTAGCTTAAAGCACAAGCCCTGCTGGGAGGTGAAAGCGCTTGCGATGACATTGGTGTCGAAAAAAACTCTCACGAAATAGAGCGCAAAATTTCATCTTCGTCCGAAAGACCCGCAATCCTGGCTTTGGGGACCATTTTTCCCCGAAGCCTTTTTAGTTTTCTAATGGTGAGCCCACGGTCCAAAATTTCATGCACAAGCGTTTCCGGGTCTTGACCGGAAATTTTGGATTCTTCCTCCAGCCGGCACTCCAAATTAGTTTTTATGGCAATCGTTTTCATACGGGGATTATACCTCGATTGATTCAAACTTGCAATTGACCATCGGAGGGCGTTGCGCAACTCTACTTTTTCTCCCAACGGAGAATCGGGTTGCGCGCCGCCCGGGCCTCATCGGGCCGCGAGACGACGGGCAACTGCGGGGCCTTCTTGAATTCCTCCGGATCGGTCTTCGCGTTCTCGGCAATTTCCCGCAGGGCCGCGATGAACAGGTCGAGGGTTTCCTTGGACTCGGTCTCGGTCGGTTCGATCATCAGCGCGGATTTGACGATCAGGGGAAAATAAACGGTCGGCGGGTGGAAGCCGTAGTCGATCAGCGCCTTGGCGATGTCCATCGTGGTCACGGGATGCTGGTTTCTGTCGTTGAAGACGCATTCGTGCAGGCTGGGACCGGGATAGGGCAGGTGGTACAGGTCCTTGAGGCG
>PCWF01000153.1:10057-24394 GCA_002796165.1 Nitrospinae bacterium CG11_big_fil_rev_8_21_14_0_20_56_8
CCTTGCGGACCCAGGGAGCGGATGTAGGCGTAGGCGCGGACGAGGATCCCGAAGTTCCCGTAAAAGGCTTTGAGCCGGCCGATGCTTTGCGGGCGGTCGTGGTTGAGGCGGTATTTACGTCCGGTGTGTTCGATGACGGGTACGGGAAGAAAGGGTTCGAGCTGTTGGGTCACCCCGACGGGACCCGCGCCGGGCCCGCCGCCGCCGTGCGGGGTCGAAAAGGTTTTGTGCAGGTTGAAGTGGAGAACGTCGATCCCCATTTCTCCCATGCGGGTTTTTCCCATCACGGCGTTTAGGTTGGCTCCGTCGCAATAAACCAGCCCGCCTTTTCCGTGAACGATCTGCGTAATCTCCAGGATGTTTTTCTCGAACCGGCCCAGCGTGTTCGGGTTGGTGAGCATGATGGCGGCGGTGTCTTCGTCCATCAGTTCCTTGAGCCGGTTCACGTCCACGAGGCCCTCTGCATCGGAGGCGAGGGGAACCACCTCGTACCCGCACAGGGCGGAACTGGCGGGATTGGTGCCGTGGGCGGAGTCGGGAAGCAGTATTTTTTTCCGCTGGTTGCCCCGGGACTGGTGCCAGGCATGGATCATCAGCATGCCGGCCAGTTCTCCCTGCGCTCCCGCCGCCGGTTGCAGGCTCACGTGAGCCATCCCGCTGATTTCCTTGAGGTACTCCTGCAATTCATACATGAGTTGGAGGCTTCCCTGGGACAGGTCTTCGGGGGTGAGGGGATGGTGCTGGCTGAATCCGGGGAACCCCGCCACCAGGTTGTTGATCTTGGGGTTGTATTTCATGGTGCAGGACCCCAACGGGTAAAAATTGGTGTCGATGCTGAAATTCCATTGCGACAGCCGCGTGAAATGCCGCACGACGTCGAGTTCGGACAGTTCGGGGAAGTCCTCGATCGGGGGACGGATCTCTCCGGGGGGGAGAAGGGTTTCGATCTCGATTTCGGGCACGTCGCACCGGGGCAGGGAATAGGCTTTGCGTCCAGGCGAGCCTTGTTCGAAGATCACGGGCTCGCGGAACGCCAGGCCACGGGTGCCCACGCGGTGGGCGGGGATGGATTGGGTCATGCTCTCTTTCCTCCGGATTGCCGGTTCAGGGATGTTCGGGATTCAGCAGTCGGTCCAGGTGTTCCAGAACGGATTCGGGGTGGAGTCCGTCGTGGTTTCGTTCTTCCAGGACGACGTGACGGTTGTTGACGGGACCCCAGCGGGCGATTTCCCCGTGCTTGAAGATGACAAGGGCGGGGGTGCCGACCGCGGAAGCCAGGTGCATAATGCCTGTATGACTGCAGAAAAGCAATTGGCTTTTTTTCATGGCGAGCGCCAGTTGTTTGAGCGGCAGGGGAGGCAGGACGCCGACGGGAACCTCCATGCGGGCGAGGGTTTCGCGCATGAGGGTCTCTTCTCCCGGTCCCTGGACGAGCAGGACCTCCGCCTTGCGCCCGCGGACCAGGGCTGAGGCGACGGCGCGGAATTTTTCCGGCCGCCAGCCCCATTCGGGAACCCGGGTTCCGATCTTGATCAGCACGCAGGGGAGTTCGGGGGCGCGCCGGGTCTCTTTGAGTATTCGGTCGACGGTCTGCTCTTCTTCGCCGGTGAAATGGATCCGGGGCCGTTCGTCGAGATGGGTCGCGCCCAGGGCGCGCAAGAGTTCGAGGTTGTTCTGCACCTCGTGGCGCGGCGGGGTGTCGGGGGAGAGGGCGATGTTGTGGAGCCACGCGTTTTCTTCGTGGCGGTACCCGGCCCGGTACCGGGCACGGCCGAGCCAGGCCAGGAGCGACGCGGTGGCGCTGAATTTCTTGTTGAGGGTCAGGGAAAGGTCAAACCGGCCCGTTCTCAGGGGGGAGAGGATCTCCCACGGACGCCGCCGGTCGAACGCCAGCACCCGGTCCACGTTCGGGTTGCCGGTGAGCAGAGGCGCGTAGGCCCGATCGACCAGGGCCGTCACCTGCATGCGCGGGGAACATTGCTTGAGCGAGGCGAACACCGGAGTCGCGAGCACCACGTCGCCCAGCCGGTCGGGACGCACCACCAGCGCGGACCCGATTTCCTCCCACGGGAGGGGGAGCGGGACGGGCGTCCGGTTTTCATGTCCGAACAGTTGGCCGAAACCGGCCCAGAGAATACGCCGGGCACGCCGTTCCAGCCTGCGTCCAATTCCGCTCATGGCTTTTCCTGTATCAATCGAGCGGAATGGCTTCGTCCACGAGCATGATGGGGATATCGTCGCGGATGGGATACTTGAGTTCGCACTTGGGGCAGATGAGCCCGTCTTCTTCAGGGGGAAGTTTCAGGTCGCCCTTGCACTTGGGGCAGACCAGGATCTCAACCAATTCTTTGTCAATGGCCATGTTCACCTCGATGAAATATTTCCGATGGGTATGGGTTTGACGGGGTTCGACAGGCATTGCCGGACGCCTTCGAACACGTTGTCCACGGTCACCCGCTCCATGCACTCGCGGGTGCCGAGGGGACAGGTTTTCTTCCAGCAGAAACTGCACGGCAGTTTGTGGTGAATCGAAACGTGGGGAGGTCCCCCATAGGCCCCGTTGCGCGCGGGGTCGGTGGGCCCGAAAATGGATACGGTGGGCACGCCGAGAGCCCAGCACAGGTGCAGGGGGCCGGAGTCGCATCCCACGTATAAGGAAAGCCGCCGGTAAAGGGCGAGGGACTCGGCGATGGTGGTCGGCGGGGCGATCCAGGATTTCTGTTTCATTCTCCCTGCGATGGTTTGCACCAGGTCTTCTTCCCCGGGTCCCCAGGTAAGGAGAACGGCAAAGCCCAACTCCTCCGCGATCCGGTCGGCGAGGCCCGCGAAGCGGGAAAGGTCCCATTGCTTACTGGCAAATCCCGCGCCGGGATTGAGGGCGGCCAGGGGCCGGCCGTCAAGAAAAGGTCCGGATTGCAGGTGGCGCTCGATCGTCGCTTCGTCGCGGGGAATTACGGGAAGTGGAAATCGGAGGTCCCGGTCCGGGCAATTCACGGTGGATTGAAGCAGGCGGAGGTTGATATCCACCACGTGGATTCCGGGCGGGATGCAGGGGGCCTTCCGATTGGTGAAAAGGATATTGAGGGATTCCTTGCAGTTTCGGCGATGAAAACCGGCTTTCACCCGCGCCCCTGTAAGGGAGGCGATGAGCCCGCTCTTGATCAGCCCGTGCAGGTCGAGAACGGCATCGAACCGGCGCGTTCTTAAATGGGTGAAGAGGGCGCGGACTTCGGCGAAGGTCTCGCGATTCCAGTTTTTCCGCCACCGTTTGAAGCGCACGGGAATGACTTCGTCAACGTGCGGATTGTCGCGGAGCAGGTCGCGGTACCGTTCCTCGATCATCCAGGCGATGCGGGCGTGGGGATAATTCCGGCGCAGGGTCGCGGCCACGGGAAGGGTATGCACGATGTCGCCGAGGGAACTGAGTTTGAGGATCAGGATGTTATGGGGTTCGGAAATCATTGCAACCGGGGGTTCGTCCACGGGATTTTCAGGTAAACCAGGTATCCCAGATATCCCATCACGATACCACAAACCGCGCCTCCGAGAACATCGGTCGGGTAATGGACTCCCAGATAGGGCCGCGAGTAACAGATCAGGGCCGCGAGGGTGTAAACGAGCAGAACGGTGTTGCGGTAGCAAAGGGTCGTGAACGTGGCGAAGGTGAACGAATTGACCGCGTGGTTGGACGGAAAGGAATAACTGTTCGAACAGTTGATGATGTGCGACAACTCGGGCAATACGTGGCAGGGCCGGGGCCGGGCGACGAGGTCCTTGATAATGTGATGGGTGAAGGTATCGGCCAGACCCACAGTCAGGCCCGCGGCGATGAGGTAGACCATGCCTCTTAATCGGTACACCCACAGGATTCCAATGGCCAGAAGAACACCCGGCAACCGGAAGTTTTCCTTGATGGTGATGAATTCCATGAACCGGGCCATCATTCGGGATTGAAAATGCGTGTTGATCCAGTAGAATAGCGATGCGTCGAGATCGGTGATAATGGTCGGATTCCTTTTCGAAAGGGGTTTTGAGCTATTTGAATTTTAGGGAGTTTTCGCCGGCGAGTCAAACTATTTGCCCTCGGTGACCCACATTGGAGTTGCGCGGTCCGGGAGCGGGAATTCGCTCCGTAAGTTTCCGGATCGAACCGCGTTGGTTGATGCAATGATCCGGCCTTGGAAAATTTGCGGGGCCGGCGAGGGATAGGAGAGTGACATTGGAAAAAGAAAATGCCCTGGTGCTGTTTGCCCGGGATCCCGTGCCGGGAAAGGTCAAGACCCGTCTTGGGCCGCTTCTGGACGCGGAGACGATTTGCAATTTGTACACGCGGTTTCTGGATGACAGCCTCGACAAACTTCGCCGGGTGAACGAGGCGGACGGGTTTGTCGGGGTCTATCCCGCGTTGGAGACGGGTTATTTTAACCACCCGGGCGATCTGGCCTCCGTTTCGGTCTTCGTTCAGCAGGGGGAGGACCTGGGGGAGCGGATGCGGAATGCCTTCGTGGAAGGTTTCGCCCGGGGTTACCGCCGGGTGGTCATCGTGGGGAGCGACAGTCCGAGTCTTCCGGTGGAGTACATCCGGATGGCCTTCAGGTCGGAAAAGGATGTGGTGCTGGGACCCGCTACGGACGGGGGGTATTACCTGATCGGAATGAAGGGAAGGATGGTCGAGGTATTTGACGGGATCGAATGGGGGGGCGACCGGGTCTTGTCGGACACTCTGGTTCGCATAAAGGCCGCCGGGGTGGGGATCGAGGCCCTGCCGGTCTGGTACGATGTGGACCGGCCGGAGGATCTGAAATTTCTGCACTCGCATTTGAACCTTCTGCGGCTGGCGGGGGGAACGCCGGAAGGGGAGGCGACGCGGGACCTGCTGGATCGAATCAATTTTCAGGGAACGCTGTATATTCTTTAATAAAGCAGGCGATAACAATCGCTGGCGCTTCTGGGATACCCGATTGGGGAAGGTATGAGAATCATAAAGTTCACGGATCCCGATTTTACGCAACAGGTGGACCGGCTGGTGCACCGGTTGCACGTCGATTTTTCCGGCCCGGAGGGGGCGGTCCGGGAGATTGTTCTCGACGTGAAGGAAAACGGCGATGCGGCTCTTCTCAAGTATACGAACCGCTTCGACCGCAACCGGTTTTCCATTGCGGATTTACGGGTGGGGCCCGACGAGATCGCGCAGGCTTACGAGAAAGTGAAACCCGAAGAGCTTGCGGCGTTGCGGACGGCGGAGACCAATGTCAGAAAGTTTCATGCACGCCAGGTCCAAAGCTCCTGGAATTACCGGGAGGGAGACGTCTTGTTGGGGCAGATGGTGCGGCCGCTGGAGATGGTCGGGATCTATGTCCCTGGAGGCAAGGCGTCGTATCCGTCATCGGTGCTGATGAACGCGATTCCCGCCCGGGTGGCAGGGGTGGGGAAGATCGTGATGTGTTCGCCCGCGCCGGACGGGCTGACGAGCCCCCACGCTTTAGTGGCGGCCGATGTGGCCGGAGTGGACGAGATATACAAGATCGGGGGGGCGCAGGCGGTGGCGGCCCTGGCCTTCGGCAACACGTGCGTTCCCCGGGTGGACAAGATCGTCGGACCGGGAAACATCTATGTGGCGCTCGCCAAGCGCATGGTGTTTGGGGTGGTGGGGATCGACATGATCGCCGGACCGAGTGAGATTCTCATCGTGGCCGATGCGACGGCGCGTCCGGATTTCCTGGCCGCGGACCTGCTCTCCCAGGCGGAGCATGACGAGGAGGCGGTTCCGGTGTTGATCACCCCCTCGGAGTCCCTGGCGCAGGCGGTGGCCGGGGAATTGGAGCGGCAAAACGGGAAACTCAAGCGCCAGGCCATTACCCGCGTTTCCCTGGCCAACGAGTGCCGGTTGTTCGTGGTGAAAAATCTGGAGGATGCGATCCTGTTGGCCGACCGGGCGGCGCCGGAGCACCTGGAACTGGCGGTGGAGAATGCCGCGGGCTGGGCTGAAAAAATTCATAACGCGGGAGCCATTTTTCTCGGCCAGTACACCCCGGAGGCTCTCGGGGACTACCTTGCAGGACCCAACCACGTTCTCCCGACGAGCGGCACGGCCCGGTTTTCCTCTCCCTTGGGGGTTTACGATTTCATCAAACGAACCAGCCTGATCGGATATACCCGGGAGGCTCTCCACCAGGTGGCCCGGGAGGTCGGGATTCTGGCGGAAATGGAACAGTTGGATGCGCACGCCGCGGCGGTTCGGATTCGATTGTAAGGGTGAAAACGGGGAGCCCGAAATGGGTTTGAATAAAGGGGCTTTCTGCAAAAAAGGACCCTCTCGATTTAACTTGACAAGACTTTTCCCGTGTGTTAAAAATCTCGATCATTTTGGACCCCTGCGGGGCCAAATTGCTTCTAAAATAAGGCCTAAAGGGATTTTAGAACTAGTTGAATTTAAAGGGCTTGCGGGGATCGTGCGGTTTGCCGGGATTGCAAGCCCCAAAGTTGAGTTTACCTTCAGCGGTACTTAAGGGGCCGGTTTGTGTGGGCTGTTTTTTATATTTTGTACGGTGAATTATGGTTGAGGGTGCAACCGCGATTTCTGGGTATTCAATTCGAAGTTTGAATTTTTAATTTTTACGGTTACATTTTTCAAATTCCCTAATCAAGGTCCAAATACGGAGGTCATAAAATGTTGGGGAAAAAAACTGGCAGTAAACATGCGGCAATCGTTTTAGGGCTGTTGGTAGCCTTTGCCATTTACCTGTTGCCCGGCATGGTCGGGGAGGTTCTGGCGAAGGAAGCCTTTGCCGAGCAGGTCTTTGCCGAGGAAGCATTCGCCAAGGAAGTCATGGCGGATGAAGCGGCGAAGACCGGTGAGGGCAAGCCTGAGGTTGAATGGAGTCAGGACGTATTCTACAAGGATTGGGAAGGCAACCCGCTGAAGGGTCCTGTAAGCGGTGCGCCGGCCCCTGAGTTGGTGGAAACGGACTACAATCGTTACGGATTTGCTCCCAGCCGGATGATCCTCTGGATTGCAAATCAGCAACATCTGTATTTCGGTAGCTTCGTTCTTGCGGTTCCGATTTTCTGCATGATCATCGAGTTTATCGGAATCCGGACGAAAGAGACCGACCCCATCATGTCCAAGAAATATGACAAGCTGGCTTACGACCTCATGAAGGTCAGTTTGACCGCGTATTCATGGACCGCCATTCTCGGTGGAATTCTTCTATTCACGTTCATCACGCTCTTTCCGGGATTCTTCAAGTACTTGGCTGGAATTTTCCGGCCGGTCATGCACGTGTACGCGCTGATGTTCCTGGCCGAGAGCGGTGTGCTTTATGTTTACTATTATGGTTGGGAGCGGATGAGTCAGGATAAGTTTATGAAATGGATTCATTGTAGCTTGTCCGTTCTTCTCAATCTGATCGGCACGGTTTTGATGTACCTGGCCAATTCCTGGGCGACCTTCATGCAGGCTCCCGGCGGAATCGACGAGCAGGGCCGGTTCCTGGGCAACATCTGGCACGTGATCCATTCCACCCTGTGGAATCCGGTCGGTGTGCATCGGATCCTGGGAAACATCGTGTTCGGCGGGGGTATCGTGGGTGCGTATGCCGCCTATCATTATCTGACTGCGAAGACGGAAGAGGAGCGGGCGCATTATGACTGGGTCTGCTACGTGGCGATGTTTATCGCCATCTTCGGTCTGATTCCGCTTCCGTTTGCGGGCTACTGGTTGATGAAAGAAGTGTATGCCTTCCGCCAGCAGATGGGTATCACCCTGATGGGTGGAATCATGGCGTGGCTGTTCATCATTCAGGCGGTTATGATCGGTCTTCTGTTCTTCGCCGCCAACTCTTACCTGCATAACAGCATGTCCCGGGTCAAGGGTTCGCACCGGTATATGAAATACTGCAAGTACATGGTGCTTCTCCTGATCGTTTGTTTCACGATGTGGATGACTCCTCACACGATCGTTATGACGCCGGCCGAGTTGAAGGCCATGGGTGGCGCCCAGCATCCGGTGGTGGGTCACTTCGGGGTTATGTCCGCGAAGAATACCGCGGTGAACCTGATGATTACCTGTACGGTCCTCTGTTTTATTCTGTACCAGCGGGCGAACAAGAAGATCATGGTTCCGTGGGCGACCATTGGCAACTGCTGGATCGCGGCGATCTTCGTTGGCGCCGCCGCCAACATCATTTACCTGGGTGTGTACGGTTACTTCCTTCCTGCCAACCAGCGGGTAGGTCTCTCCGTGCCTCAGGTGTCCACAACGCTTACGACTCTCTTCGTAGGTGTGGGCATTAATATCTCCATGTTCAAGGATTCGGAATCCTTTGGTGAGATAACCTGGGGGTCCCAGTCGAAGGTGGGAACTTATGCGATCTTCATGATGGCGATTGCCTTCACATGGTTGATGGGGCTCATGGGTTACATCCGGTCTGCCGTGCGCTTGTTCTGGCATGTGACCGAGGTGGTCCGCGACAATTCTCCCGATGCTTATACGCTGACCATCGGCGAGGCGGGCAAGATGCTGACCTTCAATACCCTGTTTGTCTGGGTGCAGTTTGTGGTCGTTTTCTGGGTGGCCAGTCTCACCGGTAAAAAGGCTGAGGTCAAGGCTCCCGCGGGCGTCCCGGTTCCGGCTCAACAACAGGAGTAACAGGTTTCACGCTTGCTTGATTAACATTGTGACGAAAATCCTAGGCTAAAGGAGAGGAGAGAAGATGCTTCCGGAGCAGAAAGATATACTGTGGACCTTTCTTTCGATGGCGTTTACGGTATTCGCACTCTACGCGTTTATCAATGTTGTGCGCCATGCCCGTGAACGGGAAGGCGTAAACGGCAAATTTTGGGGCACCGTCTTTGCCGGTTTCCTGGTGATCAGTTTCCTGGAAACGGTGCACATGTTCGATCTGGTGCAGGGAGAACAGTTGTTGTTCTTCTTCAAGTACATCGTGTTGACTGTTTTTCTGCTCCTGTTGTCGTGGGGCATCTTCTTCAAGAGCGAGAAGATTGAAGATCAGTCCCCTCCCATCATTCGTGGATTTTTCTTCTGGATGGCGGTTTCCGTTTCCCTGGCGGGTTACACGAACTGGCTTCCCCAGCAGAGAAGTGATCCGCCGCCCAAGGAAACGGCCATCGCCGGCGACCTCACCATGGAAGAGTATGCGGAAATGGGCCGGGTGATCGTGTTCGGTGCCAAGCAGGTTGCCGGACAGAAGTCGATCGGTAAGGGCCAATGTCCGCTGTGCCATACCTTCGATCCCGGTGACAACATCGGCCGTTGCCCGAATCTCTTCGGTGTTGAAGAGCGGAGTCACACCCGGGTCAAGGAGGAACGGTATGCCACGTCTCCGGTCAAGATCGGCGATGCAGAGCCCGCCACGGGAGTTGTGAAGGGGAAACCCGATCAGATCCCGGCGGCTTACAAGCGGGCGGGTAGCCCGGATCTCATTGGAGAGGATTATCTCCGCGAGTCTCTGATGTGTCCCACCTGTTACGTGGTTGAGGGTTATGGCAAAGAGGGAGATACCAAAAGCCCGATGCCCGTTATTTCCAAACCTCCGATCAGCTTGAGTCCGGTGGAGTTGAACGCCGTTATTGCCTGGCTCCAGTCGAAAGACAATCCCGGCGACTACTCGAAGGTGACCGTTCCTCTGCCGACGGCCGGATCCGGCCAGGCGAAGGAAGAAAAACCCGCCGAGGATGAGGGCGAAAAACCGGTTTTCGTGACGGGTAATGAGCCCATCGACGAGATGATCAATACTCTCGGTTGTCCGCTGTGTCATACGATTCCGGGAGTGGAAGGGGCGGTTGGAGCTTTGGGGCCTGTGCTTCATGAGAAAATCAACGCTCCCAAGCGCATCAAGGATCCCAATTACAAGGGTAAGGCCACCAACACCAAGGAGTACGTGAAGGAGTCTATCCTGACCCCAAGTGCGTTTGTCGTGTTCAACGAGGAAGCGGGAGAGTCCTTCCCCGATGGTTTAATGCCCCAGGACTTCAAGAACAAGTTGTCGATCGATGCCCTGGACAAGCTAGTTGATTTTATCAGCCAGACGCAACCCCAAGGCTAATAGACAGGAGATTTGAAAATGAACAAAGGTTTGTTGAGTTTTGTTCTGGCTGTTGGTGGGCTGGCCGCGTTTCATATCGGCCTGTTTCCCGTCTTCACGCCAAAGGAGATCGGTTGGGTATTCAACCGGTATGTGTATTACCTTCTCTTTGCTTTCTACCTCGTTTTTATCCATGTGGGGTTGAGGCTGAAGCCACCCATGGCTCTGCGGGCGCTGTACGTGTGGGGAATGGGCTTTTACTTTTATGAGTCTATTCTTTATCCTCCGGTTCCCTGGACCCTGTTCATCACCTATATGACGATGTGGTCCATCGGCACCTTCCTTTACATCAGCCAGGATCCGCTTACATTCCGGGAATTCCGCGCTCCGATCGTGAAGGTGATTGTCGGGGATTACAAACTTGCCCGAATGGTGATTTTCGTGGCATTACCTTTCTTGGTTGGGTTCGGCACCTACAAAGCGCTTTACCCCCATTTCGAGGAACCGGTGGAGTTGCGGACGGTTCACCCGGCGCCTCCGGCGACCACGCGGGTGCATGGTAAAAATTACACGCTGGAAGGCCTGAACAATCCCTTCCGGACTGACGAACAGGATAATTATAAAGACAGTTTCCCCTTCCTGGATGCGGACAAGCAGGAGTATATGAAATCCGTTACGGAAGGTGGAACGATCTTTTTCCAGAACTGCCACTTCTGTCATGGTGACCAGTTGAACGGATTGGGGATGTTCTCCCATGTGTTCAATCCGACACCGGCTAACTTTATCGACCCGGGGACTATCGCGATGCTCCGCGAATCGTTCCTGTTCTGGCGCGTATCCAAAGGGGGCCCGGGACTTCCAAACGAATCGACCCCGTGGTCGTCGGCCATGCCTCCCTGGGAAGAGCACCTGAAAACGGAGGAAATCTGGAAAGTCATCCTGTTCGAGTACTGGTACACGGGATGGCATCCACGGACGTTTGATACCGAGTCCTCCGCCGGCAAGGAATAAACCTGGTCTAACGGTTGTTAAAAACCTTAAATCTATAAAATTGACGGGGTACCATGATTAACATTGAACAAAAAGGAGTCAAGCGCCTGCTGGTCCTTTTGGCCGTCACGGCGTCTCTGCTTTTGCCGGCAGGAGTGTTTGCGGCACAGCCTCCGGACGCGGTTAAGCAGGATAAGCTGGAGCTGGGAAAAAAAGTTTATTTCAAACGCTGTGTCTGGTGTCATGGCGTGCAGGGGGCCGGTGACGGTCCCTCCGCTGATCGCCTGTTCACGAGACCGCGTAACTTCACCCAGGGAACCTTCAAGATTCGGACCACCGACTCGGGTGAGCTTCCCCTGGAAGCCGACCTCATCACGACCGTAAAAAATGGTCTGCCCGGTTCGGCCATGCCGGCTTGGGGTGAGTTTCTGAATGAAGAAGAAATCGTCTCCGTAGTCAACTTCGTTAAAACCCTGGTTCAGGACCGGGATTTTAACGATGCGGAAGATGAAGTCAATGTACAGGATTTCGGAAGTAATCCCTGGAACACCACGGGTCCCTATCATTTGGGAGTTCCTCAGGAAGCCATCGACCAGGGCAAGGAAATCTTCACAAAAAACAAGTGCTGGGAATGTCATGGCGGCGAAGGCCGCGGTGACGGCAACCCCACCATGAAGGATGACTGGGGATTCCCGATTGTCGCGGCGGACTGGCGGCAATGCTGGAATTTCCGCGGTTCGCGCCGGGATCCGTTTAACCCGTTCAATATTGTCCGCACGATTTCCACGGGTCTGAACGGCACCCCGATGCCCAACTTCAGGGAACAGATCACGATTGAAGACCGGTGGAAACTGGCCGCCTTCGTGAATTCCCTGTGCCCGAGGAAGAAAATCGATCGGCTGACCAACAAGCCGATCAACGACTTCCTCATCAGTTCGGAGAATACTCTGGGTCCCGTCGCTAAGGATATGGATGATCCGATGTGGAGCACTCCCTTTGATGATCCGAAGGTCACGAAATGGGAAGATTCGGAAGAGTACAAGGGGGGTGAGACCTTCCAGTTCCGGCCGCGCCGCAATTATGTGGCTCTGGCGGGACAGATTACCCGCGGTGACCGCAACTTCCGGCCCATGGTGGATAACCTCTGGGTAACGTCCCGGTGGAGCGAAGAAGAGAAAGCGGTTTATTTCCTCGTCGAATATCACCTGCGGTTCCTGTCCCAAGATCCGGAAAACAAGGATGCCGTGGCCATTCAATGGCCGGCCAAATTGCAGGATCTGTTCGGCGCTGAAAAGCCTTATTTCATCTTTGGTGATTCCAAGAAACCGGTTCACCTGTGGCGCGCCAAGTTCCTTGCGAAGGATTATGATCCCACCAATGCTCCCAAGGAAGATGGCTATCAGCTGGACATCAGCGCCGATGAGGTGAATGGCACCGGGTTTGACGCCGTAAAAGTCCGCGAAGACGCCAATGAAGTGGAAGTGGTCGATTCCGAGTACAAGCAGGGGATGGTCCGGGTTCTTTTCAAACGGACTTTGACGACCGAAAATGCGGATGGAAACGAAGTTCAGCTCGAGACCGAGAAGTTCATGCCCGTTTCTTTCATGCAGTGGTCGGGCCGCAATAAAGAAAAAGACGAGCATATGGCCATCTCCACCTGGTACTACACGATTCTGAAACCGTCGATTCCAAACTCGATTTATTACAACGCTGTGATCATGGGCGTGGTTTTTGCCGGATTGCAGGGTTGGCTGGTTTGGATGACCAAGCGGACCAAAAAGATGTACTCTAGCGGAAAAGCGCGGCAGGATGAATTGCCGTTGTAATGTTTGAAAGTGCAGGAAAGGAAAAGCCCGCCGAAAGGCGGGCTTTTTTTTTGTCTCTTTGCTGATTGAAGGGGAAAGAATTCCCGGTTTGTTTAGCCTGTAAAAACAGGCAGGCGGAGAACGGGAGAAACGTAAAAATGAGGGGGAAAATCAGGCGTCTTCGGTAACCTGCTCCAGATCCATATTGCCTTCGCAAATTTCTTTTAAGGCCAATTCAAAATAGGATTTGGGATTGGAGTATTCGTTGGGGTCGATGTTTTCGATCGTGGGTTGAGCCCCCTTTTCAAGTTGATGAATTCTCTGGGAGACCAGGATGGAAAGTAAAAACCGGCTCTTGACGACGTTTTGAGCTTCTTTTACCAATTGCAGTGTGTCTTGCATGTTTTTCATGGTAGCTTTCGATGAAAGGTTTCTTAAAAGGCGCCACTAATCAATTATGAGGATTTGCGTTTTTCCGATTCGTCGTCTCTTTTTTCGAGTGGGATCAATCGCAGAAAGCGGCAATAACAGGGGATCCAAAGTCTAATTTTTAATTTTAATCCACGACAGATATCCTGTCAATGGCGAACTTTTTCACTTCAGGAGGGTCTGAATGGTCCGGAGAGCGTAATCGACCTGGTCGGAAGTGATCTCCCGGTGCAGAACGGCCCGGAAGGTTCGCTGGCCGGTGATCAGCATTTTGACCCCACGGGCTTCCAATGCTTCCAGGAATTGTTCCGGGGCCATGCCCGGATGGTGGAGTTCGAAGAAGATGATATTGGTTTTTATTTCATCCACATTCAACCTGAGGGTGTTTATGGATGCAAGCCCGCAAGCCAGCTTTTGGGCGTGAAGGTGATCTGTTTCCAGCCTGGGCAGTTGTTCGTCGAGCGCAACCATTCCCGCGGCGGCCAGATGCCCCGCCTGCCTCATTCCGCCACCTACCATTTTGCGTATCTTTCGAGCCCGGCCGATGAATTCCTGGGTCCCGCAAATCAGGGAGCCGACGGGGGCGGAGAGGCCCTTGGATAAACAAAACATGACGCTGTCGGCGTGCCGGACGAGTTGACTGGCCGGTACCTTGAGCGACACCGCGGCGTTAAAAATTCGCGCCCCGTCCACGTGGATTCGCAGGGAGTATTTTCGGGCCAGAGATGAAACTGCTTCCATGTATTCGAGGCTCAGGGGAGAGCCTTGGCAATAGTTGTGGGTGTTTTCAAGTGCAATGAGGCGAGTGGGAGGATAGTGGATATCCCCGCCTCGAATGCCTTTTTCGAGCCAGTCGAGGGGAAGCGTCCCATCTTTATGGTTGGGAACGGTTCGCGGATGGATCCCTCCGAGAGCCGCAATTCCGCCCACTTCGTTCAGGAAGATATGACTTCGATCGCCCAGTAGAATCTCTTCCCCCCGGGAGCAATGGGTGAGAAGGCTGACCAGGTTGCCCATGGTTCCGCTCGGGACGAACAGGGCCGCTTCCTTACCCATCAGGTTTGCGG
>PCWF01000153.1:24400-30933 GCA_002796165.1 Nitrospinae bacterium CG11_big_fil_rev_8_21_14_0_20_56_8
CCTGAAGATGGTGGACGGTGGGATCCTCGTCGAACACATCGTCGCCCACTTCGGCCCGGGCCATCGCCTGCCGCATGGACTCGGTGGGATGGGTCAGAGTGTCGCTTCTCAGGTCAACGGGACTCATGAGAGGCTCCTTCAGATTCGATCTTTTCTCTGATCTGGGGTTTTTCCATCCGATGCTGTTTGATTCGGTAATAGACGAGGGAAATAAAAAACACCGGAAAAACCAGCCCTCCCAGGATAATCCTGGGTCCGCTCCCGGACGAGAACCCAAGCGCCAGGAGGCCTTGGTATTGTTGCTGAACCACAAAGGTCAACAGGGCGGTTACAATGAGCACATATCCCACCCGTTTGGATTTTTTCTCCTTCGGGGACGTGATGGATTGGGCGATAAAGTTCAAGCCTAAAAAAAGGATTCCGGTCAACAGCATTAAATACACGATTATGTTTTGAGGTGTTGTAGGCATGCGTGGAAAAACCTCAGGGACAGGTCGGATGGCGGCCTGCCTTGTTGGTAAGAAAAAATCGAATCGCGTAGCCCGTCATTCCTGCTTCTCGGGAAGCGTGATGATAAAATGAGCTCCCCGACCGGGCTGGCTGTCGGCGGAAATGGTTCCATTGTGGGATTGTACGATTCGATGGCAAACCGCACCCCCAATGCCCCACCCTTCGACATCCCGGACGTGCCCCAACTGTTCGAACGGCTTGAAAATTTGTTCCAGGTCTTTGGGAGCGAACCCAACTCCCTCATCTTCTACCCGGATTTCCCAGTTCCCGTTTTCAAGATCCCGGGCCTTGATGCGGATGACGGGCGAAATCCCATCCTTATGAAATTTGAGACCGTTTGAAATAAGATTTTGAAACAGCTGGTACATTTGGGTGGGATTGGCTTCGAGCACGGGAAGCGGATCGACATGGACCGTTCCCTGCGTTTCTTTCAATCGGATTTCCAGGTCGGACAGAACGGTTTCAACGACCCGGTTTAGATCAGTAGGCACAAAAGGGTTTTTCTGGTCGATCGGTTTGGACAACTCAAGTAGATTATCGACCATTTGTTGCATCCGGACCGTAGCATTCAGCATTCGATCCAGGTATTCCCTTTCCTTAACATCCAATTTGGACTGGGCCATGGTCTGAAGGCGATCCCCGAAAATGTGGACTTTTCTCAGAGGTTCTCTCAGGTCGTGGGAGGCCACAAACGCGTAATCCTGAAGGTCGCGGTTACTCCGGTAAAGTTCGCTGGCATAACGCCGGAATTCCCGGTCGGCCTGCTGGCGGCCGGTGATGTTCTGAAATATCATCACGGCGCCCAAAATATGGCCGTTCTGGTCTTTGATGGGAGATGCGGAATCTCCTATGGGAATGTGCTCGTTGTTGCGGTTTACCAGGACGGTGTTTTCCGGAAGTCCGCAGGGTGAACCCTCCTGGAGGGCTTGCGACACGGGATTGGCGACCGGCTGGCCCGTTTCTGAATTGACCATATTGAGAATTTTGCTGGCGTGTTGACCGAGGGCCTCCCGTTCGGTCCACCCGGTCAATTTCTGTGCCACCGGGTTGATGAACGTAATGTTCTCCTTTTCATCGGTGGCAATTATGGAATCTCCGATGCTCGCCAGGGTTTGGGAAAACCAGTTCCGGCTCTCTTCGAGCAACATCTCGTGCCGATATTTATTCAATGCGATTTCGATACAGGCGTGAACATCCTTTTCGCCGAAGGGTTTTAGCAGGTAGCCGAAAGCATGGGCCCCCTTGGTTTTCTCGATGGTGGCCCGGTCGGAATGAGCGGTTAAAAAAACGGTGGGAATTCTGAACCGGGAGTAAACAAGGGAGGCGACATCGATTCCATCCATTTCACCCTTTAAAACGATGTCCATGATAACCAGATCGGGTTTGTGTTCCTCCACCATTTGAATGGCCATCTCCCCCGAATTGGCCCAACCGACCGGTTTGTATCCCAGCCGAACGAGACAGGCTTGCAAATCCTGGACGACAATGATTTCATCCTCCACGACCAGTATCCTGGGATTTTCCCCATTCATTATAGGCCCTCCGCAGGTAAAAGGATCTTGAAGCGCGTTCCGGGGTTTCGAGTCATATCAATTGATCCGGACAATTGATCCTCGACCAGGGAAGTCACCAGCCGAAGGCCCAATGAAGGGGATTGGCTATAGTCGAAATTTTGAGAAATTCCGCTTCCGTCATCTTCCACCAGCAATTCAAGCTGATCGCTTGGGGTGTGCCGAACCGAGATGCAAACGGTACCTTTGGCTTTTTTCTTGAAAGCATGCTTGAGGGAATTGGATATGAGTTCGTTGATAATCAGTCCGAAGTAAATTCCCGTTTCGGGAGAAATCGTAACATTGTCAATTTCGGTAAGCAAAGAGATTTTGCCCTCATGGCATCCAAAGGATTGAAGGAGTCCTTGCGCAATGGAGGTCACATAATCTTTGACATTGATCCGGAGAGAATCGGTGCTATGGACGATTTTCTCCTGAAGCTGGGCCATGGAGTTGATTCTGTTGCAACTTTCACGCAACATTTCAGCGATCTTTGGATCATCGATATTCCGGAACTGGAGGTTAAACAGGCTGGAAATGATTTGCAGATTGTTTTTTGTCCGATGATGAACTTCCTGAAGGAGAAGCTCCTTTTCCTTCAGAGATTTCATGATTTGATCTTCGGCCTTTTTACGCCGGGTGATATTCACAAAACTGGCGATGTAACCCACACACCCTCCATGGGAATCCTGAAATGGGGAAAGAGACAGCAGGGCAGGATAAATTTCTCCCGAGTTTTTTTTCAGATAGACTTCCAGTTCCTTGTCGAAATTGAAATGACCCAGGATGTGATACCAGCTGAGTTCAAAGGATGTGGTGTCGGGAAACAGGGAGGTCAGGGTTTGGCCCAGGAAATCATCCAATGAATATCCCAGGTTGTTTTGCGCGCCTAGATTGGCGCTGGTGATTTGGCCTTCCAGGTTTGTGGTGAAAATTGCATCCTGGATCTGATTGAGGATCTGGTTTTGTTTTTTTAAAACCTCTTCCCGCAACCTGCGCTCGGTGGTGTCCTGGAAAATCGTTCCCACCGCGATCAGGCGGCCGGCGGTATCCCGGATGGGGGATAGGGACGATTCGGACCAGATCCTGTTGTCATTGATCCAGAGGCATTCTTCGAACCGGCTGGGAGCCCCGTTCTGGAAAAAGCGCCGGAGCCGATCCAGCCAGAAATCCCTGAACACGGGATATTCGGAAAACAGCTCGGTGAACGAATGGGTTCCCAGTTTCCACTTGCCGTGAAGTCTGAAGTATTTCTGCGCGGCCCAATTGATGAACCGGACGTTGAGGAACCGGTCTACAATCCAGACGCCTTGTGAAAAGGAGTGGAGAAGCGTGCGAAGGGTTTCCTCGCTCTCGCGGAGAATTTTTTCGGATTTTTCATTTTCGATTATCTTACGGGTAAACTTTTTCGTGGCTTTGATGAACTGAATACTTTGTTGTTCCGATTGGAGTTCCAATGCCCTGAATGATTTCCGGAACATCTTTTCCGTTTGCCTCAATTGGCTCAAATCGCGCACGACGGCGGTGAACACCGGTTTGCTTTCCAGGGCAATTTCGCTGATGGATAATTTAATGGGAAAGACGGAACCGTCCCTTTTCTTTCCTTCCACCTCAAAGAAACGTCCCAGTACCGATCTATCCCCGGAATGGAAATTCGATGGAGTTCCGGCGATCCAGGGTTCCCGGCCAAGATCAGGTATGAGGAGGGCGATATTCCGTCCGATTACCTCGGAAGCGGCGTAATCGAAGATTTTTTCTGCCGCGGGATTGAAAGTCTCAATGAGTCCCTGTGGATCGATACACAAAATTCCATCTTGAACCACTCTAAGGAGGTGTTCCCATTGTTCTCTGTAATGAGGATGGTCGATAGATTGGTTCATAGGCTCCCTGCCTGGCAACACATCCCTTTTGAAGGTAGGAGAGAGGTTGACTTGAGCGTACGAGAAGGCAGGATCTACCCATAAACTCCGGTCACGGGAATGAAGACATTTGTCCCTTGTGTAGCAAGAGCCAGCGTTTTATGTGTAGATTTCTGAAAACAAATTCCGACTCAGGGTCGGATAGTGGAATCCCGAACAATTCAATTTGCCCCAATCTCCAGGATGAATAATCGCGTTTATTATAAGTTAGACGAAATTCGGAATCATTATAATTCACGGTTCCTGAAGAAGAAGGGGGCGGATTTTCGGAGTTGGAGATCCAGATAGCGATAAGGCGGGAAAAAGGCCGGCCCGGAAAACCGGACCGGCCCTTAAAAGAAATGCCGATTTCTTAGAAGAAAAAGAGGGCGTTGGCCCCAATCGTGTTTTGCGAGGATTCGGTCTGGTTGTTGTTTCTGTCAAAAAATGCAAACTGCGTGGAGGCATCGTGACGGTATTCCACGCGGAACACCATGTTCTGATTGATGCGGAACTCGGGGGTGAGGGTGACTTCCCACAATTTCTGTCCCCCCGCCACGTTAGCCCGGAATCCGTGATCGTCGTTAAAGAACTCACCTCTCAGGTTCATGGAAAACCACTTGTTATAATTGTGGCGCAGGATTCCAGCGACACCCCACCAGACGGCATCCGCATTTGCGGACGTGAGGGATGCATTTTCCTGAGTTCCATAATCAAAATTCATTTGCAACAAAGTATCCTCGGTCAACGCGATATCCATCACAACGTCCCAGAGATTTCGGTAGTTCGAGGTGTTATTGCCGGCGGCATTCACTCCCCCGCCGGACCAGTTCACAAGCAGAGAGACATTGTCCAGGACCGAATAGGCCACCTGAAGGTGAAAGGACTTGTCATTGTTGTCATCGGTGGTCTGGTCCCAACCATTGGTGACCATTCCCCGGATCGTCAGCTTGTCGTTAATGGTGTAATCGGCGCGGACACCCGTATGGGTGAAAGGAATGGCCAGTCCGAACAGGAACGAGCGGGACCAGTTGTAGTTAAACCCGTCATAGCCCTCGATCACTTCCGCCCCGATCAAGGTGATAAATTTTCCAAAGTGCAGAGTGAGGCCGCTACCGATGGGAGCGATGTAAGAAACATATCCCTGTTGAAGGTCGAAGTCATGGGTCTGAACGTCTCCGGCGCTGGCGGTTGACTTGGCTACCTCAGGTACGCTGAAGCCGTAAGTCAGATCGGTGCGAAACCCGATGTCGCCCGGTTCGGAGGGAGCTTTTACCAGGACGAGTTCCCCGACGTCGAATTTGAAAGTGTTGGAATCACGGTCGAAAATCCGGTTGGTAGAATTTCCATTTCTCGGATTTGCCGGATTATGAAAATTATAATTGTAAGAGGCCGAGGCGAATCCATGGACCTTGACGTCCTTCATCAACTCGACTGCCGAATCCGCATAAGCGGCTGACCCGGAAAACAGGATTAATCCCAAGCCCAAAAAATAAAGAAAGGTTTTGCGTCGCATTCTCTCCTCCAAGAGTTTACAAATTTTGCATTTCCGGAATGAAGCCAGAACTGATTGAATTTTTGATACTGAGGTGGAAAGTAGCCCAAAAACCACCCCGTGTCAAAAAAAAAACTGAGCATTGCAATAAGGACCTTCGCGCGCTCCATGGGGGGCGATTTTCCTGCAACCCCATGGGTACCCTCAAACCAGATTATAACCCGTTTCCCCGTGCTGGGTGGTATCCAGCCCGGTTTCTTCCTCCTCGTCGTTGACGCGGAATCCCATGGTCTTTTCAATGACCAGGACGATTCCATAGGTGACGATGAAGGAATAGCCCGCCGCGGCCAGAATTCCCACCGCCTGAATGCCGACCTGGGTGAGATTTCCCGACAGCATTCCCGTTCCCCCGACCGTCACGAACAGGCCGGTGGCGAGTGCTCCCCAGGCGCCACCCACGCCGTGGATGCCAAAGGCATCGAGGGAATCGTCGTAACCCAGTTTCATCTTCAATACCACGGCCATAAAGCAGAGTGCGCCCGCCACGAAACCGATGACGAGAGCCCAGAGAGGTTCGACAAAACCAGCGGCCGGGGTGATGGCTACCAGCCCGGCAACGACCCCAGATGCCGCCCCGAGCGCGCTGGCTTTGCCAATTTTGTAATACTCAGCGGCCAACCAACCCAGCATTCCCGCTCCGGTGGCGATCTGGGTATTGGTGAACGCCAAAACCGCAATCTCGTTGGCGGCCAGGGCGCTTCCCGCATTGAATCCGAACCACCCAAACCAGAGGAGCCCCGCGCCCAGAAGCGTCAAGGGGAGGCTGTGAGGGATCATCAACCGCCCCGGAAATCCATTCCGCTTTTTAAGTACGAAGGTCGCGGCCAAGGCGGCGACACCCGAGGAGATGTGGACCACCGTTCCCCCGGCGAAGTCGAGGGCGCCCAGGCTTCCCAGCCAGCCCCCTCCCCAGACCCAATGGCAAATGGGATCGTAAACCAGCGTCGACCAGATAAAAATGAATACCACATAAGCCTTGAATTCCACCCGTTCGGCAAATCCCCCGCTGATCAGAGCGGC
>PCWF01000153.1:31094-31236 GCA_002796165.1 Nitrospinae bacterium CG11_big_fil_rev_8_21_14_0_20_56_8
CGAATTCCTTCGCCGCGAGACCGCGCAGCGCCTTGGCAAGGCCCGGCGCCGCCTTGGCCGCGACCTCGATCTGCTTGAGCGGATTGGCGATCGCGTTGAAATAGCTCTTGCCGAGCAGCTCGATCGGATTGGGGACCTTCTC
>PCWF01000142.1 GCA_002796165.1 Nitrospinae bacterium CG11_big_fil_rev_8_21_14_0_20_56_8
CCGGGGATCATGGCCGGGCGCACCTTCGCTGATGGAAGCGTCGGCCCGCAAACGCAAGATCCTGGTCATCCGGTCCGCGACCCGGATCCTGAACCCAACGCTTCAAGCCCTCAAAAAGGAATTCCCCGATTGCGGGATTACGGTCCTTGCTCCCGAATCGGTCAAGGATGCCCTGGAGCAGGACCCCTTGGTGGACGAGGTTCTGACCATCGGCAACCATTGCCGGTTCAGCGTCTTGAATTACGGGATCGGGAACCTCCGCAACCTGCGCCGGCGCCGTTTCGATCTCGCGGTTTCCCTGTACAATATCGATTCCGGAAAAGGTTACTCCAACATCGACTTTTTAGCCTGGGCTTCCCGCGCCGCGTCCATTCGTGGTTACAACCCGCGGGGGGTCTATGCCGATCTTTCCGGCGGGAAAGTTTTCCGGAAATTTCTTCTGGAAAAAACTTCGTTCCTCATCACCCTGGCCAACCTGGCCGCAACGGCGGTCCTGTTCGCCCTGATCACGCTGGGATTACTCGGGGAATGGTGCGTGAGAAAATGCACTGCCTCCGCCCGGCAAACCTGAACCGTATATGAAAATCGTCGTCGCCAATTCAGTCGGAGTCGATCGGAACGGGTACCACATGGTACACGTTCCCTCGCGCTGGTCGCTCGGAGTCAGGAATTTCACCAACTGCGGGTATTACCCGTGGGAGCTGGCCTACACCTCGGCCCTGCTCAAGCGGGACACCGCGCACGAGGTTAAATTCCTGGACGGGGTTCTGGAGGGATGGGATTTCGACGCCTATTTCCTTCGCATGGATCAGGAACATCCCGATTGGCTCATCATGGAAAGCTCGTCGCGCACCATCCGGGAAGACCTGCGGCTCGCGGCGGCAGTCAAGAAAGCATTCGGTACCCGCCTCGTTTTCACCGGACAACACCCGATGGCCCGGCCCGACGAGGTATTGAAGGTCGCCGATTACGTGTGTATCGGGGAATACGAATTCACCGTACTGTCGCTGATCCAGGGAAACGATCCCGCCACCATTCCCGGGGTTTACCCGAACGGCAGGAGCGAACTCCTCGACGTCAACCGCCTTCCCTTTCCGGAAGACGACGACGTGCGCCGGATCGATTACCACGAACCCAATTGCCGGTACCGGCAGATCCAGATGTACGCCTCGCGCGGATGCCCGCGCCGATGCAACTTCTGCGCGGCGGCCACGCTGTATTACGACGAATTGAACTGGCGACCCCGAAACATCGAAAGCATCGTCGGGGAAATCCGCTACCTCAAGGAAAAATATCCCGAAATGGAGGGGGTGTTTTTCGACGAAGAGACCCACAACATCCGCAAGCGGTTCAACATCGGCCTCGCCCGCGCGATCTGCGAAGCGGGGCTGGACCATCTCAAATACGAAGCCATGTCCGAATACGCCTCCTACGACGAGGAAACGCTGGAGGCCATGCGGCGGGCGGGATACTACAAGACCCGCATCGGCGTGGAAACGGGAAGCGACCGCGTCGCGGAACAGATGACGCTCGGGAAAAAACACGACCTCGCCAAATTGCGCCGCGTCCTGGATTTCTGCCGCCGCATTGACATGAAGGTGTACGCCACGTTCAGCATCGGGGGGCTGGGGTCCACACCCGTAGAGGACCGGAAAACGGTGGATCTCATTTACGATCTGTCCAGCCGGGGCCTGCTCCAGGAAGTCCAGGTCTCCATCAATACGCCGCAACCGGGAACGGACTACTACCAAAGCTGTCTGGAAAATTCCCTGCTCGATTCCGGAATTCCCTGGGACAACTTCGACGGGAACGGGCATGTCGTGGTGAATATTCCGGGATATTCATCGGACCAGATTCTCTCCCGCTTTCAGGAAGCGCTTGCCGCCTTTGACCGGGGAAAGCGCGCGGCACAAGCCGGAGCGTTCATGAAGGGGGCGGTCCATTCGCTGAACGACCTTTCCCCCGCATCCCGGGTCCTCGTTCTCAGAAGCGCCAGAATGTGGTTTGTTGATTTGATTCTGGAAGCGCTGAAGGAGAAGGGATTGAACGCCGAGGTGCTGGGGCAGGACGCGGTGCGGGGCGAGATGGAGGGTCATCCCTCCGTTAACCGGTTTTATTCCTACGGCTCCGGGTTTTTCTCCCCGGAATGCCTGTCTCCCGATCTGCTGGGCACCCTTCAGGCGCAAAACTACGACGTGATCCTGATCCCGGTCGCCAACAACCATCTGGACGGTTATGAGAACGCGATCGACGTGGCCCGCGGGATCGATCCCGCGCGAATCCTCGCCATCTTTCCCGAGGGCCAGGTTCAGCCACTCTTGAAGCCCGCTCCCGTGGGCCGCTAAAGGCGGACTTTTTTTCCCTCAGTTTTTTGCCGTTTTTCCCCGAAGCGCCGAATCGGGTTTTGGATTGACCATGTTCTTCTTGAGCAGGATATCGATCATCCCCTTGTCGCGGCAAGAAGTGGCCAGATCGATCAACCCGTCCTTGTTGAAATCGCCAACCGCAAGCCCCTGGGGATATTCGTCCGCGGGATGATACACGGGGGGATAAGTGAAGGTGCCATCCCCGTTTCCGAGGGAGATGGAAATCAGGTCGTCGGTCGAGTTGGAAACCGCAAGATCGGGAATACCATCGCCGCTAAAATCGGCGGCGGCGGCGAACTTGGGAAAATTTCCCGATGCGAAATCCTTCAGCGTATTGAACGTACCATCGCGGTTATTGATCAGGGCGGTGAGGGCATGAAGGACATTGCTGGACGTCACCATGTCGGTGTACCCGTCTCCGTTGAGATCGACGTTTAGAATGGTCAGCGGCTGGCCTCCGCCCTTAAACCGTTGCGAGGGTTCGAACGTGCCGTCTCCCTTGCCCCAGAGAAGTTCGACCCCGGTATTCCCCGAGCCGGCCAGAGCCACCGCCAGGTCCTTTTTTTTATCGTTGTTGTAATCGCCCGCCACGATGCCGGTGGGTTGCCCCTTGACCGGGTAACTCACGGGTTCGCGAAAATTTCCATTTCCCTTACCGATCAGAACAACCACCTTGTGGTACCGCAGGGTCACCGCAAGGTCGGAAAGACCGTCCCCGTTAAAATCCCCGGCGGCAAAATTGATCGGGATCTTCCCCGGCTTGATGAACTCGCCGGTATGTTTGAAACTCCCGCCCTGGGAGTTGAGGTAGACATTGATGGTCTGATCGGCGTAATTGAGCACGGCAAGGTCCAGGTATCCATCCCCGTTGAAGTCCCCCGCCACGATGCAAATGGGATCCTGCCCGGTTTTAAAAACCAGCTGATTCTCGAAGGTTCCGTCACCCACTCCCTTGAAATAGGAAAACGTATTATCCCCGCTGTTGGTCACCACTAGATCCAGATTGCCGTCCTGGTTAAAATCCTCGGTAATCAGAAAAGAGGGCTCCGCCCCCGTTTCCATGGAAAAACCCACAATGAACATCATGGGCATGGGTTCGCGTCTTTTGGGGGGACAACCGAGGAGCAGGGGAATCAGGATCAGGACTGAAAAAACTTTTTTCATCGCCAAACACTCGCAACGGTTCCCGAATTTTTCCTGGGAACGACACTATTATTGTCGGTGGAAATCGGGTGGAAAAAATTCAGGATAGCACAGGATACCGGCCTGCACAACGGAGCAAATCATCCATCCGCGGCGGGCAAGGCCGCAGGGAGACCCAGAATGAACCGATGGAAGATCTGCCTCAGAAACCGATACCCGAGCGGAACGGAGACGGTTTCCTTGAAAATGGCCTTGTACGATTTATGACCCGACACGCTGTTGAACAAGCATTTCATGAAGCGGGGATCTTCGGCGGCAATGGCGAGAAGGTGATCCATGAACCTAAACCGGGTGGTAAGGATGGTGAGAAACCGGACGATGCGCCCGTAAGGCAAGTCCTGGGTCAATTCGTTGCAGTCGCGGTAAAAATGATCCCGAAACGCTTCCTTTAAAACTCCCTGCCGGAGGATGGTCCGGGCCGCAAAAATCCCCGTCAGACAGGCCGAGTTGATCCCCTTGCCCTTGAACGGCCTCATCAAACCCGCCGCATCGCCCACGGTGACATACCGGTCGCCGAAAAGGTGCTTCGCGGGCGCGATGGGGAATTTCCCCTTGAAGTAGTTGAGGGGTTTTTCCCGCCAATGATGGGGAGGGAGAAATCGTTGCACCGGGGCCGAGCGCAGAAACTCCAGCATGGTTTGGGACGACACCGACCGGCCCGCGATGTTGATGGAGAGGTGATCTTTCTTGGGAGTCACCGCGCCGAACTCCAGCCCCTGGAAGGAAAGAAGAAACGCCTGTATGGTGGGCCCCATCCGCTCCAGGAAATCAGCCCCCGGGTCGAGCCGGGTGATGACGGTGTTCAAAAAATCCGGCTGGCGGTAGGGAGTGCTCTGCTCGAAGATCCTGCAGGTCCCGTCGTCCAGACCGAAGGCCCCCACCACCACGGCGGCGGAACAATTTTCCCCGTCGCTGTAAACAAGAACCCGGTCCGGTGAAAACTCGAGTCCGGTCACGCGCGTGTGGTTCACCACGGCTCCGGCCCGGCGGGCCTCCTCCAGAAGGAACGCATCGAATTGGGAACGGTTCACCGCATACGTTGCTCCGTCTTCCTCGCCCTTGAGGTGCAGGCTCAAGTGATCGGAGTGCAGGCAATATCCCTGCATTTCCTTTTGCAGAAGCGGTGCGGGAAGTTTCAACCCCAGTTGCTCCTGGAGAATGGTTTCCAGAGGGGGCGACAAGACGCCGATACAT
>PCWF01000187.1:0-10238 GCA_002796165.1 Nitrospinae bacterium CG11_big_fil_rev_8_21_14_0_20_56_8
AAACAGGAGAAGTGAACCGGGGGGGAGCAGATGCGGAGGTGTACTTCCCGGGCACCGGCGTCGCGAAGCATTTTCACGATTTTCCGGCTGGTGGTCCCGCGCACGATGGAGTCGTCGATCACCACGATCCGCTTGTCCTTGATGATCGATTTGACCGCGTTGAGCTTGATCTTGACCCCGAAATGACGGATCTGGGATTGCGGTTCGATGAAGGTGCGGCCCACATAATGGTTGCGGATGAGGCCCCACTCGAAGGGAATTTGGGATTCCTCCGCATATCCCATGGCGGAGAGCACTCCCGAGTCGGGAACGGGAATCACGAGGTCGGCCTCCACCGGCGCCTCCTGCGCCAGAGCGCGGCCCATTTTCTTGCGAACGGTGTATACAAAATCGCTGAACAGGTAACTGTCGGGGCGGGCAAAATAGATATACTCGAACACGCATTGCCGCGATGGAGCTTTGGAGAACGGGTAGTAGGAACGCAGGCCTGTGTGGTCGATCAGCAGTAATTCGCCGGGATGGATCTCCCGAACGTATTCCGCGTCGATCAGGTCCATCACGCAGGATTCGGAGGCGACGATCCATCCTCCGTCGAGCTTGCCCAGGCAGAGCGGGCGAAATCCGTTTGGATCGCGGGCGGCGATCATTTCGTTCTCGGTCATCAGGAGAACCGAGTAAGCCCCCTTCACCTGGCCCAGCGCGGCCGAGGTGCGGTCCACGAAGGACCCCCGGTACTTGCCCATGAGATGAAGGATCACTTCGCTGTCGTTGGTGGACTGGAACACCGCTCCGTGTTCTCCCAGTTCATCACGGATCTTTCGGGCATTGACGAGGTTCCCGTTGTGGGCCAGCGCCAGAGAACCGCTGGCATAATTGATCAGGCAGGGTTGCGCGTTCTTGATCTGGCTTTCGCCGGAGGTGGAATACCGGTTGTGTCCGATCGCCATCCTTCCCGGCAGTTTTTTGAGCCGGTCGCCGTCGAACACATCGGCGACAAGCCCCATCCCGATCTGGAGATGCATCTTTCCCTCGTGGCTGGACACGATGCCCGCGCTCTCCTGACCGCGGTGCTGGAGCGCATAGAGCCCCAGGTAGGCCAGATTCGCCGCTTCGGGATGATCGAAAATCCCGACTACCCCGCACTCTTCATGTAACTTGTCTGGCATATTCGCCCAACGCCCCTTTCCAAAAGTTGCGCAGGACCTCGACACGGGTTCGGATGAATTCCGCCCCATTAAAGGTCACCGAGAGATCCTCTCCCCCCACACGCCCGATGACCGCGAAATCGACGCCGCTCCGTTCCGCCGCGGCCAGGATTTCTTCCCGCCGCTCTCCGGAAAAACTGATCAGAATTCTCGATTGCGTCTCTCCGAACAGGAAGGCGTCCCTGCGGATGGTCGATTCCAGTTCGATCGCCGCCCCCACCGGCTGGCCGGGACCGCTGATACAACATTCGGCGAGAGCGACGGCCAATCCCCCTTCGGAGCAGTCGTGAGCGGAGGCGATGAATCCCTTCCCGATCAATTCGCGGCAAAACTCCTGGGCCTGCCGTTCCGCCCGCAGTTCAAGAGTGGGCACGCCGCCGCACACCTGCTCGAACATTACTTTAAGATACTCGCTTCCACCCAGTTCCTCAATGGTGAGACCGATCAGACCCACAAAATCCCCGGTTCGCTTGAACCATTGGGTCATGTGTTTTCGGGAATCTTCAAGGAGGCCCACCACCGCCACGGTGGGAGTGGGGAAAATTCCGATACCCCGGGTTTCATTATATAAGCTGACGTTTCCGCTGACCACCGGGATCTCCAGGAATTTGCACGCTTCCGCGATGCCCTGGACCCCCTGCTCGAATTGCCACATGATCTCCGGCTTCTCCGGGTTGCCGAAGTTCAGGCAATTGGTGAGGCCGATGGGAAATGCCCCCGAACAGGCCAGGTTGCGGCTGGATTCGGCCACCGCGATCCGGGCGCCGTTGAAGGGATCCAGATAGCAGTACCGGCTGTTGCAATCCACCGAAATGGCCACCGCTTTGGAGGTTCCGGGAACCCTCAGGACGGCGGCATCGGATCCCGGCAAAACCAGCGTGTTCAGGCGCACCATGTGGTCATATTGATCGTACACCCATTCCTTGCTGGCGATGTTGAGCGAACTGAGCAACCGTTTGAGCGCGGCGTCTCCCCGGTCCGGTTCCGGCAGATCGTTGAGGTTCAGGTGGTCCACCTCGTCGAGGTAATTGGGGCGGCGAATCTTGCGTTTGAGGCTGAGCGGACCCTCGACCACCACGTGCACGGGCAGGTCGGCCACCACGTCGCCCCCTTCAATTAGACGCACGCGAGGTTGCTCGGTCACGCGCCCGACGACGGCGGCATCGAGATCCCATTTGCGGAAAATCTCCAGCGCCTCTTCTTCGTGCCCGGCTTCCACCACAACCAGCATACGCTCCTGGGATTCGGAAAGCATGATCTCGTAGGGAGTCATCCCCTTTTCCCGGCGGGGAACCTGGTCGAGGTCGAGATCGATCCCCGTTCCGGCCCGGCTGGCCATCTCGAAAGAGGAGGAGGTCAGCCCGGCGGCCCCCATGTCCTGGATCCCGACCACCCAGGGATGTTTCATGAGATCGAGACTGGCCTCGATGAGCAGTTTTTCGGTGAACGGGTCCCCGACCTGGACGGTGGGCCGTTTCTCCTCGCTGGATTCGTCGAACTCGGCGGAGGCCAGAAGGCTGGCCCCGTGAATTCCATCGCGGCCGGTCTTCGATCCGAAATAAATCACGGGGTTCCCCGTACCGGAGGCCCGTCCCAGGAATACCTTGTCCGCCTTGATCAGACCGAGGCAAAACACATTGACCAGAATGTTGCCGTTGTAACAATCGTCGAAATAAATTTCCCCGCCCACCGTAGGCACGCCGGTGCAGTTGCCGTAGTTGGAAATTCCCTCGACCACTCCATTGAGCAGAAACCGCATGCGCGGATCGGCGGGGTCGCCGAAGCGGAGGGAGTCGAGCAAGGCGATGGGCCGCGCCCCCATGGTGAAGATGTCGCGCAAAATCCCGCCCACTCCCGTTGCCGCTCCCTGGTGCGGCTCGACGAAGGAAGGGTGGTTGTGGCTCTCGATCTTGAATACCACCGCAAGCCCGTCCCCGATATCCACCACTCCCGCATTCTCGCCCGGCCCCTGGATCACGCGCGGCCCCTCGGTGGGCAGGGCGCTGAGAAACGGCCGGGAACTCTTATAACTGCAATGCTCGCTCCACATGACCGAGAATATCCCCAGCTCGGTCAGGTTGGGGATGCGGCCCAGCAGATCGAGGATGCGCCGGTATTCCTCCCCGGTGAGGCCGTGCTCCCGGGCGATTTGCACATTGACGGTAACGTCGGGAGATAATTTCATAGGGCGGGGGAGGCGCAGGATTCAATGAGGGATTGAAACACGCGCTGGCCGTCCACATCGGGCCACAGGGGGTCGGCCACCCGTTCGGGATGCGGCATCATGCCCAGGACGTTCCCGGCCTCGTTGACGATCCCGGCGATGTTGTTCATCGACCCGTTGGGGTTGGCCGCCTCGCCGCCCCGGCCGGATTCATCGCAATAGGTGAACACGACCTGGCGGTTGGCTTCCAGCCGGGACAGGGTTTCGCGGTCGGCGTAATAGCCTCCCTGGTGATGGGCGATGGGAATCTTGAGCACGGCACCGGGCGAGCAGGTGCGGGTAAACGCGGTGGCGGCATTCTCCACCTTCACGTAAACGTGGCGGCAGATAAACTTCTGCGTGTCGTTGTGGAGCAGGGCTCCCGGCAACAGCCCCGCCTCGACCAGGATCTGAAATCCGTTGCAAATTCCCAGCACTCGTCCCCCGTCCCCGGCGTAACGGGTCACCGCCTTCATGATCGGGGAAAAACGGGCGATGGCCCCTGCGCGAAGATAATCCCCGTAGGAAAACCCGCCCGGAAGGACGACGAAGTTGAAAGCCGAAAGATCCCGCTCCTCCTTGTGCCAGATGAATTCGGTCTCGACCCCGAACACATGTTTCAGGATATGATAGCAGTCGTGATCGCAGTTGGAGCCCGGAAACACGACGACGGCGCTTTTCATGATGGAATCGACCATGGGGTGGAAAAATCACTCTTCCGAAGCGAGTGTGTACCGGTAGGACTCGATCACCGTATTGGCGAGGAGTTTTTCGCACATTTCCTTGACCAAAGCCTCGGCCTCGACATCGGTGATATCCTTGAAATGCACCTCAAGGTATTTCCCGACGCGAACATCCTTGACTTCATTGTATCCCAGGTCGGTCAGGGTGTGATGCACCGCTTTTCCCTGGGAATCGAGGACGCCTTTTTTCAATGTCACTTGTATTTTTGCAATCATGCAACGAAATCTAACAAAAAAATGTTCCGGAACCAAACGGTTTTATAAAATAGAATTCAGATTCAACCGGAAAACCCGGCCCGCGATTTTGCCTTGCCCGGAAAATTATGATAAACAAGGGGTTATGGTTTTTCAGAAGCGGGCCGGAACCGGCGATCGTTTCGATCGCTCCTGAACAAAGCCGACCGATTTCCTCAAACCCGGAATTCAACGATTCAGATTGTCCATGAACCTGTCTCTCGAACAACGATTGTCCTGGCTGGTGTTTCTTTTTTTCCTTTCGGTGTATTTGCTGACCAGCCAGGGCTCCATCCAGTCTTCGGACGGAAAGATCATGTACTTTCTGACCCAGGCGGTGATCGAACACCACCAGTTCAACCTGTCCGATTACTTCGACGGGTCCACGGTGGAGCGGTTTTCCAAATACGGGCTCGGCATGAGCGTGCTGGCGATCCCATTTTACGTGGCGGGGCTGGGATTATCGAAGGTGCTGGGAATCGATCCGGTATTCACGACTACCTTCTGCGTCAGCCTCATCAACGCGTGGGTCACCGCGTTGAGTTGTCTGATGGTTTTCCGTTTCGGCCGCGACCGGTTCAACTTCCGTTACCGGACGGCATGGGTCCTGAGCCTCGCCTTCGGCCTGTCGACCCCAGCCTGGGTTTACTCCGAGGACTTCATGAGCGAACCGGCGACCACGCTGGTCCTCCTTTGCGCGGCGTATTTAATCACCGATCCCCGCCCCGCCCTCAAAAACCAGAATTTGTTGTGGGCGGGAATTTTTCTCGGACTGGGGCTTCTTTTCCGCGCATCCACGGCCATCGCCCTGCCCGGTTTTCTTCTCTACCTCGCCCTGACCGGGGGACACCGGGGCGGGGAAAAATATTGCGATCTCCTGGCCGATCTGGCCCGGTTTACGCTTCCCCTGCTCCTGTTCCTCTGCGTCATTTTTTTTTACAACTTCGTCCGCTACCAGAATATCTTCGTGAGCGGTTACGAAAAGGGATTCGGTCCGTGGCTCTTCAAGGGACTCTACGGAATCCTGTTTTCCCCCGGCAAGTCCATGTTCCTTTACGCCCCGGTGCTGATGCTGGGGTGCGCGGGGATCCCGGGATTTTTCCGCTCCCGTCCGGGCTCCGCTTTACTATTCGTCTGGATCATTCTCGCTCACCTGATGCTGTTTTCCTGCTGGCACAGTTGGTTCGGGGGGCTGAGCTGGGGTCCGCGCCTCATGCTGGTGACCTTTCCCTTTCTCGTTCTTCCCGCCGGGTTTCTGCTGGAATCCAATCCCAGGGTGTTCAACACCCCGGTGGCCTACCTCATCGCGCTCGGAATTTTGATCCAGATCCCCGGCGTCACCGTGAACATGGCCCGCTACTATTATTTCATGAAAGCGGAGTACGGCGAGAAGGCACACGACCTCATTCTGTACTCCGCGCCGCACACGCCTTTGCTGGGACAGTTCGGCATGATGGGGCAGGTGATCCGTAACCTCGGCGACCGCAAGGGGATGGAAGAGCGGGTAGCTATCGCCAAACAGCAGGGCCGGTTCACCGGGATGGACCCGGCAACGGTCCTGAAGAAGGGGCTGGCCGTCAACGCTCCCAACTTCTGGTGGCTGTACCTCTACCTGTTCGGCTACCCGTTCATCATGGCGGGACTGCCCCCCCTTGTTCTCTTGTCAACCGTGTGGATTTGCGGTTATAAGATTAATATCCTCACCGGAGAACCCCACCGGCCTTCTCCGGATTCCTGAACTGCAACTCCACCGCAAAGGTTTGAACATGGAAAACCTCTGGAAAGCCAGCGAGGCCCAGGCGGCCATCGAACAATATAAGGATCATTCCGAAGATATCGCCCTGCGCGTGTACACGTCCCGTCTCATCGGCAGGGACCCGCGCCTGGTGCTCCACGGGGGGGGCAACACTTCGGTGAAATCGGCCGCCCGCAACAAGGTGGGCGAGGAGGTCAATGTCCTGTACGTCAAGGGAAGCGGGTGGGACCTGGACACGCTGGAACCTCAGGGCCTCCCCGGGGTGACTCTCGACCACCTGCTCAAACTGCGCCGGCTGGACCGGTTGAGCGACGAAGATATGGTGAACGAGCAACGCACGCACCTGCTCGACGCCTCGTCCCCCAACCCCTCGGTCGAAACGCTCCTGCATGCCTTTCTTCCGCACAAATTCATCGACCACTCGCACGCCGATGCGATTCTCGTGATCGCCAACCAGCCGAATTCCGAATCGCTGTGCCGGGAAATCTATGGCGGAGCGTTGGGTATCGTTCCCTACATCATGCCCGGATTCGACTTGGCGCGCGCGGCGGCGGAGATGTACGAAAAAAATCCGCAGGTCCAAGGACTGGTCCTCATCAATCACGGCCTGTTCACCTTTGGCGGCACCGCGAAAGAAAGCTACGACCGGCACATCGAGGCGGTCGGAAAGGCCGAGGAATACATCGCCCGAAAGGACCGCCGGGCATTGACCGCGCTCAAGATCGGCGCGGCGGGCAAAGACGATATCCTGAAAGCCGTCGCCCCCCTCCTGCGCGGACTGTACCGGAAACAGTCGGGCGCCTCATGGGTCGTGCATTACCGGGAAGACCCGCAGGCGTACCAGTTCGCCACCAGCAAGGAATGCGCGGAATGGTCGCAGATCGGCACCGCCACGCCCGACCACGTGATCCGCACCAAGCAGAAACCGCTCCTCCTCAATCCCAAAAACATCGGCGACACCGACAAATTGCGCGAAGAGATCGAGTCGGCCCTCGGCCAGTACGCCACGGCCTACCATCAATATTTCGTGACCCAGCAGAAAGCCAAGGGCATCGAGAAAAAAGAGCTGGACCGTCTGCCGCGCGTGGTCCTGATCGCCGGACTGGGCCTCGTCACCCTCGGCAAGAACCTGAAGGAAGCCACCATCGCCGCCGACATCTACCAGCACACCATCGACATCATCTGGAAATCGTTCAGCATCGGCCGCTTCCAGCCGCTGGAAAGCGGCGACCTGTTCGATATGGAATACTGGTCGCTGGAGCAGGCCAAGCTGGGCAAGGCCAAGCCCCCGCAACTGAACGGCAAGATCGTGTACGTCACCGGCGCCGCCTCCGGCATCGGTTCCGCCACCGCCAGGCTGTTCGCCCAGCACGGCGCGCACCTGTTCCTGGTGGACCTCGACCGCAACAAGCTCACGGCAGTCAAGGACGCGATCCGAAAACAATTCAAAACTCCGGTGGAAATCCAGCCGCTGGATCTCACCGACGAGATGGCCGTGCAGGAATCCTTCGACCATGTGATCGCGAAGTTTGGCGGGCTCGACATTCTGGTCTCGAATGCGGGCAACGCCCCCCAGGGGCGGATCGGCGACGTGGACCCGGCGGCGCTCCGCGCCAGTTTCGAGCTCAACTTTTTCGCGCACCAGGCGGTGGCGTCCCGCGCCGTAAAGATCTTTCTTGCCCAGGGAACCGAGGGAGTTCTGCTGTTCAACGCCTCCAAGGCGGCGTTCAATCCCGGCCCCCACTTCGGCCCCTACGCCCTGCCCAAGGCGGCGGTGGTCGCCCTCATGAAACAGTACGCGCTCGATTACGGGAAGGAAGGGATTCGCTCCAACGCCATCAACGCCGACCGGATCCGGACCGGGATCTTCTCCGACGAAGTGATCGAGAAACGGGCGGCGGCGCGGGGACTCACGCCCGACGACTATTTCAAAGCCAACCTGCTGGGGCAGGAAGTGTACGACACCGACGTGGCGCAGGGGTTTCTCGACCTCGCCCTGGCCGCAAAAACCACCGGGAGCGTGCTCACCATCGACGGCGGCAACATCGCCGCCAGCCCGAGATAGGAAAATGAAAACCCCGCTTGGGAAGCGGTCGAATCGGAAATTCGCAGAGGGTTTTCAAAAGTTTTTGATAAGGTTTTTTTGATGTCATTCTGAGGCGCGGACGCGCCGAAGAATCTTGCTCCGATTCGGTATGGGGCAGGCTTCTTATTCGTTCCGGCAAGATCTCTCCCGGACGAGCGGGATGGCTAATTTGGACGCTCCCAATTTCAGGTAGGTTCTTTCTTTATTTTTTTAGCCCATCTCCCGCAAAACAGGATTTGAGCAGGTCGATGTTTTTACGGTCGGGTCCATTGCCGCCGAATACGGGGACTTCTAAAATCCACGGCAGTCCATTCACCCGCTTCTCCCCCGCCAGATTTTTGAATCCGTCCAGCCGGATTTCATCCCGCCTGTTTTACACCGTCCACCCTTTTTCGCCGCACAGTTTGAGGATCGCGGGGAGCAGGGTGACGGAGGCGACCAGGCACGCGCCCACGCCCACGGTGAGCACCAGGCCCAGGCTGTAGATGCCCTGGTGGTCGGCGACCATGAGGCTCCCGAACCCGATCATGGTGGTGAGCGAGCTGAGCACCACCGCCTGCCCGGTGCTCCGGGCCAGCACGGTTCCGTTGTGTTCGGATTCTTCCCGGTACCGGTGCACGATGTGCACGCCGTTGACCACGCCGATACCGATGATGAGGGGCAGGATGACCAGGTTGGCCAGGTTGAAGGGAACCTGCATGAGGTCGAGGATCCACACGGTCCACACGGACCCCACCGCGACGGGAAGAAGCACGAGCAGGGTCGTCGACACGCGCCGGAACGCGAGCAAGAGGTATAGGGTGATGGCCACCAGGGCGTACAGTCCCCCCTTGAGATACCCGTCGCGCATGAGGTTGCTGGATTCGTACATGTGCACGGCGTTGCCGGTGATGCCGGGGGCCACTTCGCGGACGTCTTTCAGGAACCGCTCCATCCCCTGGCGCTCCCAGATATTGACCGCCGGGAAGACGGAGATGAGGTATTTGCCGTTGGGACTGATGAATTTGTCGCGGATGAGGGCCGGAAGGTCTTCGACGCGGACCGCTCCCGGATGGGCGGCCAGTTTGAAGTCGGCGATTTTACTTCGGTAGTCGGCCAGCAGGTCGGTGGAAAATCGTTCCAGCCGGGTCCGCGCGGTTGCGGGATCGGTTTGCGCCGCTTCGTCGAGAAAGGCCTGAGCCCAGCGCCCGGCCTCGGCCACGTCGTCTTTTTTCTCTTCGCTTTCTTCCCGGCCGTGCAGTTTGAAGCGGATTTTTTTCATGGTGCGGACCACGGCCTCGAGGGAGAAGGGCGCGTCTTCCGGCGCCACTTGCAGGCCGTCGAGCACGGGCGCGATCGACCGGATGAGGGCGCGTTTTTCCGCGCTGTCCCCGGGCAGGGCCGACACGATGCTCTCGACGCGTCCCACGGTGGGTTTGGCTTTCAGGGCCTTGTGCATGCGCCGGGTTTCTTCCAGGGAACCGGCCAGGGCCGCCGCCGACCAGGTGGACCGCTCGGCGTTATGGATGATCTTGAGTTCGTATTGCACCGCCTCGGTCCCCTTGGCCTGAAGGTTGAGCAGGTTGTAGTCGAAGGTGATATGGGTGAGGGACATGAGGCCGGGAACCAGGGAAACGATGCACAGACCGATGATGAGGTTATGGTGCTCGAAGATCTTCTCGATCACGCGGATTTTTGTTGCATGGAGAACGGAGTTGGCATAAGTGAGCTGACGCCAGCGTTCTTCGAGGGTGACGAGGGCCGGAAGCAGAAGGACCATGGCCACCATGCACAGGATGACGCCCCCGGCGGCGATCCAGCCGAGTTCCACGATGCCGATGAAATCGGTGAGCGCCATGCCGCCAAACGCCATGGCGGTGGTGATGGCCCCCGCGAAATTGCCGCGCCCGGTCCCCTGGACGGTGCGTTGCAGGGCGGGGAGCACGGCGTGTCCGTTCGCCCGCTCTTCCCGGTACCGTTCGAGGATATGAATTCCAAAATCGATGCCGAGCCCGATCAAGATGGTGGTGAA
>PCWF01000187.1:10294-15513 GCA_002796165.1 Nitrospinae bacterium CG11_big_fil_rev_8_21_14_0_20_56_8
AGCAAATGGCCACAATGAGACTGAACACGGCCAGCAGGGGTTTGACCACGCCCCGGTATGCGACGATAAACAGCAGTGCCACGCCCACCAGGGCGATCTGCGACGCTTTCTTCACATCGATCTGGGTGGTCACCATTTCGTCGGAGGCAATGACGTCCTCTCCGGTCAGACCCACCTGGATGCCGGGAAACCGGCTCCGGGTCTCGGCGATCGCGCTCCGGAGAAACTTCACGGAGTCCTTGAAGCCGGTGAATTCGTCGTGGTTCTCATTGGGCACGATGAGAACGTAGAGAAGCTTTTCGTTATCGGAAACCAGGTATCCCGCCTCTTTGAGGGGATGTCCGCCGCCCCCGAGAAAGGACCGCCACGGGGAGCGGTAGGTCCCGGAACCCCGGAGCTGGGCCACCATTTCTTTTTCCAGGGCGATGAGAAGGCTGAGGTCGGCGGTCTCGTCGGGAGACGTCTCGTCTCCGGTGCCGAGAAAATCGGTGAGGAGGGATTCGACCATGCCGGAACTGATCTTGCCATTGATGCTTTGTAGCAGGCGGTTGAGTCCCGGCGCTTCATTGACCTCGGCAAGAAAATCCCGATGCTCCCGCAATTTGGCCGCGAGGTCATCGAGGTCTGGGGTGTCAAGGTAGAGCAGGGCCTTGTCCTTGAAGTAGCCGGTATCGATCTTGTAGAAAATCCGGGGAAACAGGTCCGGGCGCGCGGCCAGTTGCCGGACGAAGGTTTCGGTGAACGCCTTGACGGATTCGGGATCTTTTCCCTCGACGACGGCGATCATGCTGTCGTAGTCCTGAAATTCGCCGCGGTAATTTTTGTAAATTTGAATGTAGGGGAGATCTTTGGAGATCAGATCCCCCCGGCTGGTGTTGAAGGTGAGGTGCCCCGCGGTGAACCAGAGGGACAGGCCGGCAAGAAACAGGGAAAAAAAGACGACGCTGAAGGGGTAAGAATAGGCGAGCCCCTCCACATAGCCAAACAGGCGGTTGAACCGCCCGCCGGGGGCCGGAGAGGTATTGCGGTGTTGCCCGGTTTCCGGGAAGGCCATCGAAAGGATTCAGGGAAGTGGGTTCAGGGCATGAGCCCCATCGGGGAGCATGACACCGGGATCCGGCGGATTCATGACGGCAGACCGAAGTTCAAACCGGTCGAGGGAAAGGGAATGGCCAAGACCCTTAACGGGGAGGAATGCCTCAGAAGCGGTAGCCCACGCTGAACACATGCGCGTTGAGACCGATATTGGGAAACTCGATCCCGGCGTTGGATACATGGAAAAACCGGTAGTTCAGGGCCCATGAGCTGGATCCCTTGCCGAAAAACTCGACCCCGGCTCCCGCATGCAGAAGGAACTCAAACTCGGTGCCGAGTTCGCGCCGGGCCTGATCTTTCCAATTGGTATAGGAAAACCCTCCTCCCGCGAGGAGGTGGGGAGCCCATCCCCGGTTGGCATCGACGAATTTGTAATCGACCATCAAGGGAGAAAACCCGAAGAGGTATTCCCCGTCACGATTGACCAGTTCGGCCAGCCCCGCCTCGACATGCCAGTACAGAGCGCCCTGGTAAAATGTTCCTTTGCCTAACAGGCCGGTCAGGTTTTGTTCGTAGTTGGGAAAGAAAAACACGAAACTGAGATCCGCCCGGTCCCGGCCGGGAGGCAGGTCGATCGTGTATCCGAATCCCGCATCCAGTCCAAAGGATGACTGTCCCTTGGCAAACCGGGAAGCAAAATCCTGCGCATCGGCCTGGGAAACCTGGAGACCCAAAAACAAAGCAAAAATCCAGACAACCGTGTTGATCCGTTTCATTAAAAAAGATCCCCGATATCGTGAAATAGGTTATTTTTCAGGCTTTCTGCCTGAACCGGAAAAAATTCAGCGGTAATTCTAGCACAAATGGCGGAAAAATTTAAATTTTTAATGGTTTGTTTTTATGTGCAAGAGGTGTTAAACTCGCTATTCTTATCGCATGGTAACCTTCAATTTAAGGATTTCGGCTTATGATGGGTATCGGTTTCCCGGAATTAATGATTATTCTGGTCATCATCATGATCATTTTTGGAGCGGGGAAACTGCCTCAGATCGGTTCCGCGCTGGGAAACACCATCAAGAATTTCAAAAAATCCATGAAGGACGCGGAGGTGGAACCCATAGAAAATACCGGCGAGGGACAACAGGATGCCCCGGCTCTTCAGGCCAGTTCTGAAGAGGGGGACCCGCCATCGGATTCTCAGGCCGAATCCCCCGTAACCTCCTCCATCGAATCGGAAAAGAAACAAGCCTGAACCTTCTTCGGGCACGCGACCCCTGGGTACTCGTTCTTTGCAATCGGTTGATTATAATGCCGGATTTTTGTTTATGCCTTCGATTTCCGTGAATCCACCCGCGGTGGGGGGCATCTAAACTAATTGAAAAGGACGCGTATCCCCGTCGAAATACACGAATCGGCGGGCCACCGGTACCCGGCGCATCACTCTGGCCGGTAGATATGCGGACGATGTCGTTTACTGAACCTAAAGAAAGCAAGGAAATCGAAGAATCCCTCGTTCGGGAGCTTCAGGCAGGCAATGCCGACGCTTTTGAAAAGATTGCCGAGTTGTACCAGAAGAAGATTTATGCTCTCAGTTTCAACCTGACGCGCAATACGATGGACGCGCAGGACGTGACCCAGGATGTGTTGCTGACGTTGTTCCGTAAAATAAACACCTTCCAGGGAAAATCGGCGTTTTCGAGCTGGGTTTACCGCATCACCCTCAACGCCACCTACATGAAGCTGAGAAGCCGGAAGAAGGAGCTGACGGTTTCCATCGAGGAGCTCCTGCCCTCGTTCAACGGGGGAGGATTTCAGCAGGAAAAAATTCAGGACTGGTCGGAAAACACCGAGTCGTTGATGTTCACCAACGAGACCCGGGAGATCATCCAGAAAGCGGTGGACCAGTTGCCGGAAAAGGAGAAGGTGGTATTTCTCCTGCGCGACGTCGAGGGTCTTTCGACGGAAAAAGTGGGAGAGATTCTGGACCTCACCGTTCCTGCAGTCAAATCGCGGCTTCATCGGGCGCGGTTGTTTTTGAGAAAGAAATTGTCCAATTTTTTTGAAGAGTACTCCAGGGAGGAGAAAAAGAAATGATGTGCTGTAAGGAATGCCTGGACCTGCTCTACGATTACCTGGAGGGGAATCTCGACCCTCAAATCCATAGCTCCCTCACCGAGCACTTGCAGGATTGTCCGCCCTGCGTGGCTTTCATCAACACCTATAAATCCACCACCCGAATCTGCCGGGAAACCCTCAAGAACGCCGAAATGCCGGAAGTCGTTCAAATCAAGTTGCGCGAGTTCCTCAAATCCGCCAAGCGAACGGTCTGAACCGCCTCTGTTCTCCATCTCTCCCCCGTCCTCGCGGGCCAAAGGGAGATTGACAAATCCTGGGGGTTTCACTATCATTTGGGAAAGTAACTTCGCTGTATTTTCCCCGGTTTTTCGCCCGGGGAATCAAGCCCGGGAGGGTTAAAACCTCAAAGAAGGTGGTCATAATGGTCGAGATGAAAGTTGAAGGACTCACTCTGGACCCCCTAACGAACATGCCCATCATTATTTTGAAAGATCTCGATGGCAACCGGGCCCTTCCGATTTGGGTGGGTTACTTCGAGGCAAACGCCATTGCCTTGGAAATCGAGAAGGTCGCCACTCCCAGGCCCATGACCCACGATCTGATGCGTAACCTGCTCCAGGGAATGAACGCCCAGGTCAATCACATCCTGGTGAGCGAACTCAAGGACAACACGTTTTACGCGATCATCTCTCTGGTCTGCGGCGGCTCCACGATGAACATCGATTCCCGCCCCAGCGATGCGATTGCGCTGGCGCTCCGGACCAAATCGCCGATTTTTGTGGAAGAGAAAGTCATCGAGGCCGCGAAGAGCCTCGACTTGCCGGATCCGGACAAAATCAAAAAAGACGAAAAACAGCAATGGAAAGAGTGGTTGCAGAACCTCAAGCCGCAGGATTTCGGTCGGCTTTGAGTCCCGCTTGGTGTTTTACCCTGCGTCTGCTTTTATCCGCAACTTTTGAATTTGCCGTCAAGGCACCGCCGTTGAGGTTTTATCCGGAGGTGCCTTTTTTGTTTTCCGCCACGGTTCCGTCAGGAACTCTGCATGGGCAAACATCGTGAAACAGATCGGCATTTTCTGCAAAAAAAAGCCCCCCGTCGACCGGCAGGTGTTGCAACAACTGGTGGACTGGCTCTCCAACCGGAATTACGAGATCTGCATGGATTCCGAGACGGCCGGGATCATCGGACAAACCTCGACTTGTTCCAAGGAGGAAATCCCCGCCCGGTCGGATCTGATCATCGTCCTCGGCGGCGACGGAACCCTGCTGGGAATGGCGCGGATCGCCCACTCATTCAACGTTCCCATTCTCGCCATTAATCTCGGCAGTCTGGGTTTTCTGACCGACGTTCCCCTTCCCGGCCTCCTCCCCGCTCTGGAAAAGGTGCTAGGCAAAAATTATAAAATCGAAAACCGGATGTTGCTCAACGCCACGCTCTTGCGAAACGGCCAAACGCTTGAGGAGCACAATGTCCTCAACGACCTGGTCATCAACAAGGGGGCCCTCGCCCGCATCGTGGAGCTCCACGTTTCGGTAAACGGGGAGTACATGACCTCTTACCGGGGTGACGGGTTGATCGTGGCCACCCCGACGGGATCCACCGCCTACTCGCTTTCGGCGGGAGGACCCATCATTCATCCCAGCATGCACAACCTGGTCATCAGCCCCATCTGCCCTTTTGCTCTCACCAACCGGCCCATCGTTCTCCCCGACGACTCGCTGATCGAGATCAAGCTCCAGACCAACGGGGAACATGTCCGGCTGACCCTGGACGGGCAAGAGGGTTGCGATATGGATTCCCGGGATCTCCTTCGAATCCGTAAAGGGCAAACCACTCTGAAACTGGTGCGTGTTTCCGGAATCAGCTATTACGAACTGCTTCGCGAAAAACTTCACTGGGGAAGCACGACCCTCGGCGGCGGGACCCATTCCTGATCCGCCGGAATTCATTCAACCCGATTATGAACCGGAACATTATCGCCTGCGGTCAGAACGAGGATATCGGCACCCGAGTGATCCTATGGGATGAAGCGGGAGGCTACGCCTGCCCCCATCCGCGCGGGAGGAGCCATTGCACTCTGCACGACCCGGCGCTCAACGATGCCCCGA
>PCWF01000187.1:15521-27527 GCA_002796165.1 Nitrospinae bacterium CG11_big_fil_rev_8_21_14_0_20_56_8
GTTCGTGCTCCACTATGATTGCAGTTACTGTTCCCGTCATTGCCACCAATGGATGGAGGAAAGCGATTTCAAAGGCAGTCATTTTTACCTGGATCTCGACGGTACGATTTACCAGACCTGCGACCTGTATTGGAAAACCAACACCGCCCCCGCCGACGACCGGCAGGGAAACGAACGCGCGGTGCATGTGGAAATTTCCAACCTCTCCTGGGAGGCAAGAAAAGCCGACTCCGAACTTTACCGGGTGCCACGGGACCAGTACCGGCACCGAAACGGCAAATGGGAACTGCATCTCCCGGACCACTATCGGGACACGTTGCGGACGCCGGGGTTCCGGGCCTGCGCGGCGCGGGGATGGGGCAAGCGCGGATATTTCAGCCGCCGCATCAACGGCAGGGTCGTTCGTATGTGGGACTTCACGGAAGAGCAATACCAGGCTTTGATTCGGCTTTGCATCGGAGTTCATCGGCTCCTGCCCCGCATCAAACTGGAAGTGCCGTATCAATCGGCCACCCGGCGAACGCCTCTGGATCGGCTCCCCCGGTTTACCACCTTCCAGGGAATTCTGGGACACGCCCACGTTCAGGCCGGCGCGGCTCCCGGGCTCGCGCCGAAATATGATCCGGGCTCGGCCTTCGACTGGAGCCGTCTCCGCAAAGCGTTCCGGAAATACCTTGCATCGCGGTAAGTTCCATCCACGCCCGGGAAACCGGGTAAAAATGGGTTGACCTCTTCCCCTCATTGAGGGTAGCTTTAAATCTATGGGAACCATTTTAAAGAATCCTGTTCGATAACCGCATTCACTTTCATGACCCGATTCCTTTTGTCCCAGGCCCGTTTGCCTGCATACGCGATCTTTGCCGGGATTTTTTTTCTTTGCGGCACGTTCTTGACCGTCCCCGCTTACGCAAAAACGATGTACGTCAAGAAATCGGGCACCAAGCTGATGGAAGGCGATTCCGCACGGGCCAAAGTGCTGGGCACGCTCAAGGAAGGCACGCCGGTGGAAGTGTTGAGGCACTCGGGACGTTATTACGAGGTCGCGATTCCAGGCGGGACGAAGGGCTGGCTCTTTCAGTTTTACCTGACCCCGGAGGCGCCCGCGCACGCCCCTTCGGGAGGCAACGTTCTTGAAGCCCTGGGCGGACGCGAACAGGTTTCGGCGCGCGAGTCGAGTTCGGCCACCAGCATCCGCGGCTTGACGCCGGTGAGCGAGCAGTACGCTAAAAACAAGGGAATCTCGCCAGCCAGCGTCGATGCGGTCAAGCAAATGGAAGCCCTCAGTATTCCCCGGGAAGAACGGGAAAAATTCCTTGCCGAGGGAAACCTGGGAGAATATGGCCAATGAAACGACTGAGCATCCTTCCGATCGCCGCGCTGTTCATTCTTTTGGGGGCACAGGTGACCTTTTCGGGTCCCTTCGACTTCGGAAAAATCCTGAAGGAAATCACGCCCCCCAAAAAACCGGAAAAACCTGCAGAGAAAACGGAGCCACCGCCCGCCCCTGCCTCTTCGCAAAACCAGAGCCAGGGACAACCCGGCCTGCTGGATCTCGGCGGCCCCCTCCTCGGCCTGGATTCTAAAACCACCGGACGCATCAAGCAGGGTCTCCAGGGCCTGCAACAATTGCAACCCCTGACGTTCGAGGAGGAAAAAGAAATCGGCGGGTCGCTTGCGGTGGAAGTGTTTAACCGTTATGGCGGGGCCTACCCCGACGCCCGTCTGACCCGTTACGTGAACCTGGTGGGCAAGTCGGTTGCGGAATTGTCGGACCGGCCGGACATCGAATACCATTTTGGCATCGTGAATACACCGTATCCCAATGCGTTCGCCACACCCGGAGGATACGTTATGGTGAGCATCGGACTTCTTCAAATGTTGAAAAACGAGGCCCAGTTGGCCGGGGTCCTGGGTCACGAGATCGCCCACATCAGCCGAAAACACGCACTCTCCTCCATCGAGGAAAACCGGAAACTTCAGGGCATCGGCAGTATCGCGACGGCCGCGTCGGGAAAACAACTGGAAGTGCTCGACCAGATTATCGGTTTCGCGTCCAATCTTATCTTCGAGACGGGGTTGGATCCCAAACTGGAATATGAGGCCGACCGGTACGGAACGGAATTTGCCTACCGCCTGGGGTATAACCCCAACGGGTTGCGAGAGTCGCTTAAAATCCTGGGTACTTCGCAGAAACGAACCGGCTCCATTTTTTCCAAGACGCATCCCAGTTTTGAGAGCCGCTATAAAACCCTGACCCAGGCCATCCAGCGATACGATGCGAAGAGCGGACTTTTTCCCGTTCTGGAAACCCGGTTCCATTCTTATTTCCCAACCCAGCCATGAGCAAAAACCCGATCTTTCGCGAGGAGCTCCCCGGGGAGAAAAAAAGCCTCATCAACGTGTTGATGACCGGTTATATCGTCACCCTCTCCTGCCTGGGGTACATGGCATTTTATTTGTATATTCAACTGGGTCAGGTGGACCGGATCGTCACCGCTATAAACGTGGAAACCCTGGAGACGGCCCAAGTGGAGTTGCTGAAGAGCCGGGTCACGAAAAGCACCCGGCAACTTCAGAATGAAATGATCGGGCTTGCGATTATTGGATCGGTGATATCCATCATTGGAGGGATCTACACGTACAACATGGTCATCCGGCCGTTGAGAAAAATGGTGGACTATGCCAACAACCGGGGAACCACCGAGCTTCCGGAATTTAAAAGCAACACCGAACTCAAGCAGTTGGCGGAGGCATTGAACGAATGGACCACCACTTTGAAGACTCCGGAACAGGAAGGAAACCACAATGGGTCCGGAGTAACCCAAACCCCACCGACCCTGCCGACCCGCGGGGACCCATCCTGACCGAACCTCCTTTTCCCGAACCGGATTAGCCGGTCCGAATTTCCTGAATTTGAATTTCCGCCTCCAGGATCATAAATCGGAGTAATCCGTCGCCATTCGGCTCAACTTGTAATCGAAGTCGAAAACAGTGTCCGGAGGCAAGCCGATATCTTCCACCATGCGGACAAAATAGTAGTAGTTCATTTCCTTCTTGAGAACCGCCAGGGTGGCCACCACGCCCTTCTCATCCCGAATGGGAGGAACCAGCCGCGCGCACACTTCCGAAACCCCGTGCGAGTCTTGTCCGGGTTTTTCTATGAGCGGTGCGGTGCGGGGCAAATCGAGCATGTTCTGGCGCATCACCGACTCCTTCTTTTCCGTTTCGAGATACTGGATGCATTTCTCCCGCAGGAGTTCCCCTTTCTGCCAGGGTTCGCTTCGCTTCCATTCGGCGAGGAGTTTTTCGGGATCTTTTTTCCGGAGAACCTTCAGCGCAATGGATCGGGATTCATAATCATCGGCCATCTCTTTCCGGGTCTCTTCCCGGGCCGTCAGTTCCTTTTCCCACTCCTGAATCCGGAAATCCTTGTTCTTTTTCCTTTTCTCGGCCAACTTGTTGTATCTCAGGTAGAGCACCTGCTCCCGGGTCATGGATTTGATCTCTTCATACAGCCGCTGAGTTTCTTTTATATCGAACCCTTTGGCGTGAACGATCAATTGTTCGTATTTATCGGGATCTTTATCTTTTAACTCGACCAAAACCTCGTCGAGCTGGGGTTTATACTTGTTCCAAGCGAAATAACTGCCAACCAGGGAAAGGAGGAAGGTAAAGAAGAGGAGCCTTCGAAGGAACCGGGCAAAGGTCATGGGAGGGGGAGTAATCTCCAAAACCCGGACCGGGTCAGGCCACGGGTCAGATTGTTTTAGGCGGGAGCCGCACGGTTTCGAACCAGTATTCTTTCAGGACCTCGAACAGCTCCAGGAATTTCCTATAACTTATCGGCTTTTGGATAAAAGAGTTTACCCCAAGGTCATAAGTTCGATAGACATCCTCATCGCTTTTGGAGGTGGTCAGAACCACCACCGGGATGGAACGAAGGAGGGGATCCGCCTTGAGTTCGCGAAGCGCTTCAATACCATCCTTCTTCGGCATGTTGAGGTCGAGCAGAATCAAACCGGGTTTCAGGATCGAACCATTGGCCCTCTTGTCCTTTTCCAGTAAATGGAGCAATTCTTCCCCATCTCTCGCGCGGTGGATGTCATGCACCACCCCGCTTTTTTGAAAGGCCTCGGAAATCAACTGGAAATCGTCGTCGTCATCCTCGGCTACGACAATGTCCATGCGTTGCAAATTTTCACCCATTGATTGCACCTGAAATGAATATGTCCGAAAGGGCTTTTTACCGACATTATGTATCTATTATACCATATTCTGTTTCGAAAAAACCATAAATTCATGAAAATCATTGGGATAAAATCATAGGACAATCGCCTATGCCGTTCGGGACAGGGAAAGACAAGGAGGAAACCATTAATGCCTGAAATGTCTAATTCCCGTAAACACCATGGCAAGGCCATGCTCGTCTGCGGCTTGAATGACTTCATCATCCCGGATGGAGCCACCCGGCTGAATGATGGCGCCGATGCCGCCCGCGGCGGCCTCATCGACCGAGTCTCGAAAGGGGAAAAACGCATCGGATGCCATCATGCAACCTTTCAACGGTTTTCGAGCCTTGCTCACGGCAATGCGGGCCGAATCGACCCGGCTCATCTGGCCGGCGCCGATGCCCACCGTCTCGCGGTCCCGGGCGTATATGATGGCGTTGGATTTTACATGCTTGGCCACGATCCAGGCAAACTTGAGATCTGCAAGATCGGCCTGGGTGGGCTGTTTTTTCGTAACCACCCGGAGCTGTCCGGGATCGAAACCGAGAATGTCGGAAGTTTGAACGAGGAGCCCGCCTCCCACACGCTTGAGATCGAAATCGCGGGAACTGCGGGGTCCGGGAACCGCCGGCATTTCCATGAGGCGAATGTTTTTCTTGGACGCCAGCCGTTCCGCGGCTTCGGGGGAAAACCCCGGGGCGACCACGGCTTCAACGAAATTTTTCAGGATCTCCTCGGCGGTGTCACCTTCCACCGGCTGATTGAACCCGATGATTCCCCCGAACGCGGAAACAGGATCGGTCTCCCGCGCCCGGATAAAGGTTTCCAGTTGCCGATTCCCCACCGCCACCCCGCAGGGATTGGTGTGCTTGATGATGACCGCCGCACCCGGTTCCAACTCGACCGCCAACTCCCACGCGGCATTCAGATCCATAATATTGTTATAGGACAACTCCTTGCCCTGAAGCTGGCGCGCGGAAACGATGTCGCCCTCGCGGGGACGGGGCTCGCGGTAAAACGCCGCCGCCTGGTGCGGATTCTCCCCATAACGAAGGTCCTGGATTTTTTCCCAGGGAACTTGAAACAGCGGGGGCAAGGTTGAAGATTCTTCCAGGTGGCCGGTCAGGTAACCGGAAATCAGGGAATCGTAGCGGGCGGTATGGGCGAAGGCGTCCCGGCTGAGACGCAGTCGGGTCGACCGCGTCACCCCCCCACCGTGTTCGCTCATCTCTTTCAGCACCACGGAGTAATCGGCGGGATGAACCACTACCGTCACGTCTTCGAAATTTTTTGCCGAGGACCGGACCATCGCGGGTCCGCCGATATCGATGTTCTCGACGGCATCGTCGAGAGAACAGTTCGCCCTGGCGATGGTCTGCTCGAACGGGTACAGGTTGATCACCACCATATCGATCGGCTGGATCCCATGCTCCTGCATGGCTCGAACGTGCTCGGGAACCGAGCGCCGTCCCAGTATTCCCCCGTGCACCCGGGGGTGGAGGGTCTTCACCCGGCCATCCATCATTTCGGGAAACCCGGTATAGTCGGAAATGGAAACGACCGGAATCCCGGCTTTACGGATCAGGTCCGCCGTTCCTCCGGTGGAAAGAATCTCCACCCCGATCTCATTCAGGCGACGGGCGAAATCGGCTACCCCGGTTTTATCCGAGACGCTGATCAATGCCCTTTTGATGGGTTGGGTCATGGGTGGAAATCAGTTCCTGACTTTGGGCTTGGGTGGCGGGGTCTTGGTGCGCAGGAAATCGGGCGTCACCGCATCGATCCCTTTAAGCAACCAGAGGGGAAACGTACCGTAGTTTTCCATGATGCCCGGCTCATCGCCGGAAATCCCTTTTGGGGGTTCTTCTTTCCTGGGCGGGGTTTCTTCAGCCATAGAGTTGACCTCGTTGAATACAACGTGAGTGTGAACGGTTGTGCTCAGGTTAGTTCGCAATGGATTGGGATATTACTATCTTTTGCGGGGTTTGGAAATAAAAATTCCGGTCGCGTCTTTCGTCCTGCCGGGGTTCAGGCTTTGGCAATAACCAGGCCGTGAGTGAACTGCCAATCGATCGTTGTTCCCGGATTCAACCGCGAAAACTGGGACATGACGTTGGAACGGCACGAATCGATCAAGCCCGCAAGAAACTCGCGGTCTTCGGCGGTCCAGGCCATCGTTCCTCCGGATATCAATTTCTGCCGAAACCCCTCCACCCACTCTTCGTTGATTTCCCGCCCATCGCCGGGGATCAGGGGAGGAAGGAAGACCCTTTTTAAAAAATTCTGCGCCGCGGAATCGGCCAGGGGCTGGCAGGAAATCTCCTTGAAGAGAATGAACCGGGCCCACGCGGTGTTGGTCCAGAGCACGATATCGACCTCGCCGTCCGGACCGGAGATGGATTCCTGCAAAAAGTTTTTTGCGCGGGTCTCGGTCAGGTCCAGGCACAAACGAGAGAATCGGGCAAAGAATTTCCAACGGGCGAGAAATGCCTGGAGAATGTGGATGTCGGCCAGGGATTCGAGGTCGCGCCACAAAAGCGGTTCTCCCTGATTCGCGAAGGTTCCTATACGGGGAAACCGGGCCAACAGAGCCATCATTTGTTCGCGGTCGCCGGGGGCGAGCAAGAACTCGAATAGCTTTCCGTGTTCCTTCACCAGGGTCTGGGCGGCCCAGCGCAACCTTTGCACCTGACCGTACCCGGCCTGAAACAGGGCCTGCATCCACGTCTGCTCCAGCAGACGGGTTCCCTTGAAGACGTCTCCTTCCGCCCCCGATTCCAGCCCAATATTGACGTAACCGAGCATCTTGCGAACCGCCGCCCTTCGCGCATCGAGACTGGCGGGATCACAGCGGTCCGCAACCAGGATCTTGTTGGCGAGATACGTCAACTCCCATTGCAGGGAATTCATCCGCTCCAGACGTTCGAGGTTTTGCACGCACCGCCTGAAAAATGTATCGGGAGCGGAGTCCATGAGAGGAAACGAGGGGGGAACCTGCTCGGTTTCGGAGGATTGAAAATCATCGGCGCTCGGGACCGCGGTCTTGAGCACCTCGGAATCGAAGCGGCTGTAAATCTCCAGGGCTTCTTCGAAGGAGGGAATTCCCCGTTCCGCGGTACGGGCCAGATGCCAGCGAAGGGCGTTCTCAACCGTAGGCGTCACGGGATACCAGATGACGGCTTCCATCAAGGCCATATACAATGACGCATCGGCGTCTCTGAGTTGCAAGAGGAGCCGGCGCAACGGTTCAAAATCCGAAATTTTGCAAAAGATGTCGTAAACCCCGTCGAGAGTGAAATGGGGCAAACCCTCCACGCCTTCGCAGGTATCGGTCAACTCATCCCTTTTGTAAATCCGCGTCAGGGATTGCAGGAGCACCACCTTCTGCTCGAACTCTTCCTCGTTCAACAACCAATGGACCATCTGCGGCTCGCCGCAATGATCGAGAATCTCGATCCAATGCAACGCGCGTTCGGGATTGAACTTGTCCTGAAACCACCACTCCAGATCGAACAGGTATTGAAGCTGGCCGGCCGTGGCAATGGATAACACCGGTAACGCATCGGCCTCCCCGGTCTCCTTGACCATCTGGTACACCTCTTCGGGAGGAAAGTGCCGGATGACCTCCGCCGCACAGGGACTCAGAACGAGAAAATCCTGCCTCTGTTTGCCTCGCAACCGCAGAGCCCATTGCGCCTGCTCTTCGGGGGACATGCGCGCCAGAGATTCTTCCACTTTCCAGGGCTGGTCGTCAATCCATTCGACCGGAAAGGGAAACGCTCCTCTATCAGGGGTTCGTTGCAGGAAATGGTCGGATTGGGTCATTGGAACGGATGCTTAATCAATTCGAAGCGAAATTTAACCCCTGGAGGGCCATCAGAAAAAGAATCTCGCAGGGCTCGCTGGAGGCGCCCAGGGCATCTTCGTCAAACCCCAGGTTCCTGGCGCGGCAGAGTTTTAAATAAAGTAAGGAAAACAAAATCATTATAAACAGGACGAACAGCGCCTTCAACTTGAGAACGTAAAAGGGAAACGCGATGAACACGACGGTGGCCCGGAAGAAATCTCTTCCCTCCACCCAACGGATGAAACTGCCGGGATCCAGGTAATCTCTCTTGAAAAAACGCGCCGCATACACCAGGAAGGTCATGTTCCAATGGCTCACCAGCGGCATCATCAAAATCGCCTGGGGCTTTACGGATTCATTGATAAGGTCGAGAGAAACAAATTTGAGCAGGAGCACGGCCAAAAGGACAAACACCTGAGTGGGGCCCAGGGAACCGTGCCAACCTTCATCTTTCGCGGGAGACGAAAATTCGGAGCGGGTCGCGGGTTGTATCCATTGCACCAGTCCGCGCAGACGCCGCCCGCGAGTGACGGCGATCAGAACAAAAATGACCGTCAGGTCGGCAAGATCCGAAGGCAGAATCCAGACGAGCCCAAAATAGAGCAGACTGAGCCCCCCTCCCAGCAAAAGGCCAACGACCGGAAACCAAGGCACCGAACGCGCCAGATCCAACCCCGATCCCTTCCCGTTGAGCCCGGGAGAAAAAATCGTAAGATATTGAACTGCAAGAGAATATCGAAAGAGAAAGGTCGTCATCGGGGTAATAACATGGCCACCGTCAACATGCGGCCCGCCTGGGAACCCTCCCGGCGGTAGGAGTACAGCCGGTCGGTGTGGCACGCGGTACACAGCGAAGACCGGGACAGGTTCCGCAAAGGGATACCTGCGGAAACTCCGTCTTCCCGGTTGGCCGTATAGAGGTCCAGCATGTACTTTCCATCGGTTCCCGGAGTCACAAAATGCTTCCATCCGGGATACTGTTCCTGAAACGGTTCGAGACACGACGCATCGACTTCGTAACAACAGTTCCCTACGCCCGGTCCCATTCCAGCAACCAGATTTCGTGGATCGCAACCATATTCCCGTTTCATGGCTTCCACCGTTTTGGAGAAAATTTTTTCAGCAGTTCCCTTTCTTCCCGCATGAATCACCGCCACCCGATGCTTTTCAAAATCGTAAAGAACGATCGGAATGCAATCGGCCGTCAACACACCGATGGGCCGATGGAAAAGTTTTGTTACGATTGCATCCGCTTGCACATCTTTAACTTGATCGGGAACAACGTTCGGATCGGAAAGCAACAACGCGTGGGTTCCATGGACCTGGCGCACCAGGAAAACATCATCGGCTTGCATTCCCGCGGACTCAAGGACCCACCGGCGGTGCAATCGGCTTGGCCCGTCATCCCCAGTCCTGGCAAGGTAAAGCTCGCCTCTATGTCCATTCCGATCCATAAAATTTCTCGGGCTGACCGCATGCAGGAGCAAATGATGCCCCTTCAGTAAATCCATTTGAATGAGTTGTATGGAAACGTTCATCTTTCCAAGTGGAAGAACCCGAAGTTCATTCATTACAGGATTTTTTTGTCAATATTTACTTGACAATAAAAGCGTATCGCATAAAATAATTTAACAATATTTGGGCGCTGAAACGAACTCCAAATATTGAAAAGGAGATCTTGATGGCAACCAAGAAAAAAGTAGCTAAGAAAAAAGCTACAAAGAAAAAGGCAACCAAGAAAAAAGCGGCAAAGAAAAAAGCAACCAAGAAAAAAGCAGCAAAGAAAAAATAAAGGGGAGTCGTTCGATACAGGGATCCAAGAACCGCTCTCACAAGTTTACAAGTTTAACCCGTTCCTTTTTAACCCCCAACCGTTCGTTTCAGCGCCCCAATCCTCTTCTCCTCCCGCCTGTCCGATTTTCCCCAATGCGCCGAGGCATCTCCTCCGGCGCATTGTTTTTATCATTACCCCATAAAATCATATAGTTACACGCCCAGTTCCAGGCATATCGCCTTAAGGTATGCCCCTTCGGAAAACCGGATAGGATGGTCCGGAGCGTGCCCCGATCGAAATCGTTCGGAAAATTTTCGTCCCGCCGCACGAATTCCGCGAAGCGAAGCTTCGAAGAAATCATCCTCTCCAACCTGGTTGGAACAGGAGGCGGCAAAAAGGAGTCCGTTCGATTGGGTCACCTTCGCTCCGGAGGTTGCCAACGAAGTATACGCGTTCAACGCTTTCTGTTCTTGATTTTTTTTCCGGGCAAACGCCGGCGGATCGAGAATCACCAGGTCGAACATTCGCCTCTCTTTATGCAATCGGTCGAGAATTTCAAACGCGTCGCCGCAAATTTGTTCGGGGACCTTCAGGTCCAGACCCAAAACGGAACCATTCAACCGCCAGTTTTCACGGGCGCTTTTCATTGCCAGGGGATTGGCATCAATCTCCAGCACCGAGCGGCACCCGCCGACACCCGCATAAACCGAGAACGCGCCCGTGTAACTGAAGACGTTCGCCACCCGTCGGCCTCCGGCCAGCAAACGAATCCGTCCGCGGTTATCTCTTTGATCCAGAAAAAAACCCGTTTTTTGCCCGTGCAGGACGTCGGCCTCAAACCAGAGTCCGTTTTCCCGGAACTTGACGGGCTCGTCCACATTGGGGCCGGAGAGGACCTGCCCGTCCCTGTAATTTCCCGCTTTTTGCGCGGCCTGGTGAATGTTCCGGCTGAGCCGCAGGACGGCTCTTTCAAACGGTGCGGAATGATGAATGGTTTCAAGCAACGTCTCCAACCAGGGAAACCAGCACAGGGAATACAGTTTAAACACAACGGTCGTATCGTAACGGTCCAGCACCAGGCCGGGGAAACCGTCGCCTTCTCCGTTGAGAACCCGGTAACCGGTCGTACCCTGGCTCTCCAGTCCGGCCCGAAGAATCTGCGCTTCCTTGAAACGGGTGCGGAAAAATTCCGCATCGATTTCCACCGGAGACCGGGTTTGAAGCACACGCAGGCGAATCTCGGAATGGGGATCGTACAGGCCCATCGCAAGAAACCGGTTTCGGTGATCGTAAACCACGGCCAGATCTCCCGCCACCCCGGTTCCCTTCTGGGCCACCACCTGGTAATGAAACACCCAGGGATACCCCGCGCGGATTTTGGCCTGATGGGCTTTGGAAACCTCGATCTTGATCACACCCGACTCGCAGTCTGAAAATTCATTTCAACCGGGGCAGATTCACCTTGCTCATGACATCGAGAATACGTGCCTGGCGGTCCTCGACGAAATCCTGCGGATGAACCACCGACCATGCCCGGGGATTGGGAAGAACGGCGGCCAGCGCGGCCGCCTCGACCGGCGACAGGTTTTGGGCGGAGCGGTTGAAATACGCCCGGGCCGCCGCCTCGCAACCGAAGATCCCATCGCCCCATTCGATCACGTTCAGGTAAACCTCCAGGATCCTTTGTTTCGACCAGAGGGCTTCGATCAACACGGTGAAATACGCCTCCAGCCCTTTGCGAAGCCAGTTCCGTTTCTGCCAGAGAAACACGTTTCTCGCCGTCTGCATGGAGATGGTGCTGGCCCCCACCCGCCGATCGGTGGTGAGGTTCGTTTTGACCGCGGCCTCGATCGCCTGCCAGTCGAAACCCCGATGGTGGAAAAACTTCTGATCTTCGGAGGCAATCACCGCACGGATCAGGTGAGGGGAGACCTCGTCCAGCCGGGTCCAATGTTGAAATGCGCGCGGGAAATCGGAAGAACGGTCCTGCTCGGTCCAGCGAATCCACATCAGGGCGGTGGTGGGGGGATCGAAGACGTTGTACAGGAGAACCGGAACGACGGTGAACGCAAGAAAACACAACAACAGGTCGAACAACAGGCGGCCCGGGTGGACCCGGATTTGCCTGTTCCCTTTAGCCGCTTTGCGGTTCCTCT
>PCWF01000187.1:27545-32808 GCA_002796165.1 Nitrospinae bacterium CG11_big_fil_rev_8_21_14_0_20_56_8
TTCCACGAGTGAGTCGTCCCGCCGCAAATCCGGCGGTCTCTGCTTCACCCGATCAAACCAAATCGACGCATCGCCGTCAACTGCTCTGAAGGATTGAATTATAATTTTGCACAACCTTGCGGAACTGGAGCAGATCGGTTTCAGAAAGTCGGCGGTGATAAGAATTGATGTACTTGAACTCGAACGGATTGAATATTGTCCTGCCCTTGTCCCGGTCGACGATCTCGTAATGCAGGTGGGGAGCAAAAGTGCGCCCGGTGTTTCCCGACTCGGCAATCTGATCCCCCGCCTGGACATACTGCCCGCGCTTCACCAGAATGCGGCTCAAGTGAAGGTACCGGGTCTTCACCCCTTCGCGGGGATGATCGAGTTCGATGCAATACCCGTTATTCCTGAAATTCCATGTGGTGCGGAGCACCTTTCCCTCGAAGCTTGAGAAAACCGGAGTGCCCACGTCGGCCTTGAAATCGGTCCCGGAATGCCCCCGCCGGCCGGAGCGGAAATCTCCCGGCAGAGAGGTGATCTCGATATAGTCGCGAATCGGCGATTGAGAATCCTGGATGCGCTGGGATATCTCCTTCCCCTCTTGATCGAAATAGGCGCCATAACCCCGATTCCCCAGTTCATAATAATTGGCCTCGAAGCTCGTGTCGAACCTGCGGCTCTGGTAAACCAGTTTCAGGATCCTGAACTGCTCATCGGTGTTCAGCCGCTCATAAATTACCTGCATGTCGTCTCCGTTCCGCATGCTTTTGCCGATGTCGAAAAACCAGGCCAGCAGACGCGCGATGTGCGCGGAGAGCGGCTCGCACCCCCCTTCCTCCGATATGGACTTACATACCGTGTGGGTGAGCGAATTGCGAATCTTCAGGTTCATTGCAAACACCTCGCGGCCCTTGAGCGGATCGGGAACGCTCAATGCCGCCTGCTGGACGCGGACGTGCGGCGCGGCAGAATCCTGCGCAGACCCGACAACCTCGTTGCCGGAGTCCTCCTCCGGGGAAGACCCGGCCTCGCCGATTTTGGCATCCGCTTCCCCGCTTTGCGAAACCGCAGGAGAAACCGCGGCGATTTCCTCCCGCGCCGGAGCGTGTAGCATTCCGTCTCCTTCGGGCTTCCCGGAAGACCACATATTTTTCGCCCATGGGGTGGATGATCGACCCTCGCCCGCGAAAAAATACACGTTTAACCCCAGCGAAAGTAACAATACCCCATACACCACCCTGCGGGACCGCACCCGCTTCCGGGAAACCACTTCCTGATCTTGCAACGAGTTGGGAGGATACATTTAATTAAAACCTCATCATATTTTGAGCTTTACCATTAAAGAAAAACCGTCGAAAATAGGGGCCCACTAATAATTTCCAATAACCCTGAGTTGGCCCCTTATCTGATAGACCCGATGAATGGCCACACCCCGTTCCCCGGAGGGAGATAAATAACAATTAATCAATAGGTTACTATTATCCCAAAAACCCGGTTATTGTGCAACTGATTCATTTTATTGACCTTAGACCCGCGACCCATGAACTTCGTTCCCCAGGCTATCTATATAGAAAGCGGAGCTGAATCCGCCCCATTAACAGGGGAGGTGCTCCGGCGGTTTCCCGAGGTTCCCGTCTTCCGGAACCGCTCGCTGGAGAACCTGCTGGCCGACGTTTCCCGGACCTCGGATGACGTTTTCGGAGAATGCAAATCCAGGTTGGTCCTTTCGCGGTTTCCCGGATCGTTTCTGAAAAAATGTCCGGGCATCAGCCCCGGCATGGTCTGCTGTAACTACTACGTCGTCAATCTTCTCAAGAACTGCATTTACGATTGTTCCTACTGCTTTTTGCAGGAGTATCTCCAGAACAATCCGTTTCTGGTCGCCTTCGTCAACATTGAAGACCTGCTGGGCGAACTGGAGGCGGAGTTTTCGGCGTATCCCGGCCGCGTCTTCCGCGTGGGAACGGGCGAGCTGACCGACAGTCTGGCCCTCGACACGGTGGTGCCTTACAGCCGGACCCTCCTGCCCTTTTTCAACCGCCAGCAGAACGCCGTGCTCGAACTCAAAACCAAATCGGACCGGGTGGAGAACCTGCTTGCCCATCCGGATCCCTCTAACGTAATTGTCTCCTGGTCGATCAATCCTCCGCAAATTGTGGCGGAGGAGGAAAAGGGCACCCCGTCACTCACTGCCCGGCTCAACGCGGCACGGCTCTGCCGCGACCACGGCTACCGCATCGGATTTCACTTGGATCCCATCCTGCTGTTTCCCGGTTGGGAGGAAGCCTACCGGGAATTGATCCGCGAATTGTTTCGGGAAATGGCACCCGGCGACATCGAGTGGATCAGCCTCGGCAGTTTTCGTTACCGCGCTCCATTGAAACAGATCATCAAGGAACGCCATCCGGGGTCCCGCCTGTTCACGGGAGAACACGTCCCAAGCAAGGACGGGAAATTCCGCTATCTGCGCCCCTTGCGCAACCGGGCCTACGACACCATTCGCCGATACCTTCGGGAGGTCTCGCCCAATCTCAATATTTACCTGTGTATGGAAACCCGGGAAATCTGGGAAGGGGTAACGGGGAAACTGCCCCGGAGCGATGAACGGCTGGACGCATTTTTCGACCTGTGAGCCGCGGCCGCGGGGAGGCCGGTCCCTGAAGCCGAACCCGGCTATAACCGCATGGGCATCACGATGCTTCGGTAACGATCGTCCTCGTCGCTGGTGATCAGGCAGGAATGATTCTGGTCCTTCATATTGAGGGTGACCTTCTCGTCTTCAATTACGTTGAGGACATCGAGGATGTAACGCGCGTTAAGGCCGACGAACATTTCCTCTCCGTCGTATTCGATGGCGATTTCCTCCCGCGCCGCACCCAGCTCGGTATTATCCGAGATCAGCGTCAGGGCGCCGGGGCGGATTTCGAAACGGACCATTTTGGACTTCTCATCGGCCAGCAGGGCCACACGCTTCAATGCGTGCTGGAGATCCTCCCGGGACACACGGATTTGAACGGGATTGTCGGTGGGAATGACCTGGCGATAATTGGGAAACTTTCCATCGATCTTGCGCGACACGATGACCTGCTGATCCTGGATGAACGCCAGGTGATTGCTTTTCTCCGTAAAACCGAATATCGACTCGTCATCTTCCATCAGCTTGAGCAGTTCCGAAAGCACCTTTTTCGGCAACAGAAAACTCAATTTTTCCTGGCCCTGATGCTTGGTTTGCTTTAGCGACCGCGTGATCATCGACAGGCGGTGTCCATCGGTCCCCACCATGCAGGCCGAGCCGTTTTCCTTTTCCAGCAGAAGGCCGTTGAGGGCCTGGCGCGTTTCATCGGGCGAAACCGCGAAGAAGGTCTTGCGCACCATTTCGCGCAATTCGGAGCATCGAAACTCCATCAGGCTGTCTTCACTATAATCCGGAAGCGAAGGGAAATCCTCCGCCGCCAGGCCGGGAAGGCGAAACTTGGCCTTGCCGCATTTCAGGGTGACCCAGTTATTCTCCTCGCGAAGGAGATGCGCCTCCGAATCGGGCGGCAATTCGCGGAGAATATCGTACAACTTTCGCGCGTTCAACGCGACGGCCCCGGGGGTGTTTACATTGGCCGGATAAAATGCCTTGCTCCCGATTTCAAGATCGGTAGCCTGGATGCAGATTCGGTCTTTCTCCGCGAGGAGGAGCAGGTGGGAAAGAATGGGCATGGCTCCTTTGGCCTCCACAATTCCCTGTACCTTTTGCACTCCGCTTAAGAAAAGTTCTCTGGCGATCCTGAATTCCATGTTTTGCGCTCCATGGCGAAAAATGTTTTGCTGAAAAAATTTTTAGCACAATTGCTTAACGACTGTCAAAACTATCTTCCTTGCGAGTCTCTCGGGCTCCCTGGCGGCAAAAATTTGATAAAAAAGGGATTGTGATTCCCTGTTGCCGCCGGGTCCCGTTTCTTCCCGGCTCGGAAACCTGCCATGAACTCATTAATTGTTATATAATTTAAGTGGAACGCAATTATTCATGATTTTTCGATGCGTTGGCTCACTTTCCCGGTTAAAAAACGGGGACAAGCATGTGACTTCCGCCGATGCCCCGGGGTCTCTTTAAGCCAACCTTTTCTCGAGTTATCCCTATGATCATCGTGATGGAATCCACCGCGACGGAGGAAGAAATTCTCGCCGTCGAAAACAAAATCCGCGCCCTCGGTTATAACCCGCATGAAATCATCGGGATCGAGCGGAAAGTCATCGGCGCCGTAGGGGACGAACGCGGCAAGGAACAACTTCAGCAGATTGAATCCATGCCCGGCGTGGAGAGTGTCGTTCCGATCCTCAAACCCTACAAACTCGCCAGCCGCGAGATGAGAAAGATCGACTCGATCATCAACTGCGGCGGCGTACCGGTGGGCGGCAAAAATATCGCCCTCATCGCCGGTCCCTGCTCGGTGGAATCGAGAGAACAAATCTGCACCACAGCCCGGCTGGTCAAAAACGCGGGGGCCAATCTCATGCGCGGAGGCGCCTACAAACCGCGGACGTCTCCCTACAGCTTTCAGGGGCTGGAAGAAGAAGGACTGAAGTTGCTCGCGGAGGCCAAGGCGCAGACCGGGCTTCCGATCGTCACCGAGGTGATGAATCCGCGCGAGGTGGACCTGGTGGCCCGCTATGCCGACGTGATGCAGGTCGGCGCCCGCAACGTGCAGAATTTCTCTCTGCTCAAGGAACTGGGCCAGATCAAAAAACCCATTCTTCTCAAACGCGGGTTGATGACGACGATCAAGGAGTTTTTGATGTCCACCGAGTACATCCTCTCCGAAGGCAACCAGGAAGTCATCCTGTGCGAGCGGGGCATCCGCACCTTTGAAACCGCAACCCGGAACACGCTGGACATCAGTTGTATTCCCGTGCTCAAAAAGGAGACTCATCTCCCGATCATCATCGATCCCAGCCATGCCACCGGCCATTGGGATCTTGTGGAATCCATGTCCCGGGCCTCGATTGCGGCGGGGGCCGACGGTTTGATGATCGAAGTCCATCCCGACCCCGTCAACGCCTTTTCCGACGGGCCGCAATCGCTCAAACCCGCAAAATTCGCCAAACTGGTGCAGGACCTCCGTCCGTTGATCGAACTGATGGGCCGAAGCTTGAATTGAAGACACCGCTGAATATGTCGGGGCGACATGATCTGGCCTGATTTTCCAAATCAAGCTGGGCAAGGGTTTTGGGCAAGATTCTTCGGCGCGGATGCGCCTCAGAATGACAAGTTGGCGCGTTTCATGACAAC
>PCWF01000187.1:32825-36652 GCA_002796165.1 Nitrospinae bacterium CG11_big_fil_rev_8_21_14_0_20_56_8
GTCATCCTGAGCCTTATTTAACTGTCATCCTGAGCCCTTTTAAAATGTCATCCTGAGCCTTTTTTAACTGTCATCCTGAGCTTGTCGAAGGATCTGGCCTGAGCGAAGGATCTGGCTGGAACATAATTGGGGCATGCTTCATCCTGGATCGATGCAAGATTCTTCGGCGCCGATGCGCCTCAGAATGACATCCGAAAGAGTTTTTCAGCAACTCCCCTCCTTACGAAGGAGGGGTTGGGGGAGGTTAAGAGAACCACCCCTCCCGCCGCCGATCTGCCCTTGCAACGGCTTAAGAATGGGTTTATCCTGAACAGGTTTCGATTCCATACGGGATCCCTTGCACACCCGGTCCCTGCGGGGGGCCGGTCCATATATTTCCGATGAGTGAATTTTTTCAGACCAACCGTGCTTTCGCCGATAAATACCGGGCGGAGCTTGAAAAAAAATTCCGCCAGGCCCTGAAAACGTTGGATCCCCCCGGGGCCGATCCCGCCCGTCTTCAAGCCTTTTACCTCGCCTTCAAAAATGTGGTCTGCCCCCTCGTCCAGGACGAGGAAAACCGGCTCCAGAAGGAAATGCAGACCAGCGACAACTGCCACCTTCACCTGCTCAAAAACTCGGCTTTGGTGGACGTCGTTATCCAATCGGCCTTGTCAACCTCGCTGGAGCTTTGCAATGCCATTTCCGGCGTGGAAACCAAACCCGAGGAAATCCCGATCGCCATCGCGGGGCAAGGGAGCTACGGACGGGAGGAGATGTACTACCGTTCCGACGCCGAGATTCAAATTCTCATTAACGGAAAATCTGATCAGGACCTGCCCGATTCCGCCCGGGAAGTCATCAAGCATTTCGAGTACCTGTTTCTCTTTCAGGATATCTTCCCGGCCACTTGCGGTTCCCGCTACACCCAGGCCGATTTTTCCAACCGGGATCTGGAAGGGGATAAAATTCTCAATTTCTTTCTGCTCCTGCAACACCGCTTTATCGTGGGCAACCGGCTGGTCTATGCCGAGTTCAAAAGCTCGATCAAAACCGCGAGCCTCCTGGCGCAGGATAAAATCGCCGCCTATTGCGCCAATCAACGGACCTATTACGACGTGCAGAACACGGTTTTTCAACAGGAACCCAACGTGAGGGAGGAATTGCGCCGGCTGTACTGGGCTCTGTCCATGGCGCAAATCAAGAACAACCTGGAGCGGACCAACCACTTCGAACTCCTGTACGAATTGTATGAACGCAACATTATCGGTCCCGTAGCGTTCAAGAATATGCAAAAAGGGTTGACCTTTCTCGCCAAGGTCCGGCTCCTGCTCCATTGCCATCAGCGCGGCGCCCACCGTGACGTGTTGAGTTACGAGGTGCGGGAAAAAATCGCCCAGGCCCTGGGATACGATGTGAAGCAGTTTTTCCAGGAATACTTTTTCAACGCCGTTTATCCTCTCAAGCGGTACAGCCGCAACCTGTTCTGGGAAAGCCTGACTTCCGATACGGAGAAGGTCGACAATCTCACCCCCTACCTGGCCATCAACTCGGAAAACCAGATCATTTTCGACCGCGACCCCGAAGACCTGTTTCGCGCCAACCCGCAATGGATTTTCCAGGTCTTCCCCTGGGTGGCGCAGAAAAATTACCACCTCTCCTACCCTGTCACCCGGTCCATTGAAGAACACGTGGACCAGAACTGCCCGATCTTCCTTGAGGAGAACGTACGTGGGGAAATCCTGGAATGCTTCCGCAAGGTCATCGAGGGGCCTTTCTATGCAAAGGCGCTCCGGCTGTTGCACGAATTCGGCCTGCTGAGCAATTATTACATCCACGAGTTCAAGGATATCTGCGGGTTGTTGCAGGATATCTACGTGCACAAATTTCCGACCGACATGCACGTTCTCTCGGCAATGGATGAATTGAACCGTCTGGAACAGGAAGATCAGGCCGATCCGTTTCTGCGCGACTTGTATTACTCGATCAAGAACAAGACCGCTCTGATTTTGAGTGTTCTGCTCCACGATATCGGCAAGGGTGCGCGCACAAAAGACCAGAACGAGGAACTGGTGGGAGCGCGGATGATTCCCCGCATCCTGGCCAACCTGGGTTACGGCGGCGACACCCGCCTGATCCAGGACGTTGCCTTCCTGGTTGAAAAGCACCTCACCATGTGGGATCTCATGCTCCTCGACCCCGAGGAAGACGAGACGTACGACATGGTCTGGGACCTGGTGAATCATGACAAGGAACGACTGAAAATGCTCGTGCTGTTGACCTATGCGGACCGTGGCGGGACCAAGATCAAAATGTCCGCCTCCCAGATCGGGCAGTTGAAGCTGTTCTATCAGTACACCCTGCACCACAAGAAGCGGAGCGAGGTTCCCAACTCGGTCAAGCTGGAGTTTTTGCAAATGGTGCGCCTGCCCAACGACCTGCAGGCGCAGTTGGAAATTTACAACGAGTTCCTGCAGTCGAAGGAGCACTTCATTGCCGAGTTGCTGTTCAAACCCGGCGCTCCCGCCGATCTCGTGGTGTGCACCAAGGACGTGCAGGGACTCCTCTACCAGATCTCCACCGTGCTGGCATACAACCACCTCGACATCGTGGAGGCCAACATCCAGACCCTCAAGGACAACGTGTTCGACTGCTTCAAAATCATCCGATCCGACGGGACGCCGATCGATCATTCCGAGTTTTATTTCGTACAAAAAAAAGTCAAGGACGACCTGCGGCGCATCTTCATCCACCGGGAGCGGCCCATCGACCTGTACCGGGGCCTGACCCTGGCCCCGCAGGCCCACAAACCCGTGTACAAGGAAGTCAAGCTGAAGCTCAAGATCATCGGCCGGGCGGTGAAACTGGCCACCCACGATGTGTTCGGCACCTTCATGATGGAGGCCAAGGTGTTTTCGGACCTGCATATGCAGATCCAGCGGGCGGTCCTGCAAAACCACCAGGGGACCGGAGTGAACATCTTCTACCTTCTGCCCGAGGATGTTGAAAAAATCATCAATAACCAGGACCGGTTTCTGTCCACGATGAACAGCTACCTCAGCCGGCTCATCAGTTCCCCCACCGTTCTCCTCGACGACCCTCTGGACCCGGAGCGCCCGGCCCCCGTTTCTCCCCCGTTGGCCCCCTCCACCGTAAGATGATATAATGGATCCGTTCCCATCCTTCTTAACCGGGTTAAACCCGCTGGAACGCATGCAACGATTCGTCTCAAAATTCTTCTTCGTGGCTCTGGTAATTTTCGTCCTGCCCGCATCCGGGTTTGCGGAAACGGGGAAGGAACTGTTCCAGAAGGCCCTGCAACTGGATCAAGATGGTTTTTATGAAGAAGCCGCGCAGACCTGGAAGAAACTCCTCGACTCCGCGTCCGGCAAGAGATTGAAATCCACCGCCCGGCTCAAGCTATCGAGCACCTATCTCGAACTGATGGAATTTGATAACGCCATCGAATCCGCCCGCGCGGGGGTCACCGAGGATCCTGCCGATTTCGACGCTTATTTCCACCTCGCCAACGCTTACAGTCTCACCAGGCAATACCCCGAAGCCATCGCCGCATTCCGGAAAGCCATCGAGCTGAGGCCCGGCGAGGGGTTGGGCATGGTGGGCCTGGCGCTTTGCCTCTTTGCCAACAAGGATGCGGACCAGGCGATCGCGGAATTGCGCACCGCCAAGGAACTCTTCAAAGAGAAAAAGAATATTCCCTGGCACCGCGACACCCGGATCATGATCAACCAGATCCAGAGCTTTCAGAAATATCCGGCGGACTTCGCCGACCTCTGGCTTGAAAACAATTTGAAGGTGGTCCGCAAAACCTACGAAAAAGCCCTGTT
>PCWF01000187.1:36700-51350 GCA_002796165.1 Nitrospinae bacterium CG11_big_fil_rev_8_21_14_0_20_56_8
AACCCAAGAGAGGTTTTATTCAAGTTCTCATCCCCTCCCGGCAACCCCAAAAACCATCAAACCTCTTCTATTTCAATTAGTTATATACAGGCGAAAAGATTAAATAAAATTAATTTAATTTTAATGGTTTTTTAATTTGTGATTTATATAATGACAGTATAACTTTTCTCCTCCTTCTCAGGGGAAAGGGTTGGCTCCCCCGAAGCCTCCCTTTCCCCGCTTTTTTTTTTGGCTCCGGTGGCCCGCTCTCCCTCCCGGAAACCCGAACCCCGCACCTCCGAAAACTCATCTAAAAAGAAAGTGTCTGTTTTAATGGAGTCCGATCATGCCCACCCATTTTCTCATGTGTCCGCCGGATTACTTTGGCGTGAACTATAGCATCAACCCGTGGATGAAGGACCAGATCGGGAAAGTCGATCCCGCCGCCGGGCGCAGACAATGGAACGCTTTCCATAAAACTCTTTCCGAGCGCGCCGAGGTGTACCTCATGGAACCCCGGCCGCACGTGCCCGACCTGGTATTCACCGCCAATGCGGGCCTGCTTTATGGAAACCGGTTCGTCCCCAGCCGGTTCAGATTTCGGGAACGGAAACCCGAGGAGCCCTTCTTCCGGCAATGGTTCCACCTGCGCGGTTACGACATCGCGGATATCGGCAATGACTTCTGTTTCGAGGGCGCGGGGGACGCCCTGCTCCAGCCCGGTCAACCCAAGTTGTGGTTGGGATACGGCTTTCGCACGGATCTCAAGGCCGGGGAGTTCCTGTCGTCCACCCTGCAAGTGCGGGTTATTCCCCTTCGCCTCGCGGACCCCCGGTTTTATCACCTGGACACCTGTTTTTGTCCGTTACTTGACGGGAAGGTCCTGTATTACCCGGGCGCGTTCGACCCGCCCTCCCTGAGGCGAATCGAGGCCAATACGCGGCCCGGACAACGCATCCCCGTTAACGAAGCGGACGCCATGCAATTTGCCTGTAACCTGACCCTCGTGGATCGCACCCTTATTATGAACTCGGCGAGCCCCGGGCTCCGCGACCGGCTGAAGCGGGAGGGTTACACCGTCTGCGTGCGTCCGGTATCGGAGTTTCTGAAGGCGGGAGGCGCCAACAAATGCCTCACCCTGGCGCTGGAGTCCCGGTCCTCGAGGGCTCCGGGCCTGAAAACAGCCGCTTGAGTACGCCTGGGTCAAGGGATTGCTTCTTATTGAAGACAAAATGGGGTAAAATGGAAAATCCGCCGGATTTTCATTCAGGCATAAGCGTTGCGGGATCAATCAAGGACATGGCGTGACGACACTTCGATACCCGAATCCATTTCTGCCGGGAGTACTGGCAGGTCTCCTGTTCATCTTCGGCCCGGTGTTTCAGGCCGAAGGCAACAGCGCCAGCCAGATCACCCTCTCCGACGGAAGTGTGATCCAGGGAAAAATCGTCGGTTTCACTAACGGGACCTATCAAATCCAGACCCAGTCGCTGGGCACGATGCAGATTCCCGAGTCCCAGGTTCGCACCATCCGCCGTCCGTCGGCCTCGACCGATACGGCACCCCCCTCCCCCCGGTCCGGCGAGGGGATGGGGGCCGCCAACGCGCAACCGCAGGCCCAGCAGATACAACAGCAGATGATGAACGATCCCCAAACCATGCAGATGATTCTACAGCTTCAAAACGATCCCGCTATTCAGAAGATCCTGAGCGATCCCGAACTGATGAACGCCATCCAGCAGGGCGATGTGAACCGGGTGGCCCAGGATCCGTCCTTCCAGGCGCTGATGAAAAACAAAACCGTGGGAGACATCATTGAAAAAAGCACGAAATAACCTCAACCCGGTCCGGCGGCAAAGTTTTCGGTGGGCCTCATCCACAATAAACAACTACCCATGAGCATACAATCGCCCGAGAACCTGGTTTGGATGGACCTCGAAATGACGGGGCTGGACGTCGAAAAAGAAGTGATCATCGAAATGGCAACGCTGATCACCGATCTGGAGTTGAACATCCTCTGGGAAGGACCGAGCCTTGTCATCCATCAAAGCGACGAAATTTTGAACCGAATGGACGCCTGGAATACCAAACATCACAACGCCTCGGGACTGGTCCGCCGAGTGCGCGAATCATCGCTCCGGGTCAGGGATGCGGAACGGATCACGCTGGATGTGATTAAAAAATATTGTCCGGCGCAAACCGCTCCCCTGTGCGGGAACTCGGTGTCGCAGGACCGCAAATTCCTGGAAAAATACATGAAAGAACTGTACGATTACCTCCACTACCGGAGCATCGACGTAACCTCGATCAAGGAACTGGTGCGACGCTGGTACCCGAAAGGCCCGCAGTTTCCCAAAAAGAGCGAGGTGCACCGGGCCGACATCGATGTCCGCGAATCGCTGGAGGAATTGATCTTCTACCGCAAACATTACTTTATCGCCAGGGACCGTGATCTCGCCGAGGCATTGCCTCTGGCCCGTTAATCCAAACCGGTGACCTTAAACCCCTCCCACACCCTAAAATCCAGCGAGCCCCGACTATGAAAAAAGGAACCATCCTCACCCTCGTATTTCTGGTTTTCATCGGCGGGTTGTCTTTCGCGCTGATCACCACGGGAAGCAATTACGAGTGCGAGGTGTGCATGCAGTACAACGACCGCGAGGAATGTCAGAAGGTGGAAGGGGTGGACCAGGATGAGACGGTGATGGTCGGCAAAAGCACCGCCTGCGGGGGATTGGCCAACGGGATGACGCAAACGATCGAGTGCCAGAACACACCGCCGGTCAAAGTGGTGTGCAAGAAGTTGTAAAAAACCTCTGGAAGGGAACTGAAACCCTTTGTAAAAACTTTACTCAAAATCCGCCAACCGGGTTCAGGCGGGTTCTCCACAAACCAGGCGGTACACCTGCTGGTACTTTTCTTCCACGCTTCCCAGATCGAACCGGAACCGGTCCTTGTCCATTTTCTCGTTGGTGTCCCAATGCCACAGGCGGCACCCGTCGGGGCTGATCTCGTCGCCCAGAAGCACCTCTCCCTTGTGCCGTCCGAACTCCAGTTTGAAGTCCACCAGGCGAATCTTGCGTTCCCTGAAAAAATCATAGAGCCATGAGTTGATCTTCAACCCGTATTCCTTGAGCTTCGCCAGCTCGCCGGCGCTGGCCCAGCCGAACACATCGATGTGGTAATCGTTGATCATGGGATCGTGAAGGGCATCACTCTTGTAAAAAAATTCCAGGATGGGCTTTCTGAGAATCTGTCCTTCGGGAATTCCGAGCCGCTTGGTCAGGCTTCCCGCGGCGACGTTGCGCACCACCACTTCCACGGGAATGATCTCCAGTTTTTTCACCAGCATTTCCCGGTCGCCGAGATGCTCGACAAAATGGGTCTTGACCCCCTTCGCTTCCAGAAACTGAAACAGGCGGGAGGATACCTGGTTGTTGATCACTCCCTTGTCGACGATGGTTCCCTTTTTCACGCCGTCAAACGCGGTGGCGTCGTCTTTAAAAAACTGAATGACGTGGTCGGGATTCTCGGTGCTGTAAAGAATCTTGGCCTTGCCTTCATAAATTTTTTCCAGCCGGTTCATTCCGTCACCTTCCTATTTTTTGAAGACGCGCTTGAAAATGCGGTCGATATTTTTCAGTTGGGATTTAAGGTTGAATTCTTTTTCCAGATCCCGGCCGGAAAGGTGCCGGGCGACGTCCTTGTCCTTTTTAAGCCGCTCCAGAAAATCCCCGCCCTTTTCCCACACCTGCATGGCGTTGCGCTGGACCAGCCGGTAAGCTTCTTCACGGCTTAAACCCTTTCTCACCAGGGCGAGCAGGACGCTCTGCGAGAATATGAGACCATGCGTGAGGTCGAGGTTCTTCTGCATGTTTTTGGGATAGACGACAAGGTTCTCGATCAACCGGGCCATTCGCCGGAGCATGTAGTGAACGAGGATCGTACTGTCCGGGCCGATCACGCGCTCGACGGAGGAATGACTGATGTCGCGCTCGTGCCAAAGCGGCATGTTTTCCATCGCGGCGAGGGCGTTTCCGCGCACCAGGCGGGCCAGCCCGCTCATTTGCTCGGAAACGATGGGATTCCGTTTGTGCGGCATGGCGGAGGATCCCTTCTGCCCGCTGGAAAAATATTCTTCCGCCTCCAGCACCTCGGTCCTCTGGAGGTGCCGGATCTCGATGGCAAACTTGTCGAGAGAACTGGCGATGATCGCCAGCGTGGCAAAAAATTCCGCGTGCCGGTCGCGCTGGATCACCTGAGTGGACACGGGGCAGGATTTGAGTCCCAGCTTGCGGCACACGTACTCCTCCACCTCGGGATCGATACAGGCGAACGTCCCCACCGCGCCGGAAATCTGCCCATGCGCCACCCGGTCCCGGGCGCGCTTCATGCGTTCGATGTTGCGGACGGTCTCCTCATACCAGACCGCCATCTTGAGTCCGAACGTGATCGGTTCGGCATGGATGCCGTGAGAGCGCCCGATCATCGGGGTGTCCTTGTGCTGAAACGCCTGCTTGCGGATGGCGGCGCGCAGGGCCTCCAATTCGCCGAGAATGAGATCGGCGGCCTGTTTTAACTGCACGGCCAGGGCCGTATCCAGAACATCCGACGAGGTCATCCCCAGGTGAAGAAAACGGCCGGCCTCGCCCACATATTCCGAGACGCAGGTGAGAAAGGCGATCACGTCGTGCTTGACCTCCTTTTCAATCTCATCGATCCGGGCAACGTCAAAACGGGCCTTTTTCTTTATGATGGCGACCGCCTCGGAGGGAACCTCCCCCCGCTTCGACAGAGCTTCGCAGGCCAGGATCTCGATTTTGAGCCAGATGCCGAACTTGTTCTCGGGCTCCCAGATGGAGCTCATTTCGGGTAAGGTATATCTTGGAATCAAAGGTCAATCCCCGTTACATTAGGCGTCAAATTTTGATACAGTTATAGAAAACGTGGCTATATTAAACAGAAACCCGACTCAAATCAATCATGGATAAGCAGACTTATTCGATCAGCTTTATTTGCTTGGGCAACATTTGCCGTTCGCCCCTCGCGCAGGGGGTGTTTCAGGATCTGGTGAACCGTGAAAGTTTGGAGGAACGGATCCTGATTTCCTCGGCCGGAGTGGGCAACTGGCACGTCGGGGAACCCCCCGACCCCCGCATGCAGAAAACCGCCGAAGCGAGGGGCATCCCCTTGAGAAACCGGGCTCAGCAGATCGGCCCCGGGGATTTCCGGCACCTCGATTTGATTCTCGCCATGGATCAAAGCAACCTCTCCGCGCTGGAGCAGATGTGCCCCAGGGGGATGGAGAACAAACTGAAACTGTTTCGTTCCTTCGACCCCAAGGCCAACGGTAATTTGGACGTTCCCGACCCCTATTACGGCGGGGGTAAAGGATTTGAACTGGTGTTCGACATCGTTTCCCGCACTTCCCCCGAGATCCTGAAATTCATCCGCTCCAAGCTCGGTTGTTAACGAAGCGTTTCATTTACAACCGGCGAGGCGTAGGAATCGTTTCCCTTTCATTTTTCCATTCCAACGGATTCAACCCTTCATGAACGAAACATTGCCCGGGGTTCTCCGGTCCCTTTTCGGCGAGTCCATCACGATCCGGCGCGGACAGTCCGTGGGCGGGGGGTGCATCAACGAAACGCAAACGCTCCACCTCTCCAACGGGGAGAAGGTATTTCTGAAATACAACGGCCACCCGCCGCCAAGTTTCTTCTCCACGGAGATGGCGGGCCTGAACCTCCTCCGCCGGGCGGAGGGGGGCCCCCGGATTCCTCGACCGCTGGCGCTGGAACCGGGAGCCTCGCCTCATTTTCTGATTCTGGAATTCATCGAAGAGGCCGCGCCCGGGAAGGGGTATTATTCAGGATTCGCCCTAGCCCTCGCGGCCCTGCACCGGGTGACGCAGGACCGGTACGGCCTGGACCAAGACAATTTCATCGGGAAAACCGTGCAGATCAATGCGCCGGAGCACGATCCCATCGTTTTTTTCCGCGATCGGCGGCTGAGGGTTCAGCAGGCGCTGTCACGAAAAGCGGGTCTGCTTCCCGCCCCCCTAGACGCGAAACTGGACCGGCTTTGCGACAAACTCGGCAGTCTATTGGACACTTCGGGGGAAAAGCCCGCCCTGGTGCACGGGGACCTCTGGTCGGGCAATCATTTTGCCAGCCCGGATAATCGGGCCTGTATATTCGATCCTGCCGCCCATTTCGGCCTGCGCGAAACGGACCTGGCCATGAGCCAGCTTTTCGGAAGCCTGCCTGCGGAATTCTACCGGGCCTATCACGAAGCGTTCCCCCTTAACCCCGGTTATGAAGGCCGGCGGCCCCTCTACAATCTCTACCATCTGCTCAATCATTTAAACCTGTTCGGGAGAGGATACCTCGCTTCGGTGGAGGGGGTGGTCCGCCAATTTGTCTGAATCCGGGGACAAAAAAACGCGCCCCCCGAGGAGGGCGCGTTTCAAAGGAGGGAAACACTGTCAGATGCTACTGTTGACTTTTAAGATAGCAGAAAGGGAAAAAAGGTTGCAAATAATTCGACCCCTTTCAAATTAATTTATTGCGGGATCCCGGGAAGGATCAGAATCCTCCCCCGATTTTGCGCAGAAACATCTTCAATTCTTTTTCAACCTGCCCATCCCAATTGTTGACTTCCCGGCCGAGGGTGGCGAGCAGGGGTCGACCGGTACTCAATTCGAGACCGTTGGCGATGCTTACCAGGAACCGGGATCCGAACTTTTCGACCATGTCGTGTTCTTCCGCCGCCCGGAACGCCATTTCAGGTCCGAGGATCATTGCCCAGGTTTTGATCACACTTCCCTGGAGGACCTCGCGAAACTGGAGGCGATCGAGATTTTCCAGGTAGGTCTCGGCATCGATTTCCCCGGCCTCAAACCGCTCGATCAACTCCTGCAGGCTTTCCTTCTTATCCTCATCCACCTTCCCCATCAGGTGGGTGAAAATCCTGGACTCAAATTTTTTCATCGCTTCCAGATTGTAGGGGCAATGAAATTCTTTATGGGACTTTTGCACATGGCGATTTTCCTGCTCGATTTTTTCAAGGCAGACAAAACATCTCCGGCCGGCATCGTGGTTGAACTCGCCCCCGCAGGGACATGCATTCAGACAGGTCTGCAACGCCAGGGCCAGCGGTTCGTCCCTGAGTCCCAGCACCTCTTTCAACATGACCCGTACCGGATTCCCGAGGGTCATGGGAAACCAGTTGGAACAGGAAGAACAATAAATTTTGTAACCCGTTTCCCCCTCTTTGGGCTGAAAAACAGGGGAAAAGGATTCTTTGCAAAGAACACAGTCGATTTCGCGTGTCATGGTTTCGGACATGGGGTCCCCGTTCGGATCAGGTTTGGAATTTGGGAACTGGCTTTTCCTTTAGATGGCCCAAGGCAGGCATTGGATTTTAAACTTTTGCGCGGGGCCCGCCCGGAAAACCCGCGAGGCAAAAAAATAACCCATGGCCCTTAAGGCCATGGGTTACAAACAGTTCCAATGGACTTAACCGGCGTAGGCTTGCCCCAAACCCGCAACTTCTCCCTGCTTATGACCCAGAAGAATGTTTCCCGTTGCGCCATCCACGGGGTGCATGGTGATCGCCTTGGCGGTGGTGCATACGATGACGCACAGCTCACAACCCTTGCAACGTTGGATCACAATCTCCGCCTTCTGAGTTTCCGGATTGAGGAGGATGGTGTCGGCCTCGGGACAATACATGATACATAACCGGCACCCTTTCTCTGCGGTACACTTGGAATTTTCGACATGCGCGACGTTATACACTACAACTTCTCCTCATTTTGGGGTGAAAAAATCTCCATTCCAGAGCTTGCTCCCAATGTCTCGGCCAATGGCTACTGAACCGCCATTTCCTGCTTTTGATTTTGGGCCCACTCGGTCGCTATCTCGTACGCCTTGATGATGGTATCCATGTTCTTTTTAAGAAGCATCTCCTTCTTGGCGTACTTCTTCTTGATCGCTTCGTCGAGCGTGGCTGTACCGCCGGAGGCAACATATTTCTTGCCAAACCGGTCCTGGAGAGCTTTTTCGAGCTCATCGAGAGAAACCACCCGGGTGATGCCGGCGCAGGCGCCGATCATTGCCATGTTGGTGGAAAGCTCCGTTCCGCCGATTTCAAGAGCGAGACTGGTGGCATCGATATCATAAACCGCCACGTTGAGGTCATCCAACCGTTGATGGTCTTCCTCGGTCAAAAGGTCGGTAGAGGTGTTGATAATGATAAGGCCGTTCTTTTTGATCCCGGAGTAAAAAGGGGCAGTATAACTTTTTTGCAGGGTGATCACCTGCGGGTGAAATACCATGATCACTTCCGGATACACCAGTTCGCCCCGGTCATAAATCCGCTCGGGCCCAATGCGGCAATAACTTTCGGCGGGAGCCATGCGTTTTTCAGCGCCGAAGAACGGGTTTGAAATGGAATAGAGTCCGGCCTTGTTCGCCGCCATGGCAAGCAAATGGGCGGCGGTGACCGCTCCCTGTCCACCCAATCCGGAAATCCGGATGTTCAACCTTTTTTTCATGGGATCTCCTCTCTTCTGATTACCGATATATGAACGTTACCGATTACTTGTTTTTAGCCGCTTTCTTCCGGGCCTTGTCTTCATCGTCTTTCTGTTTCAGGAAATTCTTGACCTCGTCGGTCATGTATTCCTTGAAGACAAACCGCCCGCCGATGGATTCCGCGTCCTTCATCTCGTCCAGGCCTTCCATGCTCTGTTTCCCGATCTCAAGGATGCAGGGCGTGTACAATTGGACGAAGGAGGGACCGAACACACGCGACACGTAAATGGCATTTTTGATGACCTTTTCAACCCGGTTGGGCTTGCTGACGGTGAGACAGGCCACATAGTGACAACCGGATTCCCGGGCGATTTCGGGCAGGCGAACCTTGTCGAACAGCTTGCCCGCCGGAGCCATCTTGGAGACGAAGCCGCGTTGCATGAGACCGCTTTCCTGTCCCCCGGTGTTTGCGTACAATTCGTTGTCGAAGCAGATGGTCGTGAACTTTTCCTGCCGGAACCACGACTGAAGCGTCATGTCCAGACCGATATCGACGGTCGCGCCGTCACCGGCCAGAACAACCACGTCCTTCTGCTGATCCGGGAAGCGGACCTTGAGCGCCCGATGCAATCCGGACGCGATGGCATTCTGGTTTCCAAACAGGGAGTGGATGTTCTGAATGGCCACATGCGGGAACACCAGGCTGGTGCACCCGGTGGACCCGACGAACACCGTATCTTCGGGCGCCGGAACGCTGGCCATGACATAGCGGAACGCAATGGACTCGGGACATCCCGCACACAGGGAATGGGACTCGATCAATTCCTTGGAAGAACCGACATCTCTCCAGCCCCGGTCTTCCTTGCCGTATGTGGCCGTTGCCACAAGTTCCTGATATTCAGGGGGCATGATATCGGCCAAATCTTCGCAAATCGTAATTTTTTCTTTGCTCATAAATTTCCCCTTTTATATTTTCTTCCCAGTTCCTCAGCGGGAAACGAGATTATTATTGAAAACGCGAATTACAATCCGAACGCATTCGGTTCGGCAAAAGCTCGATTTAAGCCAAACCTTCGGGGACCCCAATCAGATTGAATCCCCGGTAGCCCTTGAGCAACACCTCAGGCCTGGGCTGGGGCTCAATCTTGAGCCACTCAGGGAACTAACTTCCACGGCTCGCCAGGGTTTCCGTCGGAATTCCCAGATATCTCTTGATTTCCTCGGCAATCACTTCCAGAGGCATGGTCATACCGCCGCCAACCTGGGGTCCTGCATGAACCCTTTCATTATTGGGGATGCAGGCCTTGACCTCCCGCGCCAGCCAACCCGAAAGGTTGAATTCCGGAACGAAAATTGCCTTTGCGTTGGCCGTCGCTTCCCGAAGCTCCGCGTGCGGGAAGGGCCGAATCGTTTTCAATTTAACCAGTCCGACCTTGATACCCTCTTCCTCAAGCAATCGAATGGCCTCGCGGGATTGGCTCACCGCCGTACCCGAAGCGACAATCAGAATTTCCCGGTCCGTGTTCTGCGTTTCGACCAGGCTTCCGAGAATCCGGATCGTATGTTTTCGCGACCGTTCAATGGCGGCGCGGACTTCCTGTTGCCAGGAGGCGTGCGTCGAGTAGCTGATGTAGTTGGACTTCATGACGAACGGATCCCGCATCATCCGGACCGGGGGATTTTCCATGTCCATACAGGGAACCGGAGAACGATAGGGATCATACGGCGGCAGACAAACTTCATCGGGAACCTTGTTGACGGTATCCTTGGTATGCGTTACAAAGAAGCCGTCACAGCAAGTCGCGATCGGCAGATGAACGTCGGGCTGTTCGGCCACCATGAATCCGGCCAGGATATAATCGTACAAGTCCTGGGCGGTTTCGGCGTGCCATATCAACATCCCGGTTTCCAGCAGGAAATACATTTCCAGGGTGTCCGGCTGAATGGTCAACGGGGAATTAATACCTCGGCAGGTCACGCAAACCTGGATCGGAAGCCTCGCCCCGGCCCACATGGGGAAATTCTCGAACGCGCGCAGGGTTCCGGGTCCCGCCGTGGTAGTGAACACGCGGGCTCCGCCGAAAGCGGCCCCGGCACATTGGCCCATAACGGCAAACTCACTCTCGCCGCGGAAGTAGTCGCCCAGGTATCCTTCGGCGTACAATTCGCCGATCAAGGCCGCCGCTTCGCTCTGCGGAGTGATGGGATAGGCTACTGAAAGATCGATGCTCGCCACCTTAACGGCATCGCGGATCACTTCGCTCCCCGTGAGGAAGGAGGGGGGCTCCGGCATGTTGAACATATCCACAATGTCCGTGTAAACCTGGCCCTTCTTGTTTTTTTGCCCCAGCTTGACATGCTGAGACATCTTGACTCCTTTTTCCTTAACGCCTACTGGTTTGTTCATAATTTGCTCCGCGAATAAAATCGCTTATTTAAGCGTTGTCGATTTCTTTGATTCCCGGCTTCTTTCCGGCGCCGGATTTCAAAGTTCTAAAACACTCTCAAGGGCTCCTCAAATTGGGGAATTCCGCATTTCGCGCTTACCCCCGACGGGATCCCATGGACTCCCCGTCATCTTAAGGGTCCCTTAATTCAACCGGCCCTTACGGCCCATTTTGAACTGGGTAAAGGGAATCGCCTGGCTCTTGACTCCCTGCGCCTTGAGTTTTTTAATAGCTTCTACAAGCGTAAATATTTTTTCGGGCTCGGCATCCCGGAAAGAAAGACATGCATCTTCATGACCCGCCTGGATACACATGGCGATCGTATAACAATTGGTTCCCCCCCGAATAATCTTCAACGCCAGATTGGCTTGGTGGCAATGCACCCCGATAAACAGGCAAACATCGATTTTGTTATGCCAGATCGTCAGATTGGGATGGTTGGGATTGATTTCAACCTCGGGATCGATGACAGGGTACTTCGGCCTGTAATCCGCCATGGGAATAAGCCGGGCCGGAATGGCATCGGCCAACGCGCGGGTGGCCCTGGCTCTCTCGGCGGCCTGGTCGTTCCATTTCCAAAGGACCAGCGGACCCGGGAAAATAGTCGGCACCTTGGCTTCCAGAAACTTTCTGGCCGCATATTCCATCGCTTCAGCTTCCGGAACCACTCGCCCTTCGATCAAAGCCTCACCTGGATCGGGCAATACAACCCCCATCGAAGCCGCCGCAGGTGGTAAAAACGCTTCTGGGCCCGGTAGGACCTGATATGGTTTCATCCTGATAATCCCTTTGATTAATTGGTTTAAAATTTAACGATTGATTGAAGGCAGTTACTATAAACCACCCTAAAAAGGTTGTCAAACCTTTTCACTTTAAAGCCTTTCGGTAATTTCAATTTGTCTCGCAAATCAGTATACCCCGGATGCCCGAAGTGAAAGAACAAATCCCGCCCAACCTTCCCGCAAAAAATGAATCCCGGAATCGCCCGGGGAATCCGGAAAACAAAACCACGCCTAAACAGGCTCTGGAAGAACTCCGGGAAAACCGATCAAATTCATATAACTAAACAAGTTACGGAAAAACCGGCCACGAACCTCCCCGCAAAACCGTTTCTTTAACGGGAACGCTTTAAACATCATTCTTGCACCCAAACCAGCACCGAAATGGCGCAAATGGCAAACGTCCCGGCGGCCAAACCCGGACGCGGTCGCCTCAACCACCCCTCGAATCTCCCGGTGAGAAATGGCCTTTCAATTCTTCCAGGGCGGCCAGGTGTTTTCTTTCTTCCGCCAGAAGATGGGAGAAAATCGCCCGCACGTCCATCTTCTTTTCGCTCTCCATCAACCGGCCCAGCACCTCGATCGATCGCATTTCCGATTCGATCCCCAATTGCAGGGCTTCCAGATCGGTTTGAAACTGGGGAACCGCGGTCACTTTTCCCTTAACCACGGGAAACACCTTGCCCGAAAGTTCAGCCGAAATAAACTCCTCCACGTGCTTGCGCGATATCGCTTTCCGGGAAACCGCGGGCTGGAGGAATTTGGCCTTTTCCTGGAGCGAATGGATATGTTCCTTCTCCTCTCGCGCCAGACGGCCGAAAATGTCCCGCACTTTGGGATTTCGGGCATGTTTCGCCGCCTTTTCGTAAAAGACCATGCCCTCTTTTTCGATGCACAGGCTTACCTCGATGGCATCGGCACATTGGAAACTGGGAGATAAATTGTCGGACAAATCGCTTGTCATTCCCGGATCCCTTGAAAAGGGTCGTGCTTCAATATCATGCAACCTTTATCCGATGCAACTTTGACCCGATTTGGAAAGACGATTACTTTTTTACGTTATAACACCTTCCCTAGGTTTTTACGATGGCTTTCCCAGCGAAAAGGTTCAAACTGATTTTCGCCGTAAAAATAATATGTTATATTGAATTCCTGAAATTTCCGGGAAACTCGGGCAGAGGGGATGCCGAGGTATTTTCCCTTTAAGTTTTTCCCCGCTTAACCGCATAATTAACAAAGTGTTAAATAAGAATCCCGCAGAGCCCATAACGCGGAACGCAACCCGGCCGCAATGAAACACGTGGAAATTTTCACCGATGGGGCGTGCAGGGGGAATCCGGGTCCCGGGGGCTATGGGTGCATCCTCAAATTCAACGGCAAGACCCGGGAGATCAACGGGGGCGAGCCTGAAACGACCAATAATATTATGGAGATGACCGCCGCCATCGTCGCCTTGAAACAACTTAAGGAACCTTGTAAAGTCACTCTGACCACGGATTCACAATACCTGGTCAAGGGCATAACCGAATGGCTTCCGGGATGGATTCGGAAAGACTGGAAAACCGCCTCCCGCCAGCCGGTCAAAAACAAAACCTTATGGGAAGAACTGCACCGGCTCAACCAAAAGCACCGGGTCACGTGGTTGTGGACTCGGGGCCATGCCGGTCATCCCGAAAACGAACGTTGCGACGCCCTTGCGAACCGGGCCATCGACCAACTTTTTTCCTGAACCCCAGGAACACCCCATGCGAATGACTCCCGCAACCCCCGACGGCCCCGGTTTTATGGAACGCACCCTCCAGATGGGCGTCATCGCCTTCATTCTGATCCTGATCGGTTCCTGTTCCACCGCCCCGGTACGGCGTCAGGCTCCCGTGGACCGTCCTCCGCTTCACGAACCCCTGGCCTCAAAGGAAAAGACGGAACCGTCTCATCGGGCCCCCTATTGGTACCGGGACGGCCGGATGGCCCCCTCGGAAGAGACCGCTCCGGAAACGCGGATCGAGCCCCCGGAATCCATTCTTCCTCCCGGAATCAATGAAGAGCATCCCCGATTGGAGGAACCGGTTGAGGCGCCCGAACGACTGGTGGACGATTTGGACCGCGAATCGTTAAGGCGGGTCATTCAAAACCAGATCGCCGTAATGGAAAACACCGACCTGTCCCGCGAAGAGAGGTTGGGAGACCTGGTGGTCACCCGGGGTTGGCTGAAGGAATCGCTGGAATCGTTTCTGGAACTGCTGGACCGGAATCTCCCCATGCCCGAATTTGAACACCGGCTGAAGGAACATTTCATGTTCTACCGGGCCGGAGCGGGAGCGGGAAAAAAAATGAATTTCACCGGTTATTACACCCCGGTCATCGACGCAAGCCTGGTCCCCACGCCGGAATACCGTTATCCGCTGTATACCCTCCCCGATGGCGGGCCGGGCCTCCAGTATATCGGTTATGATCGATCCATCGACCGGCTCGCCTCGTCCCGGGCGGGAGGCGTGCAGATCCTGCATTACACCCGGCGGGAAATCGACGGCGAGGGCGTGTTGAAGGATCGCGGACTCGAGATCGCCTGGCTGAAAGACGACCTGGACCGCTATTTCCTTCACGTTCAGGGATCGGGGGTTCTACGCTTCCCCGACGGGTCCACGCAGGGGATTCGCTACGCGGGGGCCAACAAGTATCATTACACCGGCATCGGCAAACTGATGATCCGGGACGGCGCGATCCCGATCGACCAGGGGTCCATGCAGGGCATCAAGCAATACCTGCGCGCGCACCCGCAGGAGATCCCGAAATATTTTTATCAGAACCAGCGTTATATTTTCTTTTCCTTCGACGACCGGGGCCCGGTGGGATCGGCGGGATCCGAAGTGGTGGGCGGACGCACCATCGCGACCGACAAATCGGT
>PCWF01000187.1:51365-52931 GCA_002796165.1 Nitrospinae bacterium CG11_big_fil_rev_8_21_14_0_20_56_8
GGTTCGTGGTGGACCACGATACCGGCAACGCGATACGCGGCCCCGGCAGGGCCGACCTGTATTTCGGAGTGGGCGAAGGCCCGGCGATGCAAGCCGGCCATTTCCACGAGATGGGCGAAATCTACTACCTCATCAAGAAACTTTGATCTCCACACACCCCCGAAAACACCTCATCAAGAAACTCTGATTCCCGCGAACCTTTAAAAAGGCCGCGTCAACTTTCCTCGCTGAAGAGCCACACCAGGCGGTGGTCGATGAAGTCGTACCGTTCGTCGGGAACCATATACTGCTCCTTATCCGGGTCCCCGTGCACGGCGCTGTAATCGAGCTTGGAAGGGTCGCGTTTGATCATGCACGCGAAGGTGATGGTCTCGGGCTTCTCCTCGATGTCGAGAAAATCCACCGCCCGGATAAAGGAGGAACCGGTGGTCACAATATCATCGATAATCAGGTAATGCGTGTCCACGCCGTAGCGGGGAATCTCCTGCTGGGAAAAGGCCACCCGGGAATGGGGAACGGCGTGAAAGGGAAGATTCATCATCTGGGCCAACTGGTAACCGATGCGAATGCCCTCGGTCTCGAGCCCCAGCACGACGTTGAATTTCCCGTGCTTCCCCTGCCAGGCCTCGAGCTTGCGCTTGAGCAGATGGCAATACGCGGCGCTCATGGCGTCGGTAAGCGAAGCGTAGTCGTAGGTGTAACTCGACCGCACCCCACTGCTGAGAACGTATTCTCCTTCTTTCTTGATCCTCGTAAACACTGAATCTCTCCTGATCTGTTCGGGGACTTCCAATTCAATTCGACCTCTCCCGGTTCCGTCCGGAGGGTTCGGGGTCAATCGGAATTCTCGGAGGCTCCCCTTTACTGGGTTAAAAATGATCGATGGTATTCTCTCACCGGGTCGCCGCCGGGAAGCGGTTCCTTCCCGGGATGGCTTCAGCCTGCTTCGGGCCAGCCGTATTTTCCAATAAGAGGAACAAATTTGCAAAACCCGATTTCGCGCCGCGACACCCGGGGGCCCCGCCGGGTGAGAACCACCAGCTTCTGGTAATCGAGTTCCCCCACCGGAGCCACCAGCCGGCCCCCGTCGGCAAGCTGTTCCGTCAGCGCCTTGGAAATATCGGGCGCCGAGGCGGTGACCAGAATTGCGTCGAACGGCGATTGATCCCTCCATCCGTACGTTCCGTCGAAAATCTTGAAATTGATGTTGGTGTACCCCAGGGTGTCGAGCAGGGCCTTGGCTTTGCGGGAGAGGGACTTGAGCCGCTCGATGGTGAACACCTGCGCGGCAAGCTCGGCCAGCACCGCCGTCTGGTAACCCGAACCGGTGCCGATCTCCAGAACGCGCTCCTTGCCGGTCAGTTGAAGCGCCTCGGTCATGAGCCCGACGATGTAAGGCTGGGAGATGGTCTGGTTGTCCCCGATCGGCAGGGGATGATCCCCATAAGCCTTGTGGCGAAGGGATTCCTCGACGAACACATGCCGGGGAACGCGGCTCATGGCCTCCATCACCCCGAGGTCCTTGATCCCCCGGTTGGCAAGCTGTTCCTCGACCATTTTCCGCCG
>PCWF01000187.1:53019-58746 GCA_002796165.1 Nitrospinae bacterium CG11_big_fil_rev_8_21_14_0_20_56_8
CCCCCCTGTAGCCGTATTCCTTTCGGGGGAATCCGGGGTCAATTTGGGAACAAAGGGGAAACGTCGTTTTGTGTTATTTAATTCAATGCAGGGGAATGAGCGGCTTGGCGCGACCCCAACCTAAAGCTCGGGGAGACCGGGGAGTCAAACCGCCCCACGAGGCTGAAAACGGCTCCATTTTCCGGGGATTCTGATAAAACACCAGGTCCCATTGGTCCTGCCACTCGTCATATTTGAGGAGGTAAATATTGTCATCGTCGGCCCGAACTTTAAAATGGACCGACATCTCCCCATACCACCGGTCTATAATTTCCTTGACCTTTAATCGTCGATTGAAAAGATTGAAGGCCACCGGGCGTTCGTTTACCTTATATCCGGAGTAGCATTCGACCATTAGCATGAGGGTTATGTTATGCCTTTGACGGGTAAAAGTAAACTATTTTTTGACTCCGCGGCGGGGTTCGCCGTATAATTCATATCCTCCAATAAATCAGTAAGTTTTGCAACCTTTAGCCGTGCCGGATATTGCCCGATTCCCCCACCATGCTCAAGCCTGAAATTGCACGGCTGGAACACCATCTCCGAGCCCTGGTGGGGGAGAGAAATCCGTTGACGAGCCTCGATCAATTGCACCGGTGCGGCCGCTATATCGAAGCCTCCCTTCAGGATTCGGGATTGAGGATGGAGCGGGAAGAGGTCCCATTCAATGGGACGCTGTCGCACAATATCCTGGGATTCAAGGCCGGGTCCGATCCTTCCCGTGGAACCTTCGTCCTGGCGGCCCATTATGATAGCGTCCAGGGAACACCGGGAGCCGATGATAACGCCAGCGCCGTGGCGGCGCTCCTCGAAACGGCCCGTTGCCTGGAACCGGTACGCTTGGGGGCCACGTTGCTGTTTGCCAGCTTTACCCTGGAGGAATACGGTTTCGTCGGGTGCCGTCACTTCCTGGCCGGAGCGCACCGGCGAAAGGACCGCTTTCGGGGAATGGTCTCGATGGAGATGATCGGATTTCGCAATGGGGAACCCGGCTCACAATCGTTTCCCCCCTATGTGGATGCCTCGCGTTATCCCGACCGGGGAAATTTCCTGGCCGCGGTGGGCAACGAGCCCTCGCGGGCCCTGACCGAATCCCTGGCGCAAGGCATGCAAACGGCCCATCCCCGATTACCGGTGCATACGCTCATCGTCCCCGGCCGGGGAGACGCCTTTACCGAAGTACGCCTGAGCGACCATTCGCCGTTCTGGGAGGTGGGGGTCCCCGCGGTGATGCTGACGGACACGGCGTTTTTCCGCAATCCGCATTACCACCAGCCCACCGATACGCTGGAGACCCTCGACCTGGAATTTCTCCAGGACGGCACCCGCGCCATGGCCGGTTTTCTGGAGAGGCATCTTACTTAAATGAAATTAACCGACATGAAGTTTAATCTGATCCCAGGGGCCCGGCGGCGCAAGAAAGCCGGAGCCCCGGTCCCCGGCCCCACCGGGGAAGCGGAACATCCGGACCGGCAGACGCCGGCTCGGGAACCCGGCCCACCGGCCCCCTCGCGAAAACACCGGTCTTGGTGGCGCCTTCTGGCGCGCGGGGTTTTTCTGCTGTTGTTCACCGCCCTCTTACTTGTGGTGGGGCTGGGAGTGATTCTCGAATACTATTTCCCCTCCGAGTTCGTCACTCCCCTGGTGGAACGGGAATTGAGCCGGGTGCTCCGCCAACCCGTTTCGATCGGACGCATCGATTTCACCTTGCTGAGCGGATTGCGGATTCAACGGGTGTCCCTGTCGGTCGCGGGCCGCCCCCTGGCGAGCGTGGATGAGGTGCGGGTCGGTTACGACCTCCTGAAACTGTTCGAGGGGAAACTGGCCATCGACCAGGTGGTGGTGCAACGGCCCCGGGCGTACATGCTGTCGAAGGATGGAGTCTGGAACTTTCAGCCGCTTCTGATGCTCGGAACTCCGCCCGCGGCGCCCGGGACCCCCGTTCTCAAGCCCCAACCGCAAGAACCCTCGGCTTTGCCTCTCTTACCGGTGGAAGTGGACCTCAAGCGGCTTGCCATCGAAAATATCGGGTTGGATCTCGATCAGGACGGGCACACGCTCGCACAGTTGGAAGGGTTCTCCCTGGAAGCCCAGGGGAGATTGAAGAATCAGGGCCTCGACGCCCAGGTGCGAATCCATGTTCCCCCGCCCACCGGGGCGGAGGTTTCTCCCAACCTGGTCTTTAAGTCGAGCCGGACCGATCCCCTGGAGTTCCGTGCCCGGCTCCACACCGATTTGAAGCTGACCGCCCACGATCTCAACCGCGTACTCCTGACCGGTATTGTGGGCTGGCAGGACGCCGCTTTGCAAGCGAACCGATCCCTGTCGCTCCCGGCCCTGGCGGCGGACATCAATATCGAAGTCGCGCTCCGGCAACAGATGGCAACTCTCAAGTGGCTCAAACTCAGGCTGGATGAATCGAATTTTATCAACCTCTCGGCCCGTGTGGAGCATTTCAATTCCGAGCCCCGGTTCAACCTGAGCCTTGACTCGGCCACGTTCCGTCTTGCCGACGTTCAGCGGTGGGCCGCTCCCTGGCTCCCTCCCCTGGAGGCCGGGGGGGTGTTGCGCATTGCGGAGCTGGATGCCAGGGGATACCTCCCCCAGTTCCAGTTGCAGGAGGCGGAGGTGGTCCGCGCCAAATTTTATCTGGACCAGGTTTCCGGGAAAGATCCGGCCAGCGGCGCGAAATTCGACGGACTCTCCGGGAACCTCTCGCTGGCACAGGTGCGCCTGGTGCAGGGCAACCCCGAAAACGTGGAATCCAAACTTCATCTTTCGCTCGATAAGGGGATGTTCCGAAATATCGGACTCCATAATCTGCGTCTCGATCTGCAGGCCCATGCCTCGGGCCCCCGCCTCGCGCAGGCCAATCTGAAAGTCGATACCCGGCTGGAGCAACTGCGCTTCAGCCATCCCGATCTGGGCGATCTCAAGGCGGGGTTCTTTCTGAAAGGAACCGTGGACGGCGATCCCGGTGCGGGTAATATCCGATCTGTCAAACTGCAGTACGGGGTGGGCGATTGGTTGCGGGCTGAAACGGAGGGGTCCCTCCAGAAACGAGGCCAGGATTTTTTTCGCATCAACCAGGATTTGACGGTGGGTCTGGAGCCATTGCGGAAGGCGATTCCCGCCAAACTCCTCGAACGGTTCAAGGGACTGGAGGTCGGAGGAAAGGTGACGGTGAAGACTTCCACGGACGGCAAACTGGATGAACGCTTCCATCCCGTCAAGGCCAATGGCAAAGCTGAAGTGGAACTGCATAAGGTTACGGCAAGGCTGGCGGAACCGGCCGTACAGGCGGATGGAATCGGCTTTAAAGTCTCCTTCCCGGTCGAGTACGACGCGGCCCGCGGGATCAAGGTGGCCATGCTCCATATCGCGGGGGGACTGGAGCAGGCCCGCGTGATGAACAACTGGGGATTGACCGGCCTCAAGATCTCCACCGACCTGGGCATGGATCGATTCTTCGATTACACGCGCGTGGGAGTCACCCTGCCTCTCACGCACAAGACGCTCCTGCAGGCGGGCCGTATCGAGTCGCAGGACCTCCAGGTAAAACTGGACGGTCTCGACGTGGATGCCACCGCGCGGGCCGACCTGCTGGGCCGGGAGGTGCGCAACGTTTCTCTCAACGCCGCGGTTTCTCTCAATGCGCTGGAAGGGATGGACATGATCCGCGCGGGGAAGTTTCATACCCGGATAGGGGTGGACGTGCACGACCTCTCCCTCTCCCGCGTGCGCGCCGAGGCAAGCGGTTCTCTCAAATCTCCATCCTTTAAAAAGGGCGACCTGGCTCTTGATCTGGATTCGGTGTCTTTCGATACGGTGGGGCATCTCGATGTCCCCGGCAAAAATGCCGAGATTCAATTCGCCCGGGTGTCGATTCCCTCCCTCCTGCAGGCGGAATTGAAAGGAAAGGTGAACCATGGAGGAAAATCCTTCGCATTGGAAAGCACGGTGGACCGGGTGAACCTGGCCGAGATCTGGAAACGGATACCCGAAGCCTTTAAATCGGGTCTGGAAGGCGCGGCGATGGAAGGTCAACTTCGCACCACGGCGCAGGCCCGGGGAACGATTCCCACCGCCGTTTCCCTTAAAAATCCCGACTTGCCCTTCACCGCCAACGCACAGTTGGAATTATCCGGGATCGCGATGACCCTGCCGGACCGGGGCATTCGGTTGGAAGGGCTGGGGGGAACGGTACGGACGGACCTGGTGGAAAATCGCTTGGAGGTGGAGGGAACGCTGGGGACTTCCGGACTGGTTCTGGAGAATCTGCTCGGGGACTCCCGGATGGACCCGGCATTCGCCTTCCATTATTCCCTGCAGAATAATCTCGACAAGCTCGTCATCCTCCGCCATGAACTGGGGATGAAAAACCACGGAGTGAAACACAGGCTCACCGGCCGCGTGGAGGGACTCCACCGCTTTCTGTCCGGTGAGAGCCCCTGGACCCCGTATGAACTGTCGCGCCGTCTCGACGTGGCCCTGGACACCGACAACACTCTGGAAATCGGCAAAGCCCTCGAAGAGAAAGCCCTCGCCCTCAAGGACCGGGTCCGGGCCGAGGGCAACCTGGTGTCCCACCTGGCCCTGCGGTTGGCAGGGGACAAACAACTGGAACTGGACGGTTCGGCAACTTTCGACCATTTCCGGCTCTCCCTGCCTCCCTCGCTCCGGGTGGGGGAGATCAACGGGAAATTCCTCTTCAATAAAAAACTTTGGCTGAATCCGAGTCTGCTGGATCACCCCGCGCAGGAATTCTACGCGTCGGAGAAAGGGTTCTTCAACCAGCTTCGCGATTATTCCCAGTACAAGAATATCCTCAAGATCGATGCGGTCGAGTGGGAAGGGCAAAAGGCATCGGACATCACTCTGGACGTGTTTTACAAGAATAACCGCCTCATGGTGGAAAAATTCCTGTTCGACGTTCTCAAGGGATCGGTGGCGGGGAACCTGTTCCTGGTGCACGGACCGCAGGGACCCCGGTTGAACTTCACCTCGGAATTCGCGGGCCTCGACTTTGGGGCTCTGCTGGATCCCGACGGAAAGAAAAAGGATCTGGAGGCTCAGGTGGACGGCAACGTGGAATTCGGGTTCCAGGTGATTCAGGGACGGGAAACCGACCCGATCTCGCTGGACCAATTGCGGACGCAGATCGACATTACCCGGGTGGGGCCGGAAACTCTGGACCGCATTTTGCTCTTTCTCGATCCCGAGGAGAGTAAACCGGCGCTGGTGGACACGCGCGCCAAGTTGAAACTGGCCTCGCCCGACCGCGCGACGATTCTGCTGGAAAACGGAAACCTGAACGTGGAGGCCTGGCTTAAAAACAAGATCCTGGGCAACTTGCTCAAGGCTCCGGAACTTAAACGGGTGCCCGTGACCAACCTGAAACCTTTCCGGGAAATCAATGAAAAGCTCCAGGCGCTTCAGGGGCTCCGCGACCTCCTGCGTTATCTTTCAGCCCAGGGAATGGAGGTCGGGGAGGATGGGGAAATCACCTGGTTCTGACCCTACTCGCCGTGGGGGGCGATGCGCTGGTCCGATTGGATTGCTTCGCTTCGCTCGCAATGACAGTTTAAACGTTAGCAGGATGCTGAAAAACTCTTTCGGGTGTCATTCTGAGGCGCATCGGCGCCGAAGAATCTTGCCCCGATCCAGCATGAAACATGCTCCAATTGC
>PCWF01000187.1:58756-58865 GCA_002796165.1 Nitrospinae bacterium CG11_big_fil_rev_8_21_14_0_20_56_8
GATCCTTCGCGCAGGCCAGATCCTTCGACAAGCTCAGGATGACAGTTAAAAAAGGCTCAGGATGACATTTTTAGAAAGGCCCGGGTTGTTATGAAAAACGCCAACTTGT
>PCWF01000059.1 GCA_002796165.1 Nitrospinae bacterium CG11_big_fil_rev_8_21_14_0_20_56_8
GCCGCGTCAGGTAACCGGAGTTGGCGGTCTTGAGCGCGGTGTCGGCCAGACCTTTGCGCGCGCCGTGGGTGGAGATAAAGTACTGGATCACGGACAATCCTTCGCGGAAATTCGCCGTGATGGGCGTCTCGATGATCTCGCCGGAGGGTTTGGCCATGAGGCCGCGCATCCCGGCGAGCTGGCGCAACTGCTGGGCCGAGCCGCGCGCGCCGGAGTCGGCCATGATAAAAATCGAGTTGAAGTCCTTGCTCTTTTCACCGGCCACGATCTGTTCGTCCTCGACCTCGAGTTCGTTGAACATCTCCTCGGAGACCTTTTCGGTCACATGCGCCCAGATGTCGATGACCTTGTTGTACCGTTCGCCGTTGGTGATCAACCCGTCGCGGTACTGTTTGTAAACTTTCAGAACCTCGTCATGGGTTTTTTCCACGAGCTTGTTCTTGTTCTCGGGAATGCGCATTTGGGCGATGGAGATCGTGAGTCCGGCTTCGGTGGCATACTTGAAGCCCAGGCGTTTCACGTTGTCGAGCAGGGCGACCGTCTTTTCCTTCCCGGCGATTAAAAACGACTTGGAAATCATCTCGGAAAGGGATTTCTTGTCGAGCAGGGTATTGGCAAATTCAAACGGCAGTTCCTCGGGGAGTTCCTCGCCAATGAGGACCCGGCCGGTGGTGGTCTGCGCCATCTTGCCCCGGATCCGGCACATGATTTTGGCCTGCAGATCGAGTTCCCCGGCGTCGTATGCGGCAATGACCTCCTTGGAACTGGAGAATATCTTGCCTTCGCCCCGGACCCCGCCGCGAATCTTCGTCATGTAATAGCAACCCAGCACGATGTCCTGGGAGGGTACGGCGATGGGCTTTCCATTGGAGGGGGAGAGTACGTTGTTGGAAGACATCATCAACAACTGGGCCTCGACCCGGGCCTCCATGGACAGGGGAACGTGAACCGCCATCTGGTCCCCGTCGAAATCGGCATTGAACGCGGTACACACGAGGGGATGGAGCTGAATGGCCTTCCCTTCGATCAATTGCGGCATGAAGGCCTGGATGCCCAACCGGTGCAGGGTGGGGGCGCGGTTGAGAAGGATGGGATGCCCGGAAACCACTTCCTCGAGCACTTCCCACACTTCGGGCCGTTCCTGCTCGACCATTTTTTTCGCGGTCTTGATGGTCGCGGCATAGCCTTTTTGTTCCAGCCGGCTGAAAATGAACGGCTTGAACAACTCCAGCGCCATCTTCTTGGGCAACCCGCATTGATGGAACTCGAGCTCGGGTCCCACCACGATCACGGAGCGGCCGGAGTAATCGACGCGCTTGCCCAGCAGGTTCTGCCGGAACCGGCCCTGCTTGCCCTTGAGCATGTCGCTCAGGGATTTCAGGGGTCGCTTGTTGGTTCCGCGCAGGGTTCGGCCCCGCCGCCCGTTGTCGAACAGGGCGGAGACGGCTTCCTGGAGCATGCGTTTTTCGTTGCGGATGATGATCTGGGGAGCCTTGAGTTCCTGCAGGCGTTTCAGCCGGTTGTTCCGGTTGATGACTCTCCGGTACAGGTCGTTCAGGTCGGAGGTGGCGAACCGCCCGCCATCCAGGGGCACCAGCGGCCGCAATTCCGGCGGAATCACCGGGATCACTTGCAGGATCATCCATTCCGGTTTGTTGCCCGATTTGCGGAAAGCCTCGATGATCTTGAGGCGCTTGGAATACTTGCGCTTGTTCATCACCGATTTGGTGGTGGCCAGGTCTTCTTTCAACCGGGCGGCCTCGGCATCGAGATCGAGGGTCTTGAGCATCTCCAGAATCGCCTCGGACCCGATCATCGCCTTGAAGGTATCGGGAAATTCGATCTCGGCCTCGTGATACTCTTCCTCGGACAGCATCTGCCCGCGTTTGAGGGTGGATTCGCCGGGATCGATAACGACGTAATTCTCGAAATAGATGATCCGCTCGAGATCTTTCAGGCTGATGTCGAGAATGTGGCCGATCCGGCTCGGCAGGCCCTTGAAAAACCAGATATGCGCGACTGGGCTCGCCAGTTCGATATGGCCAAGCCGCTCCCGGCGCACTTTGGAGAGTATGACTTCCACGCCGCATTTTTCGCACACCACTCCCTTGTGCTTCATGCGTTTGTACTTGCCGCAGTTACATTCCCAGTCTTTTACGGGACCGAAAATCTTGGCGCAAAACAGGCCGTCACGCTCGGGTTTGAAGGTCCGGTAGTTGATGGTTTCGGGTTTCTTGACTTCCCCGTAGGACCATGACCGTATTTTCTCCGGCGATGCCAGACGTACGCGAATGGCGTCAAACATGATGGGGTTTTTGGGTTTTTCGAAAAAACTCAAGCTGTCCACCAGGTTTATCTCCTATATATAATGTGATGTTGAAGTATTCGGCATCCATCGGTAACCGATGGCCGTTCCTTCTTGTTCTTCGTTACTTGGCCGTTGACTCGATCAATTCGACGTCGATGGCCAGACTTTGCAATTCCTTCACCAGCACGTTGAAGGACTCGGGCAGGCTGGGGCTGAGGTTGGTTTCTCCCTTGACGATGGCCTCGTACATGCGCTTGCGGCCTTCCACGTCGTCGGATTTCACGGTAAGCATTTCCTGCAAGGTGTACCCGGCGCCATAAGCTTCGAGAGCCCAGACTTCCATTTCTCCCAGGCGCTGTCCGCCAAACTGGGCTTTGCCTCCCAGCGGCTGTTGGGTCACCAGGGAGTAGGGCCCGGTGGAACGGGCATGGATCTTGTCGTCGACCAGGTGATGCAGTTTCAGCATGTAGATGTACCCGATCATCACTTTCTGGCGGAACGGCAAACCGGTCCTCCCGTTGATGAGGGTGACTTCCCCGGTGGCGGGCCAGCCGCTCTTTTCGAGCAGGGCGCGAACGTCTTTCTCCTTGGCGCCGTCGAACACGGGGGTGGCCATGTGCTGGCCGAGCCCCTTGGCCGCCAGGCCCAGGTTGGTCTCGAGAATCTGCCCCACGTTCATTCGGGAGGGCACGCCCAGAGGATTCAGGATCAACTCGATCGGTCTTCCTTCTTCGAGGTAGGGCATGTCTTCCTCGGGAACGATTTTGGAGACCACGCCCTTGTTCCCGTGACGGCCGGCCATCTTGTCGCCGACCTGAAGCTTGCGCTTCATGGCCAGGAACACTTTAACCAGCTTGATGACGCCGGGAGACAGGTCGTCGCCTTTTTTGAGGCGGACGATCTTCTCGTCCATCATCGACTTGAGGATGTGCACCTGCTCGTTGCAGTTTTCGCCCAATTCCTGAAACTCTTCGTTCTCGGCCTCTTTGGCCGGGACGTTCAACAGGTCCTTGACCCCGAGTTTCTCGATCATGTCCTCGGTGATCTTCTGGCCTTTTTTGAACTTGCCTTTTCCCGAAGTGGTGGTCTTGGTGGCGGTGGCCCCGACCAGCATGCTCCGCAGGCGTTTTTCGGTCTCGGTCTTGACGATCTTGATCTCGTCGTTGAAGTCCTTTTCGATCAGGGAAATCTCTTCTCCCTCGATGGAGAGCGTCCGGGAGTCCTTGTCGATTCCCTTGCGGGAGAACACTTTCACGTCGATCACGGTGCCCTGCACCCCGGGCGGAACGCGCAGGGAGGTGTCCCGGACGTCCCCGGCCTTTTCGCCGAAGATGGCCTTGAGGAGTTTCTCCTCGGGGCTGAGCTGGGTTTCCCCCTTGGGGGTGATCTTGCCGACGAGAATGTCGTTGGGCTTCACCGTCGCGCCGATGCGGATGATGCCGCTATCGTCCAGGTTCTTGAGGGCCTCTTCCCCGACGTTGGAAATATCGCGGGTGATTTCCTCCTTCCCCTGTTTGGTGTCGCGGGCCTCCACCTCGAATTCCTCGATGTGGATGGAGGTGTAGATGTCTTCCTTGACCATCTTTTCGCTGACGATAATGGCGTCCTCGAAGTTGTATCCTTCCCACGGCATGAAGGCGACCAGCACGTTGCGGCCCAGGGCCAGCTCGCCCAACTCGGTGGAGGGGCCGTCGGCGATCACGTCGCCTTTCTTCACCCGGGTCCCGGTGGTCACGAGGGGTTTCTGGTTGACGCAGGTGTTCTGGTTGGAACGCTGGAACTTGGACAGGGTGTAGATATCGACGTTGGAATCGAGGAGCCGGCTCCGCGCGTTCTTGATCTTGGGCTTGCCCCGTTTCTCGGTGCGCACCACGATGCGGGTGGCATCGGCGCTGATCACTTCCCCATCGTTATCGGCGATGATCACGGCGCCGGAGTCGTGGGCGACGATGCCCTCCATGCCGGTTCCCACCAGGGGCGACTCGGAGCGGAGAAGGGGCACGGCCTGACGTTGCATGTTGGAACCCATCAGGGCCCGGTTGGCGTCATCGTTTTCCAGAAACGGGATCAGGGACGCGGCCACGCTGATCAACTGCTTGGGCGACACGTCCATGAAATCCACTTTCTCGGCCGGGGAAAGGATGAAGTCCCCACCCTGCCGGGCGGAAATGATGGGCTCGACGAATTTGTTGTTTTTATCCAGCTGGGCATTGGCCTGGGCGATGATGTAGGTGTCTTCCACCATAGCGGTGTGGAACTCCACGTCATCCTGCGCCTTGCCCCCCTGCACCCGGCGGTAGGGGGTTTCGATAAATCCGTACTCGTTCACCCGGGCATAGGTGCTGAGAGAGGCGATGAGGCCGATGTTGGGTCCTTCCGGCGTCTCGATCGGACAGATCCGGCCGTAGTGGGTCGGGTGCACGTCGCGC
>PCWF01000152.1 GCA_002796165.1 Nitrospinae bacterium CG11_big_fil_rev_8_21_14_0_20_56_8
TTCTTTCCGCTTATATCGAAGGCATTCGCGACGGGACCGAACTCATTCGCCTTGCGCAAAAGGCGATGCAGGTCAAAAAACCACTGATCATTACGAAAGTCGGACGCAAAGCAGCAGGCGCAAAAGCAGCAGCGTCACATACGGGATCACTGGCAGGTGAGGACAATGTGTTTGATGGCGTGCTTCGCCAACACGGTGGCATTCGGGCACGTAATGAAGAACACATGCTTGATCTCGTCTCTGCATTTACCTGCTGCCCGATTCCAGAGGGAAATGGCGTCGCACTGATCACTCAATCTGGCGGTGCCGGCGTCCTGATGGCTGATCGGGCGGAAGAATTGGGTCTGGAAATAGCGGCGCCGACGCCTGAAACCCGGAAAAAACTGGCAAACGTCATTCCCTCCTTTGGATCATCATCCAATCCGATCGACGTAACCGGACAATTTCTGGCCGAGCCCAGGATTCTCAGCGAATCAATCAAGATCGCACTGGAAGATCCGGGGCTTCATTCCTGCATCGTCTGGTTACAATTGATGCACGGCTATGCTGATCTGCTCGTCGACATATTCAAGGACGTCAAAGCGTCTGTCGACAAACCGTTCGTTATTTGCTGGCTGGATGCCCCGGAAGAAGCGCTTCTGAAATTGCGTGCCGCCGGTATCTACGTGATTGGCGCGACAGAACGCGCTGTCGATGTCATTGCCGGTCTGGTTCAGTACGGTCAAGCCCGGGCGCGCTTTGATGAACAGTCACCGCGTCTTCCCTCCCGCAAAGCAGGTTCCGAACCGATGCAGGCCATCGCCGCCCCGTCGATGCGCGCAGCCAACCTGTTAAAAGAAGCCGGGATCGTTTTGGCACCGGCGGATTTGGCTGCTGATCCTGAGCAAGCCCGCAACATAGCTGAGAAGATGGGCTATCCCGTTGCGGTTAAAATTGAATCGCCGGATATCCTCCACAAAACTGAAGCTGGTGGCGTTCGTCTCGGCCTTGGTGATGGGGATAGCGTTAAAAAAGCCGCTGAGGATATTCTTGAATCTGCCCGAAATTATGCACCGGATGCCCGAATCGAAGGCATTCTGGTACAGAAAATGATAAAACCGGCAACCGAACTTGTCCTAGGTGTACGTCGTGACCCTATATTCGGGCCGGTTGTCATGGTTGGGCTTGGGGGTATCTTTATTGAAGTACTCGGGGATGTTTCTTTTGCATCAGCCCCGGTCAATCCCGCCCAGGCTGCATTGATGCTGGATAATCTGCAGGGCCGGGTCGTTCTGGACGGTGCCAGGGGAAAAGAACCGGTTGATCGTGCCGCACTTATTCAAATGATCTGCAATCTTTCCGAATTTGCTGTCTCCCACCCTGAGATCGTGGAACTGGACCTCAATCCTGTGTTCGCCGATGGTGATAAGATTACAGCTGTTGATTGGCTGATGATGGTAGATCAAAACTAACAAGCAGAACTTTGTGTCGCGACCTGCCGCGCCCTCGAAAATAGGAACAACTGCCTTGTCTCTCGTATTATTGGAAACTCCCGGCGATGGCATTGCCTTGCTGCGCATGAACCGCCCGGAAGCGCTTAACGCTCTGAACACAGCGACCCGCATAGAATTGACAGATCATTTTCGCGCCTTGACGGACGACGACAGCATTCGCTGCATCGTTATCACCGGCAACGAGAAAGCATTTGTTGCTGGAGCCGATCTCAAGGAAATGTCGGCAATGGGCACCGTCGAAATGACTCTCAGCAAGGCACGCGAACGTTGGCGGGTTGTTGCCGGGTGCCCAAAACCCGTCATTGCAGCCGTTAACGGCTTTGCTCTGGGTGGCGGGTGCGAACTTGCCATGCACGCAGATATCATCATTGCTGGCGAGAGCGCTCAATTCGGACAACCTGAGGTCCGGGTCGGCATCATGGCTGGCGGCGGCGGCACGCAACGCCTGACACGTGCTGTCGGCAAATTCAAAGCGATGAAAATGCTGCTGACCGGCGAACCGATTAGTGCCCAAGAAGCTTTTCAGATGGGGCTTGCCAGCGAGGTCGTCCCCGATGATCAAGTCCTCAACCGCGCCCTTGAATTGGCCGCAAAAATTGCAGCCCTTCCGCCTCTTGCCATCCGCCAAACAAAAGAAGTCGTTCTGGCAGGGGCAGACTGTTCACTGGATGCCGGGCTAACATTGGAACGCAAAGCGTTCGACATCTTGTTTGATACCGAAGATCAAAAAGAAGGCATGCGTGCCTTTATCGAAAAACGCAAACCAGAATTCAAAGGGAAATAAGCATGACGATTGAAGCAACACAGGACAACCTGATCGTCGGCGTTGTCGGTGCAGGCGCAATGGGCCGCGGCATTGCACAGGTCGCCGCCACAGGTGGATGCACGATTAAACTGTTCGATACGCGTATCGAATCTTCGAAAGAAGCCGTCGATTTCATCGATAACATGCTTGGCCGGGCTGTTGAGAAAAACCGCATGACTGCCGATGATGCAAAGGCAGCCATGGCACGGATAGAGGTTCTTGAAACCATGTCCGGCTTCGCCGATTGCCACGTCATCATTGAAGCTGCGACAGAGAATCTGGATATCAAACGGAAGATTTTTTCAGAACTCGAAAGCATTGTTGGCGATGACGTCATCCTGGCATCAAACACATCATCGCTGTCCGTAACGACAATTGCTTCCAGTTGCCAACATCCGGAACGGGTTGCCGGGTTCCATTTCTTCAATCCGGTTCCGTTAATGAAGCTTGTCGAAGTCATTGATGGTGTGCGCACGGCGCCTGACGTTGCAGACTTCCTGTTCGCCCTTGGCGCCCGCATGGGCCGCGAACCGGTTCGTGTCGCCGATGCGCCAGGCTTTCTGGTTAATCAGGTCGGGCGTGGATACACCATTGAAGCCGCACATCTGAACAGCGAAGGCGTCGCCGATTATGTCGACGTAGACCGCATCATGCGCGATGCCGCCGGTTTTCGTATGGGGCCTTTTGAACTGCTGGACCTGACGGCTCTGGATGTTACCCATCCAGCGACCAAAATGATTTATGAGCAGTTCTATCACGAAGCCCGCTATCGCCCCTCGACCAAAATGAATACCCGCATGGAAGCCGGTCTTCTCGGCCGCAAAACCAAACAGGGGTATTATGCTTACCAGGACGGCAAGCAAGCGGTCCCGGAAGAGGAAGCCGCCCCCGAATATGATGGCCGCGCAGTTTGGGTCAGCCAGGCAAACCCGGAGACCTGCGCACAAATCACCGAGCTTCTGAATAAACTGAATGCCAAAATCGACAACGGCGAGGAACCGGGCGAGGACTCTCTGATAATCGTCGCTCCCCTGGGTATTGATGCAACAACGGCTGCACTTGAAGAAGGGCTGGATCCGGAACACACCGTCGCTCTTGATACCCTTTTCGGATTAGATGTCCGGCGCACAGTCATGAAAACGCCTGTGACTGATGCCGCATTTGTGGCATCCGCCCGTGGACTGCTTACCGGTGACGGTGTGCCTGTCACGGTGATCCGCGACAGCGCCGGGTTTGTTACGCAGCGCATCCTTGCGATGATCGTCAACATTGGTTGTTCAATCGCTCAGTCAGGAACGGCGACACCGCTGGACATCGATAAAGCTGTCACCATGGGCCTTGGTTATCCCCATGGCCCGCTTGCCTTCGGTGATTTTCTTGGGGCCGACCGTATTCTGGAGATTTTGATTTCAATTTTCGAAATAACCGGCGATCCGCGTTATCGGCCGACGCCATGGCTGCGCAGGCGCGCATTACTGGGTGAATCTCTGCTCACCCCCGAAAGCTGATCCACATATTCAACCCTATCTTCAGGAGTTATTTTAATGTTAGACGCCTATATCTATAACGGTCTTCGCACGCCTTTCGGACGCAATGCGGGGTCCCTTGCCACCGTTCGTCCCGATGATTTACTGGGCGGTGTCATTCGCGCTGTCGTCGAAGCCTCTTCATTTTCTGAGAATGCCATCGATGATGTTCTCGTTGGCTGCGGCAATCAAGCGGGTGAAGACAGTCGTTGCGTTGCCCGCCATGCATTGCTTCGTGCCGGCCTGCCTATCGAAGTCCCGGGCGCCGTCATGCAACGCAATTGCGGCAGCGGTCTGGGCGCCATTATTGCTGCAGCACATGCCATTACCTGCGGCGAAGGCGATATCATGGTTGCCGGTGGCGTTGAAAGCATGACACGCGCACCTTTTGTTGTCGGCAAATCCGAACAGGCCTATGCCAAGCAGTTCATCTCTTTTGATTCAGCACTGGGCGCTCGTTTCCCAAACCCTGAAATTGAGAAAGAGTTTGGTGCCGACACAATGCCGCAAACCGCAGACAATCTTGCAAAAGATTTCGATCTGACCCGGGA
>PCWF01000206.1 GCA_002796165.1 Nitrospinae bacterium CG11_big_fil_rev_8_21_14_0_20_56_8
AAAAGGAGCGGGCCCACCTGGGGGGAACGCTGGCCGCCTGCCGGGAGGAGCGGGCGTCCAGAGGGGAATCGCCGGATGCGTGTGAAAATCGATCGGCGGTGATCGAAGCGGAGGCGAATCGGCTCCAGAGGGCATTATCGGAAGCGGAGGAGGAATTGCGCCGGGCTCTTCGCCTGCAAGGGCGGGCGGAGGCGATGCGGGAGGTGCGGGTTCGCCTGGAAACCAGCGAGCGGCGGCTGGAGGCGGCAAAGCTCCTGCTGGAGGTGCTGGGTCCGGACGGATTGCAGGGCCGCCTCGCGTCGCGGGCCTCGGCCTCGCTGGAGGAAGAGATGAACGATCTCCTCGGTTTGATGGAGGGGGATTTCCGTTTCCGCCTGGAGATGGATGGAGAAAACCTGGTGATGGGTTGGGAGCGCGAGGGGGTGGTCATTCCCTTTCAAACGATCAACTCGGCGCATTTTATTTTGTTCGTGGTGCCCTTTCTCACCGTTCTGGTGAACCGGGTGGCGCGGGTGCGGCGGGCCGCCGGACTTCCCACCCTGCGCGCGGTGTGTATCGAGGCGGAATCGCTGGCGCCGGACAGTCTCGGTCTTCTGCTTCAGGGTTTGTCGGGAATGAGAGGGCGGGGCCTTCTCGATCAGGCGCTGGTGGCCCACTACGCCTCGGTACGCGATCCCGCCCGGCTGTTCGGGTTCACCGAACATGTCCTGGGGTTGGAAGCGGAGCCGGGTGACGCGAACTGGCAGGCGGCGGCCTAGCAAATTTTCCCCGAACGGAAAGGACGGTTATGGGACGAATGGTGGTGCGAAGATACGGACCAAATTGTAAAGGGTCGGCGGAAAAAACCCGGCTACGCCAATGCCCGGTGCGGTACCGGCGCATCGAATCGGGGGAGGTCCTCAAGCACGGATGCGGCCTGTGGGGCTTAGCCCCGCACGGGATCGGGTGGCGATGTCTTTATTGCGGCAATTACGAGTATGAGGAGAAAAGCACCCTCGATTCGCTGTGGTTTCACTTCAAGGTCGGGCGGGAATACTGGCGTCCGGCGTTTTTCGGCGGGCGCGAATTCGTCAACGGGGTTCCGGTGAGCCCTCCCGCCGATTCGCTTCCCGGCTCGCTGGCGCGCGATCTGCAAGAGAACCGGCCCCCCCGGTGGTTTCCTCTTTATATCTGTTGTGAAGAGGAGCAGTTTCAACGCTACCTGGAAGGAGGCCAGTATGACCGGTTTTAACGGCGATAAGGGTGAGAACGCGGCGGACCCCAAATGGGATGAAGAGGACTTGGAATCGGACCCCAACATGCGGTTCTGCCCTGCCGAAGTTCTTGAGGTTCTGCGCAACGATTTTGGAAAAGGCGGGGGACCGGTGGATTATTTCCCGCGCGGAGATTATCTTCACTTGCGGCGTCAGCCCATCGACCTGGAAACGGCTGAACTGACAGACCGGCAGTTGATGGCGGTGAGCCTGGTGTTTTATGCGGGGGCGCGCAAAAACCGCGCGGCGCGGGCGATGAACATCTCGCCGCACGCGGTGACCGAGCATCTTAATGCGGCGTTGAAAAAAATCAACCGGGTTCTCGTGGCTTGAATTGGGGAAAAACTAGACGGAGACCGGTTTCATTTTCAAGCCGCCCCCGCCGAACTTGAAGCGGGATGGGTGGCGGGAGAAGTAAACTGGACGTTGGAGTAACGGCCTTTCTTTTTTATCCGGGAATTGGAGCTTTGTTTTCTTGCAATGAAGAGAGTATCTACCCGGTCAAAATGCGAATATTTACCACCGAATAGAATTTCATCATAAACCGCCTTGACGATTTCGGAATATTTAGTGCCTTCGGAAACATTTCCATAGTCGTGGATTGCAATCACTCCTTTTTCAACCAGGAAAGGGGACCAGTAAAGGATATCGTTTTTGCACCCTTCGTAACTGTGATCTCCGTCGATCAGCAAAAGGCGAATATCCGGATCGGGTCGTTTCGCCTACTGGGCGGCGCCCTCTATGGAATCCATTTTGGAAAAATGGATCCAGTCCTCGACCTGGTTTTCGCGGTAAAAATCCATCGACTCCGAGTATTCCTCCAGATCGTAGGAGTAAATTTTTTCTCTTCCACTGATTTTGGAACCCTTTGCTAATAGAATGGAGGATCCGCCCAGATAATTTCCAATGTTGACCACATGCCCCTCCCCGGGTCCGTCCAGGGCTAACTCGAAGAGTTTTTCCCTCTCCCGATCCGACAGGAGGGTACGAGGCAATTTAAGGGTAGCCCTGGGGAAGGACACCAGATTTATTTCCTGTTTACTTCTCCCAAATTCAATTTGATGTGGGTAGTAGATACAGAATTCCCGGTCGAGGATGCATGTCCAGTCATAAAGACCCAGCCGGTATATAAGTTCCAACACATTATTGTATCTTTGGGCGATCCCTACGGCTTTCATTGCCCCGGGAGAATTTAATCGGATATCATCGTTGACTCCGAAAAATATCAGGTCGATATTGGCGGTGGCGATTTTTCTACCTTCCGCACTTTGCAAAAAATCTGGTTGCAGGCGTCCGGAGGGGAAATTGAAGATTTTCCATCGTTTGGAAAGAGATTCACCGAAGTCCGTATTCTCATTTTTTAACAGGTGGAGTTCAGATTCCGGAAACACTTCGGCGATTCTCTTCAGGGCTAATTCTCCCTGGACCATGGGGCACGTGTGGATGTAAAGAATTTTTTTAATCTTTTTTGGAACCGGGGGGAGTTCGTAATCGAATGCCAGGAAGAAATTATTTCCATAGGTGGGGGACATGAAACAACCTCCAATTAATGAAAGTCAGGGTTGGTTCCGAAACCAAAATTGGCCCGGAAAAGAAGTAAATTATAATGAACAATTTTTTCTTATCGGCAGGCTGAAAAAAACGATTAGCCTGGTGCACAAATTATTGTATTGTAAGGAAATTTCAGGCTGTGTCATCCAGGAAACTCAAATGAAGGCGGTTCCCGGGGTTGAATCAGGTTGCCGGCGGCGGGGCTTTCCAGAACAGGCGTGAACGATTCCGCCGACCGGGTGATGAAGATCACCGCGATGGGGTCCTCGTATATTTTAATCCAGCCCGGTTCCAGGAGCAAACGTTCGTGGACGCGATCCCTTTTGCGGGCAAGGACGATCTCGGTGGGATACCGCTCGAGAAGGTCCCGCCACCGCCCCGCGCCGGTGACGAAGTTCTGGTTTTGTTCGATGACGGATTCGGGATAAACGGTCCGGAACCGGCCATCGATCGAAACTTTGGAATGCGGCAGGTGCCAGATGACGTACTCGCCCCAGTCGAACGGCACCGCGATATTTCCGCCGATGCCGTTGGCCCGCAGGAATCCCACCGCATAGCTGGGGTACACCTGCGGTTCGACCAGGATGCGGAACCGGTTCGGGACGTATTTCTGGATTCCGTCCAGGGCCTGTCCCGCCGTGAAGAGCAGGAGACAGCTCCAGAGCGCCCAACGGAAATCCACCGAAAACCGGGGCAGGCGGCCGCGAACCCTTTCCCAGACCTGGGCGGCCTGCAACGTAAGATAGGGCGTGGCCACGATTCCCGCGAGAACGATGTGCCGCTGGTGCCGGAACCCGAAGTAAAACGCGATCCCCACCACAAGGACCTCCCAAATCCGTTTGCGGGTCGGGACAATCAATGAAACGAGAAACAACACGGCCAGGGTCTTGTATTGCCAGAACGCCGTGGCGAAGAGGGGTACCGGACCCCATTCGGTGATCGCTCGCGGCGACGACAGTGTGAAGACGAAAAACCGCCACAGGTCGAGTCCGTACGGATTCACAAGGACCCCGAGGCAGGACAGGGCGAAAGGAATAAGGACCAGCTTGCCTTCCGGATCGCCCGTGAAACGCGAGCGGAGGAACGCCACGGCGGCCACGGCGCCGTAGATGCCAAGCCCCGCGACCACTCCCCCGTGAAAATTGGCCCACGCGCACAGGACCACCGGCGACCAAAGCAGGGCACCGCGGTTGCCGTCGAAAAACCGCAGGAGCATGGCCCACAGAATCGAAAGGAACAACAGAGTGAACAGGTGCGGGCGCGTCATGAATCCCGGCGCGAGCACCGGGATGGAAAGACCGAGGATCAGAAGGAGCGGCCAGGGATTGGCCCGCACCTCGCGCGGTCGGGTGGAAAGGTAAATCAGGATTCCCACGACGGTCCATCCCAACGCCAATTTGAAGACGAGCAAGCCGGTGGAGCCGAGGAATTTATAAATCAGGTAAAACAGAATTTCCGCCGCCCATTCGTGGTTGATCCAACGATGGCCGAACGCGGTGTAAGAGAAAGGATCCGTTTGCGGGATCTCGCCCAGGATCCAGGCGGTTTCACCGAATTTCACATGGCCCCACAGATCGGGATCGGCGGTGATGAGGGAGAACAGGTTGAACGCATAAATCAACAGGACCGCCGAGATCAGAATGACGTCCCGGGGCCGGGCGAACGATGAATCGGGCGAAGGGGTGTTCATCGATGGGGATTGGGTTGTAACCACGGGTGGGTCGGCATTATAATCGGTTTCCCTGGCTGGCGGCGGTTGTTGGCCAAATTAATAAAGAAGCGGTAAGATTTTTGAATTTTTTATACATCTCCATTGACCTCCCCCAACCCCTCCTTGGCAAGGAGGGGAGAATAAACAGCTCCTCCCCTTCCCTTACCGAGGGGAGGTGGAGAAAAAACGGCTCCTCCCCTTACCGAGGAGACCGTTGCGTAACTCAAATATGTCGCCCTGAGCTTGTCGAAGGGCAATCTCCGGTTGTGTGCTTCGACGGGCTCAGCACGACGCTTTTGGTGCCTTTCTCCGACTTATGCAAAGCTCCCCTTACCAAGGGGGAGGTGGAGAATAAACGGCTCCTCCCCTTACCAAGGGGAGGCAGGGAGGGGTTTTGAATTATGACTAAAATATTTAATCGAGAAAATAATAAAGAAAAACGCCAAAACCTGCGTCACAACATGCCTCAACCCGAAGTCAACCTTTGGAAGCACCTCCGGGGAAAACAACTTTTGGGTTTCAAGTTTCGCAGACAATTTGGCGTGGGTCCGTATATAGTTGACTTTTATTCTCCACCGGCCAAGCTTGCGATCGAAATCGATGGCGATACGCATTTTGGTCCCGAGGCTGAACAGCGAGATAAACGCCGCCAGGAATTTATTGAGTCATTCGAAATTGAAATTTTACGATTTACTAATAGCGAAGTGATGAAAAATATTGAGGGAGTCATTCTTTGCATTCAAAACAAGCTGTTGAGTAAGACCTCCCCCAACCCCTCCTTGGCAAGGAGGGGAGAATAAACAGCTCCTCCCCTTCCCTTACCGAGGGGAGGTGGAGAAAAAACGGCTCCTCCCCTTACCGAGGAGACCGTTGCGTAACTCAAATATGTCGCCCTGAGCTTGTCGAAGGGCAATCTCCGGTTGTGTGCTTCGACGGGCTCAGCACGACGCTTTTGGTGCCTTTCTCCGACTTATGCAAAGCTCCCCTTACCAAGGGGGAGGTGGAGAATAAACGGCTCCTCCCCTTACCAAGGGGAGGCAGGGAGGGGTTTTGAATTATGACTAAAATATTTAATCGAGAAAATAATAAAGAAAAACGCCAAAACCTGCGTCACAACATGCCTCAACCCGAAGTCAACCTTTGGAAGCACCTCCGGGGAAAACAACTTTTGGGTTTCAAGTTTCGCAGACAATTTGGCGTGGGTCCGTATATAGTTGACTTTTATTCTCCACCGGCCAAGCTTGCGATCGAAATCGATGGCGATACGCATTTTGGTCCCGAGGCTGAACAGCGAGATAAACGCCGCCAGGAATTTATTGAGTCATTCGAAATTGAAATTTTACGATTTACTAATAGCGAAGTGATGAAAAATATTGAGGGAGTCATTCTTTGCATTCAAAACAAGCTGTTGAGTAAGACCTCCCCCAACCCCTCCTTGGCAAGGAGGGGAGAATAAATGGCTCCTCCCTTTACCAGGGGGAGGTGGAGAATAAACGGCTCCTCCCCTTACCGAGGAGACCGTTGCGTAACTCAAATATGTCGCCCTGAGCTCGTCATCCTGAGCCTGTCGAAGGACGAAGGGCAATCTCCGGTTGTGCTTTCCTTCGGCTTCGCTCAGGACAGGCTAAAACAGGCTTAGCACGACGCTT
>PCWF01000164.1 GCA_002796165.1 Nitrospinae bacterium CG11_big_fil_rev_8_21_14_0_20_56_8
GGCTTCTCGCACAGGCGGCGGGAGTCAAGCAACTGGCGCTATTTCACTTTTCTCCCCGGCACACCTTTGAGCCGGAACGGATGTACCGGGAAGCCGGGGAGGCCTACCAAGGCACCGTGGTCCCTCCTGCCGTTTTTCATCCGCACTAAATAACCGGGCCGCCCGCGCCGAAATAAGCAGGGTACCTCTAAAAATGAACCCTGGCCCTGACCTTGGCCCTTGAAACAAGGGCAAGCGAATGGCCATATCGTAAAATCCCGAATTATGAGCGGCCTCCATTAAATGTTTCTTCTCGATTCCGGAACCTTCCTGGTCCTCGCCTACCTGCTCACCGGATTTCTGCGATTGGTTTCCAGTCCCCTGGAACGGGCCGCTCTGGCGATCCTGCTCGCGCTCGGGATCAAGAGCCTGGTCATTTTCTTTCTCGTGGCCGGGCAGATTCAGCCGGATATTTACCGGCAGACCGGCATCGGCCTCGGGGCCCTGGTTCTGGTGGCGACGGTGTACCGCCGTTATCTTCTGTCCTTACCCTATACGCCCCCCCTGCCTTCCTGGTACCGGCCGTCTCCCATGGTCCACCTTGCGATGGGAGTGTTGGCGGTCCTGGTTCTTCTGAGCTTCGGCAACGCCGCATATTTCCCCATCACCGAATCCGACGGCATCTGGTACCACATCAAGGGAATGGTTTATTACCATGAAACCGATTTGGACAGTCTCCGGGTGGATCCCCAGATGCGGCAGTATCCCCCCTTCGTTCCCCTGATTTACGCTTATTTCATTTCCCTCGGATGGGGGAAATTGAAAGTCCTGTTCTCCCTGCTTTACCTTTGTCTGCTGGTCATTGTGTATCATCGGCTGGGCGAGCAGACCCGGGACACGAAAGTGGCGGCATTGTTTACCCTGGCTCTGGGAACCACGCCCTTGCTCTGGTGGCACAGCGGATTGCCCTTTCTGGATCTTGCCGCCGGAGCGTTTTATTCCATCGGTATCCTGTACTGGTTTTCCTGGATGAAACTTTCCGATAATCCCGGACCGGATCACGGCGATTCCTCCCCCTTCCCGCTGGCTATGTTGAGCGGGATTTTCCTCGGTCTGGCCGCCTGGACCCGTTGGGAGTTTGTGTTGTACGCTTTTCTTCCTTCGGTTCTGCTTATTGTTTCGCGGAGAGAAGAAAAGGAACGGGATTCCGTTTTCCCCGACCGGGCTATTGCTGGATTTTTTCTCAGCATGCTGTTCCTGCCCACGCTGTGGGGGATTGTCCTGATTTATTCTTCCACGCCCCTGGTCGAAAATGTGCTGGAAGTGTTGTTGGCCGGGCTCGGGTTGTGGGGCCTGGCCGGAGTAGCTTGGTTGACACCCCGCCTTCCCCGGTCGCCCCGGTTCTGGAAGGGTCTGGGGATTTTCCTTGCGGTGGTTTTGGTTCTTGTTCTGGCGTCGAGCGGACACAAGAAAGTGTCTTCGCTCAGCGCGGTCGCCATCTCCCTGTTCCGCACGGTTGCGGTGAACGGATTCTACCTGTTCACTCCGCTGGTCCTCGCTCTCCTGGTGGCTGAAAATCCGTTGCGGCGCTCCGGGAGTGCCCGCCGCCTGGGATGGGCGATCGCGGGGTACTTCCTCATTCATTTTATCGTGTTCACCTATGCCGAGCCCAAATGGCGTTCGCTGGGCGAGTATGCCATCGCGACGTTTTTGCGGCCCGGTGACTCGATCAATCTTTCCGACACGCGGGGTCTGCTGGGTGTCTATCCCCTGCTGGTTTTCCTGGCCGCGCTCGTTCCCGGTCCGGCGGACCCAAAACCGTTCCTCGGGGGCCTGACCCGCTGGAACTGGATCGTTTCCATCGTCGTATTGAACCTGGTAGTGCTGATCGTGGTGTTTGTCACTCCCCGTACCCGGTTTGTGATGGCCAGCTTCGGCCTCGCGCCGGAACAGATCATGGAAACCCGGGGTTCCGGAGACATGCCCAACATGTTCGGCCGCACCTATGAAATTGCCAACCGGGTCCACGATCTCACCGGGGAAGGGGCGGAGATTTTTTTGCCTCCCGGAGACCGGGAAGCGGAATTTTCCCGAGCGGCGGCGATACAGCGCCTGTTCCCCCGAACCCTGCATTTTGGCGACGATCCGGATTACGATATCCAGCTGGAATCGGCAGGGTCCGGGAACCGGAGTTTTTACTTTGTCTCAAGCGAGGAGTGGCATCCCGGGTTTTGCGAAGGGAAACAGAGGATGGAAATAAACCTTCCCCATTTCGGACTGTGCCGGGTGGGATCTCCGTCCCGGCATGAGTCAGAATCCGGTCTGTCGACCGGACGGTAAAAGAAGAGACCTGAAATAAAGCGTCAACGCCATTCCCACTCCCAGGGAGAATACGCGGTCCACCGCCGCCGCGACCAAACCTTCCTCAAAGCCCAGCCCCGCCAATTCTGTGAACGCTCCCACCGCCAGCTCCCGCGTCCCGATATCGCTCTGGATCAGCGGAATCGCCGACACGAGAATCATGATGACGGCGAACAGCGCACAATATTCCGCCGATACGTTAAACCCCAGGATTCGGGTCACGATATAGAAACGGATCGACAGGGTGATCAGGAGGCCGGCGTTGATCCCGCAAAGTTTCAAAAACAGCGCCCGGTTTTTGATGATCCGGTCCAGAGCGTGGAGGGCGCGGGCCAGAAGATCCAGAATCAAAATTGCACTCGGACGGACCACGAACGTTCCCCGAATGAGTAGCCCCAGCAAGCCGCTGGAAAGAAGGCAAAGAACGAACAGGGGTAGGAACGCGGAAGAAACCACCCACGCGAGATGGGCGCAAAACCCCGTGCCCAGAAGCATCCCCGTGAACAGAAGTATCAACTGGTCGGCTCCCAGGGACCCGACGAATGCCATGTAAGGCAGGCGGTGTTCCCGCTTCAGGTAATTGGACGTGACCAGGGACCCGGCCTTGAAAAAGACATTGTTGAAAGTCGTGGTGATCGAGGCCAGGCCAAAGCTCTCGCTGAGTTTTAACCGGATGTCGAAGAACGCGCTGATGTGCCGGAGCTTGGTTCCATTGAGCCAAATGGTGAGCGACGCCAGAACCAGGAAGCTGAAGAGAAGCCGGGGATCCGCGGTGGCGATGGGAGCCAGTTGACTGCGGTGGCGGACCATGAAAAAGGTTAACAGGCCGATCATGAGAACGGTCAGGGTCAGTTTGAGAACCTTCCGGGACGAAGAACCCATGGTCACCGGTTTTCCCGATTCGCGGCGGATCGGTAAAGGCGCAGGTAGCTTTCCGCGATCGACTCCCAATCGAAACGTTCGCGAACCCATTTATATCCTTCGTCCTCGATCCGGTTTTTGATATCCGGCGAATCCAGCAGGGTGCAAACCGCATCGGCAATGGCGGCGGGATTGTTCTCGCCAACGAGGAGACCGGTCTGGCCGTCGCGAACCATGTCGGTGATCCCTCCGACGGGAGTGGCGACCACCGCCGTGCGGGAGGCCATGGCTTCGATGAACACGGCGGGCTGTCCTTCCGTATCCCCGCTGGCGGTCACGATGGATGGGCCGATGAAGATGTCGGCGGTGGCAAAGTAAGTGGCCAGTTCGAGGCCGGATTTTCCGCCGGGGAAAATCACCTGGTTTTCGAGTTCCAGCTGTTTCGCCTGGAGCTTCAGAGAGGATTCCTCGGGGCCGAATCCCACGAGCACGAGCTTCGCCCGGGGGTGGCGGGAGATAATCGCGGGCATCGCCTGGATCAGATATTGAAATCCCTTCTTGAGGGCGAAGCGGCCCACTCCAAGAAGGAAGGGGCCCTCGATGCCCAGTTGTTTCCTCAGCGCGGGATCTTTTCGGTCTGGATTGAATCGCTCCCTGTCGACCCCGTTGGGAATATAGTGATAGTTCGTTTGCAACGAGAGCGGTCTCAGCGCGGCGAGCAAAGCCGGGGAGTTCGCCGTGCATGCGAGGGAGTTTCGTACGGCGAATTGTCTCAGCGAACGAAACAGGACATGGTTCCGGAAGACGAAAGCATCGGCGCCCAACGCCGTGAGGATGTAAGGAATGCCCAAACATTTGTGAATCAGCGCGGCGAAAAATCCCTGCGGCAGAATCCAATGGCAATGGATCAAATCGATTTCGAGCCTTCGCGCCCATTTCCCCATGTGGAACAGTTGCGCGGCCAGGAAAAACGGAAGTTGCGCGCGGGCCAGCCAGCTGGATTTCAACTTGGGAAGGATGCCGCCTTCATAGCTGAGGTGCTGACGTGAGGCGGGAAAGAAATAGGGGAACCGGATGATTCGCACCCCGTCGATTTCCTCGCAGGCCGCCGCGCCCGGCGCTCCGGGGACCAGAACCCACAATTGAACCCGGCGGGACAGGTGGCGGGCCAGATCGAACACAAACCGGGGTTCGCTGTCCCCATCCCACCGGGGAAACGTGGTGGCGACGGCAAGAACTCTCAGCTCCTGCAATGGGTCCGGGGTGGCGTGGTTCATGTGACGTCGGAGAGGGGGCGAACGGGTCCCGGATTCAGGATTCGGGGTCCTTCTTCTTGATTCGCAATTGAATGTCTTCGAGCAATTGACGGTTGATGGCGATGAGTTCGGCGGCGATTCCCATCATCATGACCTGTACCCCCAGGATGACAAGAATTGCGGAGAGTATCAGGGATTGGAC
>PCWF01000123.1 GCA_002796165.1 Nitrospinae bacterium CG11_big_fil_rev_8_21_14_0_20_56_8
GATCAGCACATGAGAAATACCGCAGCGTCCGACAAAGGGCGCTTTTTTCCCTTTCAAAATTCCCCAGTACCGGAACTCTTTTCCGAATCCGATGAATCTTTCCGCCGGTTCCATCGTTAATCCGTCGGAGTAGCCGATGGCTAGAGACGCGACGCGCATTTTCCGGGGAGCGAGGTATTCGCTGGCGTACCCGATGGACCGGCCTTTAGCCACTTCCTGTACGGATAAAATTCTCGCCTGAAGACGCCACGGGTTTTTCAGGGGCAGGGCGTGAGACGTCGGGTTTATGCCGTATAGGAGGTTGCCGACACGGACCATATCCATCTTCCAGTGAGGGAAGTCCGTCAAAATAGTGCTATTGGCGCAGTGACGCAGTATTTCGGGGTTTTCTCTCTTTGTCCGGAGAGCGATACGGTTAAAAATCCGCAATTTTTCTTCGGCCTCCACGGCGTTTTTTCCGGGCACGTAATCTAGATGGGCTGAAACGCCGGCTAGGCGCAGGCGTCTGTTTTCTCGAATGCTTCGTATGAGCTCGGGAGCTTCCTTTGGGCGCACGCCCCAGCGTCCCAGCCCGAAGTCGACGTCCACATGAACGGGGACTGAAGAAGAGCAGGCGCGGGCAAGCGCTTTCGATAGTTTTACCGAATCAACGACAACTTCAAGCTTAAGTTTGGCGACCGACGGCGCGTCTTCCGGGGGCGGCGGGGCCATCAGAAGGATTTTTCCTTTAACGCCCGCGCGGCGGAGTTCTTCGGCTTCATCCAGCGTCAGGACTCCGACGCCGTCGGCCCCGGCTTGAAGCAGAGCGTGAGAAATTTCCACCGCGCCGTGTCCGTAAGCGTCGGCTTTGACGACCGCCATGGTTTTGATCGCCGGGCCGACCATAGCCCGGACGTTTTTCAGGTTTTGCCGGAACGCATCCAGATCGATCTCGGCGAAGGTGGATCGGTGATGGGCCATAAATGGGTTAGAGGCAAATTGTTGGAGGTCCGCCCCTGAACAGGGTGAGCCGGGGAATAACAGGACGGCAGGAAAGACCCGGGTTTATTCTCTCCGTGTGCGTCCGGTATTGGAAGTCCGGCCAAACTTTTTAACCTTGGGGCCTGCGGTTCGCACCGGCCTGCAAGACATGAACCCTTCCGCCGACGTGATTTTGCGCACCGGGTAGTTCCGGTCGCTGTAGAAATTATACGCCATGGCGTTGATTCCCTTATCCTCGGCGCACCAGTAGGTGAAGCCGCATCCTTCGGGAAACTTGAGATCGAGGTGAACGATGTCGTCGTTGAAATCGGCGTTTTTGCATTCGTGGTCGTACAGGTTCCGGCATTCCTGGCTGGTGGGCAGGCGCCAGTCTTCGAACCCCGCGAATTTCTGCTCGTTGATTTGACTTACGAATTTATTGGCGCCTTTCCAATTGCACCATTTCCCCTTCATCAGGTAGAGGTCTTCTTTCATCCACATCAGGTTGTATCGCGAGTCCGTCAGCGTTTCATCGCCGTTGTCGATAAACCGGTCCTCAAATTCTTCTTCGTCAGACATGTTGACTTCCAAATAAAATATGGGTACCTCTAAACAGGAGACTGGCTCCGGATTTGCCTCTCATATTTTTAACGCAAGCGGGGGGATGCTCGCAAGTTTTCGAATTGCCGGGGGCTCTCTTGCTTTAATGGATGATGGGATCCAAATTCAGTTCGGGCGGTTCCGGACCTGATTTATAATAATAGCAATTTTTCCATATCAGCCAAAATAATTACGGGCCGGGCGGTCCGCGCGAAGGAAAAGGAAATTATGCCAAAAATCGAGATTCAGAGTTTTTTTTACGACCTGATTCATTGCAAGGACAAGATTCTTTCCATTTTCGACAAGTGGGACGAGCGCTACGGAGAAGACGAGCGGGGAGCCCTGGTGGCGGGGATCCGCGATTGTCCCGACGAGCAGTTGATCAATCTCCTCATCAATATTCAGCGGCTTGCTCACGGGTACGAGCAGATCAAGGAATTGATGGACCAGGCGGAGCAAACGGAAGTCGAAGCGGCCCTGTCGGACGAGGAGGGAGAAGACGAGGATGATTACGGTTGAGATTTCCCCGTCCCGGAGAGCCCTGCGGTCATGGGATTCCCGGTCTGGGGATCCAGAATAAGGCGGTTCATGCCATAGTGTCCCCCCACCCAGAGGGAATGGTCCGGGCCGAATTCCAGGCTGAAAATAAAATCTCCCAGAAGACCGTTCATTTTTGAAAATCGGGTGAAGGTTTCCCCGTCGAAGCGGGCGAGCCCGCCGCTGGTGCCGATCCAGAGGTTCCCCCCGGGTCCTTCGGCGAGGGACAGGACGAAGTTTTCCGGCAGGCCGTCTTTCCGGGTGAAGTTGCGGAAGGTAAAGTTTTGCGTGTCCAGCAGGGCGAGGCCGCCGCCCCAGGTGCCGATCCAGAGCCGGTTGGCGCGGTCGAGAAGCATGGAAACGACGTAGTTGGGGCGGAAGGTTTGATCTTCGATGTTGGGCAGGGCGTGGGAATGACGTTCATGATGGTTGCCCTCGAAATAGGAGACCCCGTCGGCGTTGTCGTCTTTCACCGTTTCGTAGGGGGCCCCGAGGCCGTTCCGGTGGTTCCAGTTCCGCCAGGCGGTTCCGTCGAAAAGCGAAATTCCCGATTCGGTGCCAAACCAGATTCGCCCGTCTTTTCCCACCTCGATGGCGTACACCCAGTCGTCGATCAACCCGCCGTGAGTGTTCTCCACGGTGAAGCGTTCCCAGGAGGATCGCGAAAACGGGTCGCCGCGCAAGCGGTTGGCTCCGCTCCAGGTGGCGATCCAGATGGAGTCGCCGGCAAACTCGATGTCATAGACGAACGCGTCGCACAGGCCCTGGGGGGTATTAAGGTTGACCCATCGGGATTCATCATGATAGCTTAAGCCGCCTCCATAGGTTCCCACCCAGGGCCGCCCCTTGTTGTCGAGCTTGACGGCGAAGATCCCGTTGCTGAGCAGGCCCTTCCGGTTGTCGAAGACGAGGTAGTTTTCCGGGGTGGTGGTGTCGTATAGGATCAGCCCCACGGTGGTTCCCATCCACAAATACTTATCCTGGCTTTTGAGGACCTTGATGTTCCGGGTGTTGAGTTCGTAAGTATCGGTGTCAAGGATATGGGGGAAAAGCATCCCTTGGGTGACCGGAGCGATGGGCCGGTCGAAGGCCGGAGCAGGGCCAACGGGCGCCAGTAGGCCGATGCATACGAGAATAAAGGGGAGAAGGGACCGCATCACCCGTTCTCCCGAACCATGGAAGCAGGCAACACAATTATGATGAATTCCCTGAAATCCCAGGGCTCGTGGTTGAGGGCCATCGCAATTTTCGGTTTAACCGGGTTGGCGTCGTGTTCGGGAACCGGCGGCGGAGCCGATGCGCCCCTGGCCCCGGTTATCGTCTCGGAGGTGGATCGGAAGGAAATGGTCCTGATCCCCGCCGGAGAATTTGTCATGGGTACGAACAAGACCGACCCCGAGAATATGCACCAAAAAATCGGCACCGTCAAACCGCTTTACCTGGACCAGCACCCCGAACATAAGGTCAATCTCGAGGCCTATTATATCGACCGTTATGAAGTGACCAATCGGGAGTACCAGGCCTTCCTGGACGACACGGGGTACCCCGACGTTCCTGGAAACTGGGAAAACGGAATGTTCCTCCCCGGCCGGGAAAACCATCCCGTCACGCACGTCACCTGGCAGGAAGCCCTCACCTATGCTTTGTGGGCTCACAAGCGCCTGCCGAGCGAGGCGCAATGGGAAAAGGCGGCGCGGGGACCCAACGGAAATTTATATCCCTGGGGAAATGAGTACCAGAAGGGGAAGGGGAATATCGCCATCGAGGGAGCGCGGGATACCGCTCCCGTGGGGAGCTATCCCGGCGACGTGAGTTTCTACCAGGTGTACGACATGGCGGGAAACGCCATGGAATGGACCCGGGACTGGTATCGGCCCTATCCCGGAAACACCTATAACGATTCCCGGTTCGGGGAGAAGTTCAGGGTCCTGCGCGGCACCTCCTATCAGAAAGCCGGGCACTATTTTCTCGATGCCTACCAGTTCGCCTTCGCTCGGACCGAGGTGGACCCGGAAGGGTATTACGAAAACGTGGGATTCCGGTGCGTCTTCATCCCTTCCCAGCGTCATTCCTGAAAACCGCCAGCCTCATTTAATCGAAAAAATTCCTCTTGGCAGGTTACGGGGTTTGCTTCAGCCCGGTCATTCCGCGACGAGGAATCTTGCGTCGATTCTGGATAAGGGCGTGCCTTATTATCGTTCCAGCCAGATCCTTCGCCAAAGGCTCAGGATGACAATAAAAAAGGCTCGGGATGACGAAAGGGAAGGCTCGGGATGACAATAATTATGGCTCGGGATGATATCCAGAGCACCAACCTGTCATTCCGAGGCGCGTCGGCGGCGAGGAATCTTGCTCCGATCCACTCAGGGGCATGCCCCATTAACGTT
>PCWF01000049.1 GCA_002796165.1 Nitrospinae bacterium CG11_big_fil_rev_8_21_14_0_20_56_8
GTTGATGTATACCCCAAAACAGAGAAGGGTGAAAAAAACCAGGTTTTCGTAGGGATTGATAACCCGGATGAAAAAACTGCAGATCACCGCAAGCGTCACGTTGGCCAGCGGACCGGCCAAGGCAACATACATCATGTCCCGCTTGGGGTCATTAAAATTTCGCCAATCCACCGGCACCGGCTTGGCCCACCCAAACCCCACGAAATAAAAAAACAGGACCCCGACAATATCCAGGTGTTTGAGCGGATTGAAACTGAGCCGTCCCAGCCGTTGTGCGGTGTCATCCCCCAGCCAGTAAGCCACCCGGCCATGCGAGTACTCGTGAACCGTCAGCGAAAACAGGATCACTGGAATCATGATAATCAGCAATTGAGCTTTCGTCAAAATCGAATCCAGGGAAAAATCACAACAGAAACGGAGCGCGATCCGTCGAACGCGAAGAGATCGGATTCGGTCCACGCGGGGAGCCGGTCAATGAAATCCAGAAACGCCCCTGCCCAGTCTGGCAGGATGCTGAAAAACTCTTTCGGGTGTCATTCTGAGCCGCAATGCGGCGAAGAATCTTGCCCGAACCCCTTGCCCAGTTTTAATTTACCAATCCGGCTGGATCCTTCGCGGAGTTTATCCTGAGCTTGCGAAGGAGTCAGGATGACATTTTCGTAGTTTTTCAGCATCCAGCCAGTTAAAGGGAACCTCTGAAAACCGCCGTTTGCCAATCGATCGTTTTAACCAAAGAGCAAGCCGCCGGGCAAATCGTAAAATCGAGAATACGGAGAAACTCCCTATAAATAAATTACAAAAACCCGGCGCCATGCGCAACATAATAGGATACCGGGTTCATCCCCCCCCGGCGTCGATGGACCTCGTCTTGGCATACTTGAGGAAGGTATAAAACGCCATGGCCGCGGCAATGAATAACCCCAGGAACCCTTCCCGGAACCCCTGCCGCAAAAAAAATGTTTTCAGGAACATCCAGGGCGGCCTCAGGCACAAGTGGGTCCAGCCTGCTTTCCAGCCCGCGCGGCTTTTTTCCAGCGCATAGAGCGTCGAGTAACGATTCTGCCGCCGGACATAATCCTCCATATCCGTGAAAGAATGGTGGATCAGCGGCTCGCGCAACGAACCCACATCGTCGTCGGGAAACAGTTTTTCGTGCACCAGCCCTTCCGAAAACCGCACCTGGAGTTTGTCATACAACCGGATGATACGGTCCGGATACCACCCCCCATAACGAATCCAGCGCTTCCCGAAAAAATTTTTCCGGGGGAAATCATAAGCCCGGTGCACAAATTTCTCCCTCAGCAGAGCTTTAATTTCCTCCGCACCTTCGGGCGAGACCTCTTCATCGGCGTCGAGATTCAGAATCCATCGGTTTTTGGCCAGGGCGGCGCAGAGGTTTTTCTGCTTGCCGTAACCCTGCCAGGTTTCCTGTTCCACCCGAACCCCATACCGTTGGCAGATTTCAACGGTCCGATCCGTGCTGAATGAATCCAGAACCACGATTTCATCGGCCCATTGAACACTTCTCAGACACCGGTCAATATTTTTTTCCTCATTATATGTAATAATTGTAATCGAAAGTTTTTCCACCCGATAACCATCCCCAGGCCAATCCCGTCAGAAATTCACCCGAATTGACCCCGCAGAATTCTCAGTTTTTTCCCATCCACCAAGAGGATTATACCACTTAATTTATCTCCTCTCATAACCGATAACTAATTAATTTTACTGATTTTCTGTTAAATTGTGATAATATATTCCGGCGGTGAAAACAGGTCCCATTCACCCGCACCCCGAACCTAAATTCACGGGAAACGGATCGCCCATGTTTGAAAACGATACTCTGGAAGGAATATTGGATACCCTCCTCTCGCTGGTCCAGTCCATCGGGAACATGATCGGCGAAATTCTCGCTCTGGAACATTCCGAGCTTTTTCAAACCATTCAGCCTTATCTTCTTCAAATTCTGGATGACCCCCTGCTTCTTGCGGGGGCTTTCGTGGTGTGTTTTGGCCTCCCTTACGCCTATTTCAAGATCCGGAAAATAAATCGGGAGGCTGAAGAGACGTTTGAGGAGTTGGAGGAGAGCGACCTCCAGGAATTTGATGAGGATGAAGTGGAAAAACCCCTGTTCCCCCAGACGGCTTTCCGCTCCGCCCATGCCAAATCCCAACCCATGCCGGCCAGGGCGCATGAAGAAAAGGACGAGGACGAAAATCTTGAGGATCTCGAAATGATCGCCATGGGCCTCGAAGAAGATGAGGAAGAAACCGGATTCAAATCCCGGGGCGAACCGGTTCAGGCCAATCATAAACCCCTTGAGCAAACCCAGGATGAGATCCACCTGGAAGAGGAGGATTTAAGTCCCGAGCTTACCGAATTAATGAAAAACGCCTTCGAGCTGGACGAGGAATCCCCATCGGTCACCGCTTCCCTGGCCGAAGACAAACTTTCCGAAGAAGACCTGCAGGACCAGGCGATTATGGACCTCCAGGCCGAGATGGAAGAGTCGATCAACCGCCTGACCGAGCACCTGACGCAGAAACCGGAGGGAACCCCGGTCTCCGAACCTGCTCCGCCGGAACCCACCGCCGAGGTCGATGAGGACTGGAAGTCCATGATGAGCGAGACCTTCGACTGGGAAAATGAGGGCATGGACGCGCCGGTCATAGAGGACGAGACTCTGGAAGAGGAATCGATCATGGACCTCCAAAAGGAAATGGAAGAGTCCATCAACAAGATTAGCGAGGAAATTTCAAAGCCCGTGGGAATTACTCCCAATTTCGACTATTCCGAGGAGTTGGAGGAAATCGAAAAGGAGGCCGAAACGGAAGAACTGCTGGCTTCGTTACAGAAACCCCCGCCGAGGATCAGCTCCGCGTCCCTGGCGGAAGAATTGACCCTGGATGAATCGCTCCTCAAATTCGACGAACCCCCGGCCCCACCGAAACCCGTGCGGGAGCCTGCCGCACCGGTTCCACAGCCGGAACCCGTGGCCCGGGAAGAGCGGAAAGGGGTCAAACCCCCGCCTCCTCGTCCTCCCGCTCCAAAACCGATTTTGGAAGAAAAGGAGGGAGAGCCTTTGTTCTCTGAAATCCTGGAAAAAACCGTTTCGGCAAAAACCGATCAGTTGGTCAGCCGGTTGAAGGAATTCCAGGACAAGCTGGAAGGACGGTTTCAATCCTTGGAATCGGGAAGCGTGGGACACGGCACCCCCGTTCCCAGGCGGGACAGGACGTATGAACGGGCGGAAATCCATTACGAGCGCCGACGGCCCCTGGTGAATGACCGGGAATATATCCGCCTTCTGGAATCGTTTATTTTTCTGGACTCCCAAAAAAAGAGATGAATCCACGGGGCCTCGACACGACGAATGACGGTATCCTCTAAAATCATCGCAGTTGGCGGCGGCAAGGGCGGAATCGGCAAAAGCATCATTTGCACCAACCTTGCCGTCGGCATGGCCTTGAGCGGGCAGGACGTCGTGCTCATGGACACCGACTTCGGCGCCTCCAATCTGCATGCCCTGCTGGGAATCAGCAATCCCAGGCATGGATTCCAGGATTTCTTCACCTCCCCCCTGATCGATCCCCGTTCGCTTTTGATCGACACGGGAATTGAAAACCTCAAATTCGTCAGCGGGGCGGGTGACAATCCCGGTAGCGCCAACATCGGGCCGGAACAGATCCAAACCATCATTTCCTTCATTCACAGTCTCAAGGCCGACATGGTGCTCCTCGACATGGGGCCCGGCACCAACTATAACGTCATCGACTTTTTCAATATCGCCGACCAGTCCGTGGTGCTGACGACCCCCGAGATGACCTCGGTCATGAAAACGTTCAGCTTCATCCGCGCCAGCCTGTTCCGCAAATTCCATAAGAAATTCGACGGCCATCCCGAATTGCAGAGAATGGTGGATCATTCGAACCCGGGCCATGCCGATGTGGAAACCTACACGGTCGATCTGCTCAAGGATAAACTCGGCAAGACCGCTCCCGACCTGGTCAACGCGATCGAGGAAGAGGTGCGGCAATACCATCCTGGCCTGGTCGTCAACCGCGTACGGAACCGGCGGGACATCCAGGTCGGCGATAATCTCATTCAACTCGTGCAGAAGTATCTCGGGATGGAGATGGAATACCTCGGCTATATCATCGACAGCGACCGCGTACGCGACTCGGTCGACGAAATGGTTCCCTTTTTGATCAAAGATCCCCAAAGCAAACCTTCCGAGAATCTTCAGCAGATCATCGGGGCGCTGACGCATAGCGATCTCCACCTGGTCAAGCAGGATGGAAATATTTTCGTCTCCAAACAGGTGCGGCTGGGTTCCGGCTGGAACGTCTGATCCGAATTCGCCATTGTCCATCCCAAATCACGGAGAACGCTCGTGAAACAGGTTCTCATCAGGCAGGGCCGGGCGGTCATTGAGGAAGTGCCCGCCCCAAGGGTCGAGCCGGGAACCGTCCTGGTCCAGGTCGACCACTCCTGCATCTCCGTCGGAACGGAGATGAGCGCCCTGAAATCGGGCCAGAAACCCCTCTGGAAACGCGCCCTGGAAAATCCGAAAGCGGTCCGCACCACCCTGCAGATGGTAGCCAATCAGGGTTTTACGCGCACCAAAAGCCAGGTCCAGGGAAAACTTTCCGCCGGGCAACCCACCGGGTATTCCGCCGCGGGAATAGTCACGGAGACCGGGTCCGGAGTGGAGGACCTGAAACCGGGAGACCGTGTCGCCTGCGCCGGAGCCCAGTTCGCCCATCACGCCGAATACATCGTCGTGCCCCGCAATCTTGTCGTACCCATTCCGGGATCCCTCGACTTCGCCGCCGCCAGCACCGTCACGCTCGGAGCCATCGCCCTGCAGGGGGTGCGCCGCGCCAATCCGACCCTGGGCGAAACCTTCGTCGTGATCGGACTCGGCATTCTGGGCCAGCTGGCCGCCCAGCTTCTCAAGGTCAACGGTTGCCGGGTGATCGGTTCCGATCTGGATTCCACCCGCATCAAGCAGGCTCAAGGTCTGGGCATGGCCGCCGCCGTGCCGCCGGAAGATCCCAATCCGGTCGGCCAGGTCCTTCGGCTCACCTCGGGAATCGGGGCCGATGGGGTCATCATCACCGCTTCCTCCGATTCGGACGAGATCGTTTCAACCGCGTTTCAAATGTGCCGGAAAAAAGGCCGCGTGGTGCTGGTGGGAGACGTGGGACTTCATCTCCGGCGGGAAGATTTTTACAAAAATGAAATCGACTTTTTAATCTCCTCCTCCTACGGGCCGGGAAGATACGACAAAAAATATGAAGAAGACGGACAGGACTATCCGCCCGGTTACGTGCGCTGGACCGAGAACCGGAATATGCAGGAATTCCTTCGCCTCCTGGAAGAAGAAAAGGTCCAGGTCCATCCCCTGATCCTTCATGTCTATCCGCTCGCCGAGGCGCCTAATGCCTATGAAGTGCTCAACGGGGATTTCAAACGTCCGCTTTTTGCCCTGTTTTCCTACCCGTCCGGGGAGACCGCAACCCCTCCGGCGAGGATGGTGCCCAATCCCGCCGCGCTTCCCGGCGTGGAAGGGCAGATCCGGATCGCGCTGATCGGCGCCGGAGGATTCGCCCGCGCCATGCACCTGCCGAATCTTCAAAAGCTGTCGTCCTTGTTCCACCTGCGCGCCATCATGAGCCGTGCCGGCCATTCCGCCGCCGCCGCGGCCAAACAATTTGGCGCTTCCTACTCCACGACCGATCCGGACAAACTTCTGGCCGATGACAAAATCGACGCCGTTCTCATCGCCACCCGGCACGACTCCCACGCCGAACTGGTTCTCAAGGCTCTGCAGGCAGGCAAACACGTTCTGGTCGAAAAACCCCTCGCGCTCAACGAAGAGGAATTGCAGTCCATCGCCGCCTTTTACGATTCGTTTCCGAAAGATCGAACGCCGCCCCTGCTCATGACCGGATTCAATCGCCGCTTCTCCCCCTTCGCCCAGCGGATCAATCAACTCCTGAGCGGGAGGACGCAACCCCTCATCATGGACTATCAGATGAACGCCGGGTTCCTGCCCAATGACCATTGGGTGCATCAGGAAGCCGGTGGCGGAAGAAATATCGGCGAAGCCTGCCACATTTACGATCTGATGACGTTCTGGACCCAGGCAAAGATCAAAACGGTGGAGGCCCGAACCATTCGTCAAAGCAGGCTGTACCGGACCGATGATAATTTCATAACCACCCTGACTTTCGAGGACGGGTCCCTGGCCACCCTGGTGTACACGTCCATGGGACACAAGGATTACCCGAAGGAACACCTGGAAATGTTCTTTGACGGGAAGGTCATCGCGTTGAGCGATTACCGGAGACTCCGCGTGGCGGGCTTGGCCGAAAAGGGGCTGGAAACCAAGTTTCCCGAGAAGGGCCACCGGGAAGAACTGGAAGCCTTTGCCCGGGCCGTTCAACAAGGCGGCGAGTGGCCCATCCCGCTCTGGCAACAGTTGCAGGCGATGCAAATCGCTTTCCAGGTCCAAAAACACCTGCTCACTTCCTGATGGCCACGCCCCGCCCGGAGGAAACCGGATGCCAAAAATGGATTCGCCTGACCCTCACCTTCGCCAGCCGGCACTTCCTCCCGCTCATGGCGGGAATGTCCCTGCTGGTCATGGGACTCAACTTCGACTCTCAGGGGATGTCCGGAATTCTTCCGCATTACCGTGACTTCCGGCAAATCATCCTTTCCGGATTCGATCCCCATGCCGTTCCCCAAGCCACCCCCACCTTCCCCATGTGGGGATACGGATGGGTCTTCCTGATCACCGAGAACCGCCTGGCCTTGTTCCTCTTTCAGAACGCTCTGGCGGTCGCCTCCGCATATTTCCTTGTCCGGCACCTTGAATCCTCGGGGCGCCTCCAGGAAAAATCGGCATCGGCCCTCAAGTGTTTCCTGATCGTCTCGATACCCTGGTACGCCTTCCACTCGGTGCGCTGGCCTTACAGTACCGCCGTCAGCCTGATCCTGCTGTCGCTCCTGGGATGGGTTCGCGGGATGACCGCACCCACAGCCGGGATCCGGGGCCTGATCGCCTCCGGACTCGCCTTCGGGTTGGCGTTGAATTTTCGATCCGACTACTACCTGATGCCGGTGGGATGGGCGCTCATCACCGCCGCGGTTTTTAACTTTCGAATCCGGGAACTCCGGAAAATCGCCGTCTGGACCGTCTCCGTTTACCTGATGCTGGTCCCCTGGGCGCTGTATGCAAAGAAAGCCACCGGTCATTATCTCCTCACTTCGACCAATTCGGGCGCGGTGTTGTTCATGGGACTGGGAACTCTCCCGGATAACACATGGGGGATCACTCCATTCGACGGAGACCCGCTCTTGCGGTCTCTGGTCAAGGAAAAATTCGGCGAGGTCACGCCTTACACGGTCTATGAAAAAGACCGGTTTCTCAAGCAGGAGTTTTTCAAACGGGTCGCGGACGACCCGGGTGAATTTGCGCGCAAGGTTTTTTATACCTTCAGGACGCTTTTGCTCGGCGGCGTGTATCATGGCGAGTTTTATGAATCCCCCGATTGCCATCCCGATTGCTATCGGCAGTTTACCGAACGCCGCATCCATCTTTTTCATCATCCACTCCGAATTTTCAACTATGCCCCATCGGAGCTTGCGGCCATCGCGCTCCACACCGCGTCGGCCCTCATCGGAATTTTCGTGGTCTTTTTTTCTCTGGCCCTCTCTCCCTGTACGCTGTATGTTTCCCTGAAGCAAAAGGATGTCTTCTTCCTGCTCCTGCTGGCGATCCTCGCCTATCAAACCCTGTTGATCCTGATCTCCAATTTTTTAAACAGCTACATGGCCAACGTATACCTGTACCATCTGGTCAACCTTTGTTATGGTTTCCAGGAGCTCGGGAAAATCAGTCCCTCCTTTCTAAAAGGCCCGCTCAGGGCTAATGGTAAAAATTAGAGGTCCCTTTATGTGCGGTCTCGCTGGAGCCCTGTCGTTCGATCCCGGAAAATCCCCGGTCACGGAACCGTTCATCACGCGCATGCGGGAAACGATGGTTCACCGGGGGCCCGACGGATTCGGCACCTGGGTTTCGGGCGATGCAAGAATCGGGCTGGGCCACCGCCGCCTCTCCATCGTCGATCTCTCCCCTGCCGCCGCGCAACCCATGTGCAACGAGGACGGCACGCTCTGGATCAGCTACAACGGGGAGATTTACAATCACGCGCAAATTCGCAATGAACTGGAACAGACCGGCCGCCATCGCTGGAAGACCGATCACTCCGACACCGAGGTGATCCTGCACGCATTCGAGGAATGGGGCATCGATTGCCTGCACCGATTCCGGGGGATGTTCGCCCTTGCGCTCTGGGATGACACTAAAAAAGAATTGTGGCTGGCCCGGGACCGGATCGGGATCAAACCCATCTACTACAGCAGGCAGTCGAACCGGATCCTCTTCGCCTCCGAGATCAAGGCTCTGTTGAGCGACCCCGCCCAGAACCGCGCGGTGAACGAAGAGGCGTTTTATCATTATCTTTCTTTCCTCACGTCTCCCGCTCCCCAAACGTTGTTCGAGGGGATTCATAAACTTCCCGGCGGAACCTGGCTCCGGATCGCCGCTTCGGGAGACATGCGGGAGACGCGGTACTGGGACGTGTGGGACCACGTTCACCCGATGCGGGAACAATCGGAGGCCGAGGTCTGCCGAAGGATCCTCGATGAATTGCGGACCGCCGTTCGATTGAGAAAGATGAGCGACGTTCCGATCGGGGTCTTCCTTTCGGGAGGAATCGATTCGAGCACCAACACCGCCTTGTTTTCGGAGGGGGAATCCCGTCCGGTCAAAACCTTTTCCATCGGCTATGCTGGCGATTACCGTTCGTGCCGGAACGAGCTTCATTTTGCCCGCATCATGGCCGGTAAGGTTGGCGCGGAGCACCATGAGAAGGAATTGACCCTGGACGACCTCCTCGATTTCCTGCCGCGAATGGTTTACCTGCAGGACGAGCCCATCGCCGATCCGGTCTGCGTTCCCGTTTACTACGTTTCCAAACTGGCACGGGACAACGGGGTGACCGTCTGCCAGGTCGGTGAAGGCGCCGATGAACTGTTCTGGGGATATCCCGGATGGAAGATGGCCCTCGACCTGGAACGGAAAAATCGATGGCCGGTGCCCCGTGCGGTGAAACAGCTCCTGTTGACCGGGCTTCGCGCGCTGGGACGCGAGCAAACCTTTTACTATGAATGGCTGAGACGCGCATGCCAGCATCAACCGGTATTCTGGGGCGGGGCCGAAGCGTTCACGGAGGGACAGAAACAACGTCTCCTTTCGTCCCGGCTTCGCCACCAGTTCAGGAATTTTTCCTCGTGGGAGGCCCTGGCCCCAATCCACCGGAGATTTTCCGGGAATTCGTGGGAACCGTCCCCTCTGAACTGGATGTCTTATCTCGATCTCAACCTGCGGCTTCCCGAACTGCTGTTGATGCGCGTGGACAAAATGAGCATGGGCGTCAGCCTGGAGGGAAGGGTGCCCTTTCTCGACCACAAATTCGTGGAGCTGGCCTTCAGCATCCCCTCGGCCATGAAAACCCGAAACGGGGAATTAAAACATCTCCTCAAGAGGTCCGTCACGGGGTTGATCCCCGACGAATTGATCCATCGTCCCAAACAGGGGTTCGGCGTACCCTTGCACGAATGGTTGCGGGACCGGCTGGGAACGCGCATCCGAAGCGAGCTCATGGAGTTTTGCGACCAAACGGATTTTCTGGATCGCGGCGAGGTGCTGAAACTTATCGAGAAGGGAAGCGGCTCCCAGGTGTGGTACCTGTTCAATTTCGCCCTGTGGTGGAAGGAATTCGTCCATCAACCTTAACCCAAGGCAGACCCATTAATCCATGTTGACCCCGCTTCGATCCGGAAAGAATTTGATGCGAACCGCGGCCCAGTCCGATTTCGTCCGAAAAGTGGGCGAAACGTTCGGAGCCAAAATTTTGCTCATTCTCATGGGCCTCGCGTCCACGGTCCTCGTGGCACGGGCTCTGGGTCCGGAGGGACGCGGCGAGTACGCCATCGCGTTTGCGCTCGTCTCCATCGGCGTCCAGTTCGGAAATCTTGGACTTCATTCCTCGGCCACCTATTACGTTTCCAGAAACAAATCCACCGCGCCGGTACTGATCGTCAATTCTCTCGTTGCCGGGTTCGGGTTGGGCGGGGTGATGGGCCTGTTGGGGTGGGGGGCCTGCCGCCTCTTTCCCTCGCTGGCGCCGGTTCAGGACCCCTTGCTCTGGGGCGCCTGCCTGGCCATTCCCTTCAGCCTGTCGGGGATGTTCCTGCAAAATCTCCTGCTCGGATTGAACCGGGTACGTTTTTATAATCTCACCGACATCATTGGACGGTCGCTCTCGCTTCTGGCCTTGGGGATCGTTCTCGCCTTCACCCCGGTCACGGTCGAAAAAGTTTTCTTTTGCGGCATCCTGGCCCCGATGGCGATTTTCTTTCTCGGGTTGTGGTTCCTCCGGCCCTGGTTAATTCCCGTGGCCGGGTTTTCGTGGGCATTATTGAAGGGCGGTCTTCCTTATGGACTGAAAGCTTACCTGGCGTGTTTCTTCGCGTTTCTGCTTCTGAAGATCGACCTGTTGATGGTGAAGTACCTCCTGGGGGCCAGCGACGCCGGGCAGTATTCCATCTCCTCCGCCATGGCCGATATGCTCTATCTGTTTCCGGCGGTGGTCGGCACGGTGTTGTTCCCCAGGTTGTCGACCCTTCCCGGCCTGATTGAAAAATGGAAGCTGGCGAAAAACGCCTCTCTCGTGTTGGGCGGCATCATGCTTATGCTGGCGGGAGGCGCCGCGCTGGTGGCCTCCCCCGTCGTTCGATTGATGTTCGGCGCGGAATTTTTACCCTCGGTTCCCGCCTTTTTGTGGCTTTGCCCGGCGATGGTGTTTTACGGAATCAATAATATTCTCTCCGTCTATCTCGCCTCCGTGGGACTTCCCTGGTTCGGGGTGCAGGTGTGGGTGTTGGCGGCGGGGGCAAACATCGTTTTGAATGGATTCCTGATCCCGGCGCTGGGAATTTCCGGCGCCGCAATCGCTTCACTTTTATGCTACGCGCTGGTCCTGCTGGTACAATATATTTATGTCCTTCAACACTTGAACGCCGATGAAAGTCGTCCGTAATTTTTCCAAAATCTATCGGGAGGAAAGCGACCCGTGGAATATCGGAAACGCCCGTTCCGGCCGCTACGATTTTTATTTTGACCAAATCCAATCCCATGCGCGGTCCCGAAACTCCCTGCTCGACATCGGGTGCGGATTCGGCGCTTTCCTCAGCCGGTTTCAGGGGAATTTCCAGAACCTGACCGGCGTCGAGGTGGCCGCGGAAGCGATCTCCAAAGGTCAATCCCGCTACCCCTTCATCCGCTTCGTTCAAGCCTCCGCCGATTCCCTCCGGCAAACCCCGCTGGACCGGGAATCGTTCGACACCATTATTTACAGCGACGTCATTTATTACCTTGACGAGGCAAGCAAGGTCCGCTCCCTGGAATGGATTTCCGGCCACCTTTCTCCCGGCGGCATCGCCTTCATCTCCGCCTGGTGTCCCGGCAAGAATTACCTCGAGTTCGAGGAATTGCAAAGAATGGTGGAGCAATGCTTCGCGGTGGAGCGGCAGTTCCGACTCGAATCGGGTCACGGGGTATTCCTCGCACGCCGAAAGCGGCACCTGGTCGCGGTGACCGTGGACTACGAAACCTGGCACCCTGTTCCGGAGGGAAAGTCCATCGACTGGACCACCGACATCTTCGATCCCATGAACCGCCTGCTCGAATTATTCGACGAGCGGAATCTGAAGCTCACGATCTTTGCGGAAATGGGTGAATATTTCTGGCTGAAGGCCAATGATGCCGCCATCGCCGAAAAAATGGAATCGCAATGGAAACAGGCCGTGGCAGGAGGCCACGATGTGCAACTCCACCTTCACCCCAACTGGTTGCCGGAACTCGGAGCCCGACACAAGGACGGGCAATGGATTTGGGACTGGAGCCGCTCGCGTCTGGCCGATTATCCCGGCGATATCGTGGCATTGATCGGAAAATGCAAGCTGACCCTCGAAGCCCTGCTGAGCGATGCACGGGACGATTACCGGGTCACCTGCTATCGCGCCGGGGCTTACCAGGCCCAGCCCTTCCGCGCCATATCCGAAGCGCTGGTCCACCACGGGATCGTTTGCGACTCTTCCGTCTACCGGGGAGGACGTTCCGAAGAAAGGGGATACGATTACACCCTGGCCTGCTCGGATCATCAACCCCACTTCGCCAACCGGTTCGATCCGCAATTGAAAGCGCCGCCGGCGGAACAGGGCATCGTCGAGCTTCCCATCTTCACGTTTGCCCCAGACCGACGGTGGTTCCTCGACGGGGAAGAAGGCCGCCGGTTCGCGCAACATCTGCTCGGATTCCTCGAAACCCGCCGCCGCGCGCAATCCTCCACCGAGACACACCGCTTCCGCCGCAAATTGCAGTCCATGGCCGGGCAACTCTATTCCGCTCTGCGTCCCCTGCGGCGCGGGGTCAACCGGATCCTTCCCCGCTCATTCGCACACTTCATCCCCTCCTATGAACCGGAGCGGCTTGCGGGACACGAGTATTTCGTGATGATCGGTCATACCAAGGGCAATCTGCAATTCGATGGAATCGCCGACAATCTGGATCGGCTCCGCGATGACGGGCGGTTTGAATTTATCACCCTGTCTGAAATGGCGGAGACGGCCCGGCCGGATCTTTTGTCCCGCATGCGCGCCGATGCCGACGATGAAGCCCGGTTCCAGGTTCGGAGGGAATATGGGTCCATCATGGGGGAATCGAGGAACGAGGCGCAATCGTTCCGCCTCCAGGAAATGATTCCCCTGGACCGTGCAACCATTCTCGACCTGGGATGCGGCTCCGGTTATTGGACCGACCGGATCGCCCGGCTCTACCCCTGGACCCAGGTCGTGGGAGCGGACTGCGGAGAGGAATTCATCGCCAAAGCCCGGGACCGCTACGCCTCGGACCGGGCCTCGTTCCAGGTGGAGCATTTCGAGCGCCTCTCATTTCAAGACGGTTCGTTCGATTGTGTGTACGCCGACAACGTCCTCGAACATGCCTGGGACGTGGACCGGGTTCTGGAAGAAATTCACCGCATCCTTCGCCCCGGCGGAGTCCTGATTGCCGCCCTGCCGAGCGATGCGCGCAACCCCGGCCTAGCCTGCGACAATCATACCTGGAAAACCGCTCCCCACGAGGTGCGTCTGCGGCTGGAAGACCGGGGATTCGCTCCCGTCTTCACGGAAGAAGTGGATACCTTCAAAGAATGCGGGATGCCTCCCTACCCTCCCGCTCTCGACCGGATGATCTATTTACGCGCCTGGAAATCTATGGACGGCGGATTTTTCCTGGCCCGCGCCCTGGACGCGATGCAATGGACCTACAACAGGCTCGATCCCGCGCAACCCACCGAGGGAAGCGATCCGGTCCGGATCATTTCCGGCGGACATGCCTGGTGCTGGGGATATGCGGTCGTGCTGGGCACAATTCTTCAACGGGAGGGTTATCCCGTACAATGGATCACCATGGTGGCGCAAAACCATCCCCGCGGACGGGGGCCCCTGCTTGAAGATTCTCACGAGGTCATCCAGATCGGCTTTCCCGGCGGACGGCCCGCGATACTCGACCCCACGTGCAACATCCATTTTCCCTGCGGAATCGAAGACTTGCTTCGAGCCCCGGTTCTTGCCAACATTCCCCGCATGGAAGACCTGAGATATAAACAACGCCGCTACGACCTGTACTCCACCTCGTCGTGGTACGGCCGGGTAAAGGAATACGCCGCACGAAACGATCCGAAGGAAAAACTTCGCCTGCAACCCGCGCCTCCCCCCGACCCCGATGGCAACTGATCCTGACATGGACATCCGTGAAACCGTGACCCTGGCGGAGGTCGCCGCGCACCTGAAAACGGCCACGCGATTTCCGAAGAAAGGGGTGTCCATTCTCTGCGGTCATGTAGAGGCCATCCCCTTCCGCGATCTTTTTGAAGTTTACCTGGCGGTTTCGGGAGCCGGGAGGTGGGAATGGCGCGACGGCAAGGGAAGGGTGGCCCCTAAATCCGGCTTATCCTCCTCTTTGGGCCGACTGGCGGGTGACTTTCTTCGCTGGCCGGGACTGTACGGAAATATCATGCAGGAAGTGGAACAGTTGAAATCGACGGCATTCGAAGCCCCCGGAATGGCGAAGCCGGCATGCCTGCTGTACTTGCGAACGGACCACAGTTTCAACCTGACCGGCGGCGGGTCCGTATCCCACACGAGCGGCGTGATCTCCGGACTGCGGAATTTGGGAGTCCGCACCCAGGTGGTGAGTACCGACGTGTTAACCGGCGTCCCTTCCGACCTGGATTTCCATCTCTGCTTTCCGCAATATCGTAAAGGCGCAAACCTGCCGAACATGCCCGACGTCCACTATTCCCGCCAGGTTTTTCAATTCGTGAAAAACAACTGGAGCCTCCTGGCCCCGCAATGGGTCTATCAGAGGTACAGTCCGTTCAACTACGCCGGGGTTTTACTGAAAAGGGAGTTCCGGGTACCGTTCGTCTGCGAATACAATGGATCGGTCTTGTGGATGAGCCGGAACTGGGGAAGCGGACGGTTGTTCCATGAGCGGCTGGCCCGGGAAATCGAACTGTTGAATCTCCAATGGGCGGACCGGATCGTGGTGGTCAGCGAACCGTCACGGGACGAATTGACCGGGCGCGGTATCCCCTCGCACAAAATACTCGTGAATCCCAATGCCGTCGATGAAACGAAATATTCCCCGAACGTCAGCGGCTCCCGGGTTCGCGGGCAATATGGCCTCGAAGGGAAGACGGTGCTGGGATTCATCGGCACCTTCGGGCCGTGGCACGGCGCGGAAATTCTCGCCGAAGCCTACGTCCGGTTGTTGAAGGAAAATCCGGATTGCCGGGAATCGACCCGCCTGCTCCTCATCGGCGGCGGTAAAACGCTTGCGCGCGTGCAACAGGTTCTGGAAAGCGGAAAGGCAGGGGACAACTGCCTTGTCACCGGCCTGATCCCCCAGGAGGAAGGCCCGGAACACCTCGCGGCCTGCGATATCCTGGTTTCCCCGCATGTCCCCAATCCCGATGGGACCCCCTTTTTCGGTTCTCCCATCAAGTTGTTCGAGTACATGGCGATGGGAAAACCCATCGTCGCCTCCAATCTCGACCAGATCGGCCGCGTCCTGAACCACGGGGAAACCGCGTGGCTCGTCGCGCCGGGGGATGCCGATGCGCTGATGAACGGACTCCTCCATGTTCTCCGCGATCCGGAGCTGGGCCATCGGCTTGGCAAAAATGCGCGGGTAGAAGCAGAAACCCGTTACACCTGGAAGGAACACAGCCGGAAAATTATCGAATCGGCCGACGGGGGCCTCCGGCCATGAACTGGAACCATCTGCTTCGGGAATTGTTCCGCCATCCCCCGCATATCGCCCTGCAAAAGGGGATCAAATGGATCCGCCGGGGAATGGCACGGGCCGCCAAACGAAAACGGGATCGTTTGTATCCCACCTTCTCCCAGGATTTACTGGAGACCGGAGCCCTCGGCGCCCGGTTTCCCGCCGTTGACGTGGAGTCCGATCCCGGTTATGGGAACCTTCTCGCCAAGCTTTGCCGTCGGTACCTCGACCACCGGTTCGATCTGCTGGGATCGGGATGGGTGCAAGTGCATCCCGGGATGCGGTGCCGGGGTGTGGAAGGCCACGTTTATCCCCCCGTCACTTCCGTCCGCCCGGACCCCGGGGGCGCCTGGTTAACCGGACGGATCAACCCCGCCAACCTTGAAATTTCTCAAAAGATCTGGAAACGGCTGGACGGATCCTACGTCCCGCTCGACTGGCAACTCGATTTCAAGAGTGGCTACCGCTGGAGCGAGCAGACCTGGTCCCCGGAAATCCGGTATGGAACGCACCCCGGAGCCGATATCAAGGTTCCGTGGGAACTGGCGCGGGGTCAGCACCTGCCGCAACTGGCGCTGGCCTGCCTTTACGCACGCCGGAACCATCCAGGATTTGTCCCCCCGGAGGTTTATCTCAGGGAATATCGGAACCAGGTGCTCGATTTCATCGCCACCAACCCGCCCCGGTACGGCGTCAACTGGGTTTGCGCGATGGATGTGGGCATCCGCGTGGCCAACTGGCTCGCGGCCTACGGAATTTTCATCAACGGCGGGGAAACCTTCGATACGGAATTCACAAAGATCCTGACGGGTTCCATCCAGGATCACGCCCGGCACATCGCGCAGAATCTGGAGTGGGACCCGGTTCTTCGGAGCAACCATTACCTGGCCAATATCTCTGGACTGCTGTTCGCCGCCGCTCATCTTTCAAATACTGCAGAGACCCGGGCGTGGCTGGCATTTTCCGTGACCGAGCTGGTCAAGGAAATGGACTCGCAATTTTTACCCGATGGCGGGAACTTTGAAGCCTCGACCAGCTACCACCGGCTCTCTCTGGAGATGATGCTTTATTCCGCCGCCCTGGTGCTCGGGCTTCCCGAGGAGGAGACCGCGTCGCTCCGGCATTTCGACCCACACTTTCTCCGGCTTCCCTTCCCCGCACCGGAATCGCCGCTCCCGGTTCATTCCCTCGGCGAGGGCGGGAGGCAAACCCTCCTTCCTGGGGCCTTCCTGGAACGAATGGAAAAAGCCATCGAATTCACCCAGGCGGCTACGGGACCGGGGGGGCAGATCGTGCAGATCGGGGACAACGATAGTGGAAGATTTCTTAAATTAAATCAACAGGTTATGATGATTTCCCCGAGGGAAATAGCGAAGCGGTTTACACATCTCGAAAACTGGGACAAAACGATCGGAGATCCGGAATGGCTGGACGAGGACGTTCTGGATCATCGCCACCTCGGGGCGGCGGGATGGGCGTTTTGGCGGCGGGAGGATTTCCGGAAATTCGCGGGATCCCGGACCCTGGAAATGGAAATTCTTTCCCGGCTCGCAGGAAATCCTTCCTTGCCCTCCTATAAGAAAAGTGATGCCCCCCCCCATTCCCGAACTCACCGGACCGGGTCCGAGGCGGATTGGCAGGATTGGAACGCGCGCTTGAACGGCCTCCCGCCTTCGAAAAAGCACCGGACGGAATTTCCGGCTCCCGGCGACGATCTGCTGACCCCATTGACTCTGGAGGCGTTTCCCGATTTCGGGCTGTATGTTTTTCGATCCGATCGGCTATACCTGACCGTGCGGTTGGGACCCACCGGGCAAAAGGGCTATGGGGGCCACGCGCACCACGACCAACTTTCCGTCGAGATCGTACTGGATGGAGTGCCGCTGGCCGAGGATCCCGGAACGTATCTTTACACTCCCCTGCCCGACCGGCGGAACGAGTACCGCTCGGTGCGGGCCCACTTCGCTCCGCAACTGGAGGGGCAGGAACCGGGATCGCTGGGGAATCTCCTGTTTTACCTGCAATCGAATGTCCGGCACCGGGTCCTGTATTTCGGCGAACGGGGCTTTATAGGTTCCCACGAGGCCTATGGGGCACCCATTTATAGAATGGTAGAGCTGGCTCCGAACCGGGTGGAGGTAACCGATTTCTGGGAGGGCACCGGGGTTCTGCAATCCGGTCCCACCACGCAACTTCCTTTTTCACCTGGATATGGGAAGCAACGGGCCCGCCCCTGATTGAAATCGGGACGGATCGGTCCGGCACGAAAACCTTCCGTGCCCGGCTGGGAATAAATTAAGGTAAAATTGATGGATTCCTTTCAATCTTGCGATCGTTTCACCCAAAACCAATGAGCGCCAGCCCCCAAAATAATCTAAAGGAAATTATAAATATAATTAGCGTAACTAATGAATTAATTTACGTTGTTGGCGGGACTTTGCGTGATGGCTGGTTGAAGCGGAATTGCTCCGATTTCGATTTCGCGGTCCGGGGCGCATCCCGCCTGGCGCGGGAATTCGCATCCCGGTCGCGGTTCACCCTGGTTCCCCTCGACGACACTCCCGGGCGGGAAACGTTCCGCGTCGTGGGCAAGGACCGTAGGGTCTACGACTTTAGCGAGTTGCAGGGAGAAACCATCCTGGACGACCTGTCCCGCCGCGATTTCACCATCAACGCCATGGGACAACCCCTGGCCGATTTTATAGACGGTAAACCCGACTGGCTGGACCCGCATGGGGGAAAACAGGATCTGGAAGCGGGAATCGTGCGGGTTCTTCCCGGTCCCATTTTTCAGAGCGATCCGCTTCGCATGCTGAGGGCCTTCCGTTTTGCGGCGGCGCTGGAATTCGAGATCGAACCGGGCACCCTGGAGCAGATCGGCCTCCTGAAAGAAGCCATTCGATCCGTCGCCCCGGAACGGGTAAACTCTGAATTGAAAGCCCTGCTGATCTCCCCCGCCTGCATCCGGAACGTGCAACGGCTCGGCGAATGCGGGCTTCTGGAGCAGATTGTTCCTGAAATCGCTTCCTTCCAATCATCTTCTCTGGAAAATCTGGAAGGTCTGGACCGGTTCCTCGCGGCCCCGGAGTCTTTTATGGGGGAATGGGCCCACCGCGCCGGAGCGTGCGTGAGCGATAAATCCGGAGGGATCCGGATGGCGGCGTTATTGGAACCGCTGGATCGGGATTGCCCTTCGCCCCCGGGAGGGGGAGCACAGAAGAAAACGAACGGTCAACCGGGGGCGGAACGGGTGCTCGATCGGCTGAGATTCAGCAATATTGAAATCCAATACATGACCCGGACCCTCCAATCTTTCCGGCAGGCCCGCTCGTCGCGGTTGCAGTTTGCCGGTAGGACCTCCGACGATTCCGCCCTGTACCGGTATGTAACCGCCAGCGGGGAAGAACTCATCCCGGCCTTGTACCTGCTGGGAGCCACCGGGAATTTAGGGGACAAAGATCTTTTGGCCGCCGCCCGGAAGACCTGCGCGTTTTATTTTGGCCGCTACCTCCCGGCCAAGGATCAGCCGCCTCTGATCAACGGGGACGACTTGATCCGCGAATTCGGACTTGCCCCCTCGCCCCTTTTCCGGGATATATTAGAATGTGTCGAGGAGAGCCGGGTTTTGGGGACCCTCCAGTCCCGGGAAGAAGCCGTCCGTCTGGCCTCGCGGCTTCTCGAAACGGGTTCAGGGCGGCTCGAATCTTAATCCAACCGGGAGTTTCCCGATTATTGCAGATCCCCGTAAATCATAAATAAGGTGAACATGTCGATCCAGTATCAAAATCAGGAATGGGACGGGAAAAAGGTTATCGTGGGGGAGACCCCGATTCAGCCGGAAGGTCCGGTGAAATTGCTCATCGGGTTCCACGGCGCCGATTCCACCCCGGAGAACATGCTTATTTATGGGAACAAGCTGACCGTCCAAAACGCCTTGATGGTCTACCCCGAGGGTCCCATCGACGCCGGAAAGGGGTTATGGAGCTGGTGGGAGGATGGTCCCCGGCAAAAACAGGCCGTGGCCCGTTTCGTGGAATTCGCCTCCGGCATGGTGGAGGCGTCCTTCCGGTTCCTGGACCAGAAATATCCCGGAGCCGAGGGGCAAATCTGCCTTTGGGGCTTTTCGCAGGGGGCGGCCGCGTCGCTGGTGTATTCCCTGTTTGGCGGTCATGACATCCACCGCGTCGCCTCCATTTGCGGGTTTTTGCCCGAAATCCCCGATGAGGAACCCGCTCGGCCTCCCATCCACATCCTGGGCATTTTCGGCGCCAACGACGACGTGGTCCCCTCTTTCCTGGCCGACCACGCGCTGGAGGAAATGAAGAGCCGGGGGCACCACCTCATTGCCCGCGAAACCGGACAGAGGCACGAAGTCAACGCCGACAACCTGAAAGAAGTCAGCGAATTCTTCAACAGTTGAGTTCGCCACCCATTCCGTTGTTGACTTCACGGCGAATTTTGCTAGGCTACATCCAGATCATTGTTGCTTGCTGAAATTGGAAGACGGTGCGAATCCGTCGCGGACCCGCCGCTGTAACCGGGGACAAAACCTGCCAGATCCACTGTTTGATCCGTCAAATGGGAAGGGGTGGGTGGAGAACGATCCGGGAGCCAGAAGACCTTATCCGCAAGCGCTTCACAAACTCTTCGTGGTTCGAGAGGTGAAGGGTAAGCCGTATCGATCCCCTTCCCCAAAAGGGGATTTTTTTGCCCTCCTTCTCACTGGGACGCGGTGTTTCCGGTGGCAACGTCTAACCCAAAAACGCATCTGTCGATAGCGCCCTGTTTTATGCCTGCGCCTCGGGGCCGAAAAACGACTCGCCCCGTTTCAACCCTGGTTTTCTCCCTCGGGTTGTTTCTGCTTGTGTGGTTTCCCGGTGGAGGCCTTTGGGCCGGACCGGTTTCGGCCCAACGGGCCTCTGCCCCGCAACGCATCGTTTCCCTGTCCCCGGCCTTTACCGAAATTCTGTTCGAGTTGGGCGCGGGTCCGCGCGTGGCGGGGATCACCGATTTCTGCATTTACCCGGAAGCGGCCCTCCACCTGCCCCGGATTGGAGGGGTGGTCAATCCAAGTTATGAAAAAATTATCTCCCTGAAACCGGATTTGATCATTCACCAGGATAAAAATGCGCGAATCCTCCAATTGACCCGGCAGTTGGGAATTCAGTCCCTGCCTCTGAACATGATCGATCTGGGCCAGATCTTCAGCTCCATTGCAAAGATTGGGGAGACCCTGCGGATTCAACCGGAAGCCCAAAAGCTTGTGGATCGCATGAAAGGCGAGATCGAGCGGAACCGGGAACGCCTCGCGGGAGTGAAGCGGAAATCGGTTCTGCTTCTCCTGGGGGACAGCAACGATCCGAAGCGGGATCTTTTTGTGGTGGGCCGCAATACCTACATCAATGAGCTTCTGGAATTCGCCGGGGGAGAGAACATCCTGACCGCGGATATGCCGCAATAT
>PCWF01000131.1 GCA_002796165.1 Nitrospinae bacterium CG11_big_fil_rev_8_21_14_0_20_56_8
GGATCCGCGAGATCAAGGGCGCCGCAAAAATGAAAAATCCGCGGGTTCGCCCTACGACCATCTCCATCAGCAAAGCCTGGCTTTCGTGGATGGTCATGCCCATGTCCCGTCCCACCGGTTGATGGATCCATTGGTGCGGAAGGCCGAAATCGTAAAGCGCGTGGCCCGTTTCGTGGAGCACACCCATGAGACCCTTCATGATGTCGTTCGGATCGTAGCAGGTGGTCATGCGAATGTCCCCGGGAGGACCTTCGGTAAAGGGGTGGGGGCTTTCGTCCAACCTCCCGTTGTTGAAAGGAAACCCCATCGTCTTCATGATCTTGCGTGCCAGGTGCTGTTGCCGCACCTTGGGGATGAACAGATGCGCGGGAGGAGGGGACCAGTCCGCCTGCCGCTCGATTACCCTGTAGATCATAGGGGGAAGCAGGTGGTGCAGTTCCTTGAACAGGGTTTCCACTTCCTCCGAGCGACGATAGGGATCATACTCGTCGAGAAGCGCCTCATAGGGGGTGACGCCCATTTTCAAGCTTAGAATTTCCGCTTTTTCCCGGGTCAGGTTCACGACCTTTTCCAATGCCGGGGCGAGTCGTTTGAAATTATTGCTTTCCTTTGCTTCCCTCCAGCGTTGGTCGGCGGTTACGGTCGCGCGGTTGAGAGCGGTGATGAGCCGTTTGGGAAGGGCGCGGGCGCGGACCCACAAGCGCCGCATGATGACCAGATTGGCCCCCTGCCAGTCATCCAGGTCGCCCGCGTGTGCTTCGGCCCGGTCGAGCAGGAAGGACAACCGCTTCGAGTTGATCAGGGAGTGAATCTCCGCATCGATCACGGCCAATTGATCGCCGCGGATGAAGGAACTGCCCTTGGGCATCATGACCGCCGCGTCCCAGCGCAGGAGCGCGGCGATGCCGTGAAGCACGTTGATCTTCTTGAACAGGTCTTCCAGTTTTAAATAAGCTCTGGGGGTCATGATTTTGGGGTTCAATGAATTTTCCCTTGTCCATCGGAGGGGTCGATTCGGTCTTTGGCCGCTTGCAGGATCATGCGTAAAACGTCGTGGTATTTCAAATCGGCAAACCCCGCCATCAGGTTGAACTTTCCATCCCAGCACCAGCCCGGATTGGGATTGACCTCAAGCAGTTTGATCTCTCCCCGGCCGTTGGATCGGAAATCGAATCGCGCGTAATCGCGGCATTCCAGGCGGTCGAACAATTTCCCGGAAGCATCCACCAGCTTGCGGGCGGTGGTCTCGTCCAGATTGGCTTCCTTGTATTTGATCTCGGTCCAGTAAGGGGAATCCGGATCCCATTTGGATTCGTAGGAGAGGATCTTCGGAAGATTTTCCGGAAGCCGCGAGTAGTCCACTTCCAGAATCGGCAACACCTCGAATTTGTCGGCATTGCCGATCAGGCCGACGCTGTACTCCGGGCCTTGTAAAAATTCCTGCACGAGAACAGGAACCCCGGGGAATTTTTCCCGCAGGACATCCAGGTAGGAGAGGAGCTCCTCGGCGGTGTACACGACCGATTTCTGGGTGATCCCCACCGAGCTGTCACCCAGGTTGGGCTTGAGAATCGCCGGAAAATAGGACGGCAGATTGGCCGCCAGGTCGCTCGGATCGAAAAAAGTCTCCATAGGCACGTCCACGTCCAGGTTCTGGGCGATGGCGCGCACGTGGGCCTTGTTGTAACACAGGGCAAGACACCCCGGGCCCGCTCCGGTATAAGGAACTTTAAACATCTCCAGCAGGGCGGGGATATGGAGCTCAAGCGTGGGAACGTTGTTGTAGCCCTCGTCGCACAGGTTAAACACAAACGCCGGAGGATTTTTCGCCAGTTCCTGAATCAGATTTTTATGGTTTTCCATATAAATGAAGTTGAATCCAGACAACTCCGCCAGGTTTTTTTTCAGGATCCGGATGGTTTCAAGATCTTCCTCATTGAACTTGCCGCCCATCTTCACCGCATCCGGCATATTGGGATCGCCCATCAGCACCGTGACGGAGGTGACCTCTTTCTTGACCGGCCGGACCACCAGATCCTTTACCGGACCCACGGCGGTGATGAAAATGCGGTGCGCCATCATTCCCAGGTCCTGGCCCCGGGTCGAATCGGTTGCCGGAGTGGGATTCACGCAGATATCCGTGAAACCGATATTGTCCAGGATGCGAACGATCTCCCCCCGGGAATAAATACGTTCGGCGTAAAACTGGTCCGCCAGAACGCCGATCTCGGAATTGGTGATGACCTCGCGCGAGACGATGCGCTTCCCATCGGAACTGAGGGTCCGCTCGCGGTTGACGAAATGGCATTGGTCGATCCATTCCCACGAACGCGGTTCGAAATTTTTTGCCATCCATTCCCCGTCCACGATATCCAGGGCCAGCTTGCCTTCGGACGTCAGCACTTTTTTTACCGCGTTGAGCACGGCAATATCGTCCTTCTCGTATTCGAAATAACCGAAGGAGTTGCCCATCAGGAACACACAGTCCCTGGAGCTCTCGGGCACGCGGAACTTCCGCGCGTCTCCCTGCGAGAAGGCGACGCTCAACCCCTGTTGCTTCGCCCGGCGGCGGGCCAGACGGATCAGGTAACGGGAACGGTCGATTCCGGTGATGTTGTGAAACCCTCTTCGCGCCAGTTCAATGGAGTGCCGTCCCTGCCCACAGCACAGATCGAGCAGGTTATCTTCTTTGCGGATTCCCGTGGTTTCGATGAGAAGGTCGATGTCTTTTACCGTGTTGATGTCATTTTCGACCACGTCCCCATCGGTTTTGAGGTAGAGGGAACTGAACAGGTTTTTCCACCACTCCGGGGGCAGGTGCCGCTCCAGATCGGAAACGGGACCGAGGGTTTTGACCGGACCTGTTTTTTTCTCTTTAGTGTGCGGCTTTTTTTCAGCGGAGGACAATTTCTGGGGATGTAGTCCGGATTTTTTTTCGATATCATTCATGGGTAAAAGAGGGTTTTCGGGTTAACATCGGCCTCAGGGTCTTAAAAAGGAGACGGGGCCACAAGAATTATCATCCACCCTTTTTTTGCAAAAGGCAAAATAATTTGGGGGTCGAAAAGGCCCGCTTCTCCCCAATGGAGAATGGATATAACTATATAAAAATAAAAGAGTTATGATCTTATTCTTGAGATGGGGAAACGCATGATCCGGATTTGGCGTTTATACCAGGCCAACACCGTCCGGGAAAAACAGAAACTGGCCGAGGTCCTCAAGGTTTACCAGGAGGCGTTGAAGATCGTCCGGCGGTTCAAGCCTGATTTCCTGGTGGTTTCTCTGGGAATGGACATCATGCGCGGAGACCCGACGGGGGCTTTTCTTCTCAACACGGGCGATATGCGCGAGATCGGAAGCCAGTTGAGCGAACTTCATCTGCCCACCCTGGTTGTGCAGGAGGGAAGTTCTCCCTGGCAAACCTGCGCAGGGGAACCCGTAGCTTCCTGCTGGGTATCGTTGAATAATAAACGGAGGCGTGGAGAAAGATTTTACAATAATTCCATTTAGGCATAAATTAAACGGGGAATCCTCTTCCCGATAATGTTGGTTTTCCCTCAAGGCGAGGCGATGCTACTTAAAATTGAGGAAGAACAGGGGCGCATCCGGATTTACCGCGACGCCCGGATCCTGTTTTATGCCTTGGCGGGCATGAGCCTTCCTCTTGTCGTCGTCATTCCCAATTTGGGTCTGGAAACTTCCTTTGCCGTGGGCGTTATAGGGGCGGAGGTGGGGGCCGTGGTGCTGGGGTCTCTTTTGTTGCGATGGATTTTGCACGGAGCCATAATCCTGGATAAAACCCGAAATCTATTAACCTTCTCCAAGGCGTGGGACCTGGAAGATCCCGGGTTCCAGGTGCGGGGAGATCTCATTGACTCCATCGAAATCAAGACCCTTGTCCAGTCGGGCAAGCATGGGACCCGCGAAAATTATAAAATTCTTTTGGGATACGAGGCCGATCGCCAATCTAAAGAGAAGGAGTTGAACCTGTTATTTACGGACCTTGAGGACTGTCGGCATGCCTGTCGCCTGATCGGGCAATTTACCGGAAAGCCGCTCCGGGATCGGGATGGGAAGATTGTTTGAAGATGAGGGGGCAAACCTTGGATAATCTGGAAATCCTAAATTCACTAGTCCGTAGGGGAGATATGAAAATATGTTCGGGATCCGAATCGTAGTGGTGGTTTGTATGCTGGCCTTGTGCTGGGGATTGGGAGCCGGTTGTGGCGAGCAGGAGGAAAAATCCCGCGCCACCGGCAAGGCAGTCATCGGCACGGTGAAGAATGCTGAAAAGAGCGTGCAGGACGCCGTTTCCAAGATGCAGAAAAAAGCCGCCCAGATGGAAAAAGACAAGGAGTGACCTCGCCTTCCGGGAAGGGAGGCTGGATCGCCACGCTCACGGGCGTTCGCTCGCGACGACATTTAAAAAAGGGCCGGAGTAACGTTTTGCAAGAGCCCGGTTTATCATGAAAAGCGCCAATTCGTCATTCTGAGCCGCATTGCGGCGAAGAATCTTGCCGGAAACCCTGGCCCGGCTTGT
>PCWF01000087.1 GCA_002796165.1 Nitrospinae bacterium CG11_big_fil_rev_8_21_14_0_20_56_8
TCAAACAAGACACCATCACGTTCGGGAGGAATATAAATGGATCAGGCGTTACGCGAAAAATTCGAAGGTGTCGCCGTCGCGACCCTGACCACGGTCATGCTCAAGCGTGGCCTCAGGACCACCTGGCTCAAGGGGACGATGCCGTATTGCTTCGCAGAGAAGCGAGTCGCCGGTCCGGCCTTCACCATGCGTTTCGTGCCGGCGCGCGAAGATCTGGCAACACCGGAAGCCTGGAAGTCACCGAATTCGACCCGTGCCGCGATTGAGGCCATGCCCGAAGGCTGCGTCTGCGTGATCGATGCGCGCGGCTGCGATACTGCCGGTGTGATGGGCGACATTCTGGTCGCGCGGATGCGCAAGCGCGGCGTATTGGCGCTGGTCACCGACGGCGTGATGCGCGATTCCGCCGGCGTCAAGGCGGCCCGGCTGCCGATCTGGTGTAACGGCACGGCGGCACCGGCGGCGGTGCATCAAATGGCGTTTGTCGGCTGGCAGGAACCGATTGGTTGCGGTGGCACGGCGGTGTTCCCGGATGATATTATCGTATCTGACGACGACGGCGCGGTGGTAGTCCCGAAAGCGATTGCCGAAGAAATCATCGAGGCCGCCATCGAGCAGGAAAAGCTCGAAGCCTGGATTGTCGGTGAAGTCGAAAAGGGCGTTGCCTTGCCGGGCCTGTATCCGGCCAACGAGGAAACACTCGCCCGCTACCGCGCGGAAACCGGCAACAAGTAAGGACTGATACAATGGATGGTTCACAGAAACCGAAAATCCCGGCCCCCTATACCGGCCCCAATGTGACCGGCGGCCTTGCCGAGATTTTCATTCAGGATGCCTTTGCCAACGACGACGAACGTCTGTGGGTGCCACTGTCGCCGGATCGCTGGTCCCGGCCACTGTGCCTGAATGTCTCGCAAGGCTATTGGGTGCATCTAACCAAGGTTAAAGGCGGCGGCTTTCTGTCGCGCCATCGTCATCCGGCACCGGTGCACGGCTTTGTCATCAAGGGCTCGTGGCGCTATCTCGAGCATGACTGGGTCGCCGGACCGGGCTCGTATCTGTTCGAGCCGCCGGGCGAGATTCATACCCTTGTCGTCGATGACGATTGTGATGAGATGATCACCTTGTTCCACAATACCGGTGCGCTAATCTATTGCGATGAAAACGGCAAGACGACCGGCACCACCGACGTGTTCGACCGCATCGATGCGTGCCGCAAGCACTTCGCCGAGGTCGGGCTGGGTGCGGACTATGTTGAGAACTTCATTCGCTAATCAGTGATCTTAATCGTCCTTCGGTCATTGCGATAAAGCCCACGATCAAGAGCACAAAACATGGCAGATAGATTATACCTAGAGTATCCACGTCAAAGAGATGTGATTTTCGTAATGGGGGCAGGCGCGTCGGTCTCCGAGGGTGTTCCGCTGCAAAAAGATATCGTGTCTGCGTTGTTCTCAAAAGAAGATGCAGACTTAAATGGCAGCGAAGCCATCAATCTTGTTAGGCAATTTATTGAAGAGAATTTTTATACGAGTAGCGGAAAATTTTATCCAACGCTTGAATCCATATTTGGTTATCTGGACTACTTTATAACTAAGCAGGAAGCCTTAGGACAGAACTACAGCACTGAAAAAATTAGAGATATTCGAGAGGCACTTATACAAACTATTCATTATTTGATCGCATCAAACTGCTCCAAGGGCCAAGTTTACAAGAAGTTTTGGCAAACAGTAGATGCTCATAACAGAAACATATCTGTAGTGACTATGAACTACGACACGTTGATCGATGAAGCGTTCGATTTTCTCTTCTATAAACGTGCGTTTATAGATTTTTGCATAGACCTAATGAACTACGACGATTTGGAAGGCATCGATGCATTCAACTGGTGGATAAACCCGCGGGAGCCGGTGGAGGTGGAAAGTGGTAATTTGCCGGTTTCAATAAAGTTATTGAAGATACATGGTTCTCTAAATTGGAAGTTCTGTAACTGCTGCAATCAGGTTTTGCTCACGCCTTGGGATACCCGCATTGACCTGACATCAATGGGTTTTAAACGTTACATCTATCCAAGTTGCGAAAATCCGGACACGCAGGTATTTGATCTTTTATGTCCCCATGACGGCAATCGGTTCCAAACCTGTATTGTGCCGCCATCCCACATCAAGAATCTTGCTCACCCTGTAATCAACAAGTTGCTTGATGAAACTGCCAATGAGATTAGAAAAAGCAAAAAGTTAGTCTTTATCGGCTATTCGTTTCCAGAAGCAGACGTGCACATCAAGGCATTGTTTATGAAGAATCTGCTTCCGAATCACGAAATACACGTGGTTGATCCATATCTTAACGAGCAGATCAAATCCAACTACAAATCACTCTCAGAAGGAGTGCATTTCCACGAAATCGGATTTGACCGTTTTGTCGATCAAGAAATGGGTAAAATCCTGAGTGAGGCTTGAGTAAATGATTAAATCGCGGAGACCCAGGAAGGCAGATGTGTTTAGTTTAATTATTGAGAACAGGACCTTGTTCCACAACACCGGTGCGCTAATCTATTGCGATGAAAACGGCAAGACGACCGGCACCACGGACGTGTTCGACCGCATCGATGCGTACCGCAAGCATTTCATCGAGGTCGGGCTGGGTGCGGACTATGTTGAGAACTTCATTCGCTAAGAGGGCAGAGAGATAATGGCATTGTTCGGACGCGGCGTAACCCCCATCCCCTTGCTCGCGGTGGCGATCTTGCTCAGCGGCTGGCTGGCGTACCTGATTTATATGCCGCAGCCGACGAATGACCCGTACCGGCTGAAGCCCGATGACGCCATGGTCGTCGCAAAAGGGGCCAGCCTTTACAAGCAACACTGTGCATCGTGCCATGGGACCGATCTGGCCGGTGAGGCAAACTGGAAAACGCGCAAACCGGATGGCCGCTTGCCGGCGCCGCCGCACGATGAAAGCGGCCATTCCTGGCACCATGACAACGCGGCATTGTTCAATGTCACCAAGTATGGCCCGCAGTATGTCGCCGGTGCCAAGTACAAAAGCAATATGCCGGCTTTCGAGAAAACCCTGAGCGACCCCGAGATTATTGCTGTGTTGTCTTACATCAAATCGACATGGCCGGAAGATGTCCGCGCCGCCCATGACGAGATAAACAAGCGGGCGCGGCAAAAATAGTTTCCGGTTACCCCCCCTCACCTAATCTCTTCCCCTGTCAGGGGCAGAGGGATAAGTGAACAGTGCGTTGCGGCGAGAGTCCCTCTCCCCTACGCAGTGGGGGAGAGGACAGGTGAGGGGGCTGCCTAGGTAAACGCCTGCTCGCGCACGGTCGCGACACGCATGCCGTCCGGCGTTTCAACCTCGACCTTTGTTGCATTCTTCCAGTGTGTCATGCGGATCATGCCGATGGCGACATTGGTCTGAAAATCCGGCGACCAGGCGGCGGATGTGATCCGTCCGACCCGTTCTCCATCGGCAAAAACCGGCCAGATACCCGTACACGGCGGCACCGCATCACCATCAATGGAAAAACTGCGCATTTGCCGCACCGGTCCTTCCGAGGCAACCCTGAGCAGGGCATCCCGTCCGACACAACCAATCGCAATGTGGGTGTCACAGAACTTGCCGAGGCCGCATTCGTGCGGCGTGTTTTCGCGGGTCATGTCATTGCCGTAGGACAGCAAGCGGCCTTCGATCCGCTCGATCAGGTTGGGGCATCCTGCCCGGACATCAAGGTCTTCGCCGGCACTCATCAAGCGATCCCAGATCGCTTCGCCATGCTCGAAGCCGTCGACGTAAATTTCGAACCCGCCCTGCTTGGAATAGCCGGAGCGCGCAATGGCCATTTCCCGGCCTTCGATATTGAACATGCCGAAACGGAAGAACTTGATGTCGCGGATCTGGTCTCCAAAGACACGCGCCATCAGTTCGTCGGCTTTCGGTCCCTGTATGGCGAGCGGCGAGACGTCGGGTTCATTCACATCGACATCAAGCCGGAAGCCATAAGCCAGCCCCCGGGCCCAGAACAGCAGGTCACTGTCGGCAATCGAGATATAGAACTTGTCGTCAGCGAACTTGAGCGCCACCGGGTCGTTCATCATGCCGCCGGTCTCGTCAACGATCGGCACGTAATAGCATTGTCCCGGTGTCATCCCCCTGAGGTCGCGCGGTGTCAGCATCTGCATGAGGCGCGCCGCATCAGGGCCGCGGACTTCGACCTGTCGCTCACAGGCGACGTCCCACACCTGCACATGACGTTTCAGATGATGATAGTCCGAGACAACATCATCAAAAGCCGTCGGCAGCAGCATGTGATTATAGACCGTATAGCTTTTGACCCCGGCTTCGGTGACGCGGCGGGTAAACGGGGTGTTACGGAGACGGCGGGAAATCGAGAGCATCGGTGCGGTCATGGGTTTCCCTCATGGTATGGGGTTGATCGATGCACTGTGACTGGTTATTGGCGCTTCGAATATCAAAAAATTGCAGTGTTGAAGCGTGCCCCGGAACGTCGTAAATCAACGGTGGACTTATTGGGTGGGGAAGCAGACAAGATGAGCAAAATCAGAATCGCCGAACGCATGTCGCGCTTTGAGCAATCGGCG
>PCWF01000190.1:0-4539 GCA_002796165.1 Nitrospinae bacterium CG11_big_fil_rev_8_21_14_0_20_56_8
TGATCTGGGCCTCAACCGGCGACGGGAATCGAAACCATGAAACCGGAAAGGGGACGGAGAAGCAACTGTTTTGTTGTTCCCGGTTTACCGGGAACGGCTAATCCAGCTCGAATTCCTTCCGCCAGTCGGCATCTTCCTGCAAGGGAGGCTGCCCGGTTTTGTCGAGCACGAAGTTTTCCAGAATCAGGGTGTCCATTTCGGTGCGCATGAAGCAGAGATAGGCCTCCGCGGGCGCGCAGACGATGGGTTCCCCGCGAACGTTGAAGGAAGTGTTGATGAGAACCGGGCAACCGGTTTTTTCCTCAAACCGGCGGATCAACCGGTAATAGCGCGGGTGGGTGTCTTCGTGAACGGTTTGGATGCGCGCGCTGTAATCGACATGGGTGATGGCGGGAACCTGCGAACGGGGCACGTTGAGAAGGTCGATTCCGAACAATTGCTTCTGGCCGGGAGTCGTTGCGATGCGCTTGTCTTTCCGCACCGGCGCCACGAGGAGCATGTAGGGACTCTCCCCCTCCATCTCGAACCACTCGTGCACCTTGTTGTCCAGGATGGACGGGGCGAAGGGCCGAAACGACTCGCGATACTTGATCTTGAGGTTCATGACCGACTGCATGCGCGGACTGCGGGGATCGCCCAGAATGCTCCTCCCGCCCAGGGCCCGCGGGCCAAACTCCATCCTCCCCTGAAACCACCCGACCACCTTTTCATCGGTCAGACGATCCACCACGGCGTCCAGGAGATCGCCCTCGTTTTCATACCGCGTGAAGGGAATGTTCTTTTGCCTGAGGAACGTCTCGATCTGGTTGGAGTCATAACGCGGGCCGAGGTAGCTTCCCTTCATGCCATCGCGGCCATTAAATACGCGGGGCCGTTCGAGGACCTGATGCCAGACGCACAGGGCCACGCCGAGCGCCCCTCCGGCATCGCCGGCGGCGGGCTGGATCCAGATCCGGTCGAACACTTTTTCGCGGAGGATTCTGCCGTTCCCCACGCAGTTGAGGGCGACGCCGCCGGCAAGGCAAAGGTCTTTCATTCCGGTGGTCTTGCGCACGTGCCGGGCCATCCTCAACATGATCTCCTCGGTAACGGCCTGGAGGGACGCGGCGATGTCCATCTCGCGCTGGGTCAGGCGGGATTCGGGTTGCCTCGCGGGACCGCCGAAGAGGGCATCGAACTTCCGGCCCGTCATGGTGAACCCGCCCAGGAAGTTGAAATACTCCATGTTCATTCTGAAGGATCCGTCCTCCTTCAAGTCGAGGAGATGGTTGTAGAACCGGTCCGCATACCGGGGTTCGCCGTAAGGGGCCAGCCCCATCACCTTGTACTCGCCGCTGTTGACCTTGAACCCCAGGTAATAAGTGAGGGCAGAATACAGAAGACCCAGCGAATGAGGAAAGTTCAATTGCTGAATGAGTTCGACGCGGTGCCCTTTCCCCACGCCGATACTGCTGGTGGCCCATTCTCCCACACCGTCCATGGTGAGGATGGCGGCTTCCTCGAACGGAGACGGATAAAATGCGCTCGCGGCGTGCGATTCATGGTGCTCGGCAAACAGGACCGGCCCGCTGTAATCGAGTTGTTCGCGAAGGTTTTTGCGGGTCCAGAGCTTGTCCCTCAACCACAGGGGAAGGGCGGCCAGAAATTGCCGGAGCCCGGCGGGAGCGATGGAGAGATAGGTCTCCAGAATTCGCTCGAACTTGATGAAGGGCTTGTCGTAAAAACCGACGTAGTCGATGTCGTTGACGCCGATTCCCGCTTCCCTGAGACAATAGCTCACCGCACGGGCGGGAAACTCCGCATCGTGTTTCTTGCGGGTGAACCGCTCTTCCTGGGCGGCGGCCACGATCTCCCCGTCGCGCACCAGACAGGCGGCGGAATCATGGTAATAGGCTGAAATCCCCAGAATGTTCATAAACAATTCAGGGTGCGGTCAAAGGCTGAGCCCTTCGGCGGTGAACCACAAAAAAACCAGACCGGCCGCCAGAACGAGGCCATTGAGTTTCACGGCCAGGGAATGGGTTCGCCGGAATTTTTCCTCCAGCGCCTCGCGCTCGGTGGGGGACAGGGGTTCCTTCAACCGGGCTTTAAGCTTCCGGGCGTTGGGGTTGATCACGAGTCCGGCGAAAAAGGTGGCCACCAGCATCACCATGAGAAGAAGCATCTTGATTTCGCGCATCATCTCGGAACCGAGAATGAGGGTGATGAGGGTGAGGATGCCGCAGACGTATCCGATCTTGTAATAGCGGGGAAAGAGGATGCCCACCACCTCCCCGGCCTGTTCGCGGTCGAGCGCCTTGAAAACGGCGGGAGCGGCCAGAAACGAAAAAAACAGGATGCTCCCGATCCAAAAGACCAGGCTGAAAATGTGGACGAAACTGATGAGGGTGACCAGGATCATGCGGAATGGGGTCCCGCCACGGCTTGGGCGATCTCGTGGAGGATGTTTCGGGCGGCGGACACGGGATCTTTCGCGTCGCGGATGGGGCGGCCCACGACAATATGGTCGGCGCCGAGTTCGATGGCCTTCGCGGGGGTCACGATGCGGGCCTGGTCATCCTGCTCCACCACGCTTTCGGCGGACCGGATCCCGGGAACCACGACCTTGAAGTCCGCCCCGCAGGCGCGTTTTACCCCCTCCACTTCTTCCCCGGAGCAGACGGCCCCCACGCAACCGGCGTCGCGCGCCAGCCGGGCCCGTTCCAGAACCTGCCGCTTGAGGTCGATGTCATCCCGGAAACCGAGCATGGCCAAATCCTCCGGTCGATGACTGGTGAGCAGGGTGACGCCCAGCACCTGGAGTCCGGAGGCCGCAACCTCACGCGCGGTTTCGAGCATCGCGATCCCGCCGGAGGTGTGAATGGTGATCATTTGCACCTTGAGGCTGGAGGCCGAACGCAGGGCTCCGCGAACCGTGGCCGGGATGTCGAACAGTTTCAAATCCAGGAAGATTCCGGCGGAGGTGTGCTCCTGCACCGCGCGCACGACCTCGGGTCCCTCGCGCACAAACAGTTCCAGCCCGACTTTGAAATAGCCCACGAGCCCGTCGAGAAGCTTCACGAAACGGACCGCCTCCGCGCGGTCGGGAACGTCGAGGGCAAAAATCAACCGGTCACGGATTTCGGGCGAAATGCTCATAAGGGGACGGAGTAAATGTTGAAATTAAAATACTTTTAAACCTTTTCGAGAACAAAATTTAAACCTGACTGTGCCGGATGGATCCTTTGGTGGATCTTTAATGTTTTCTCAAAGTAGTCCACCTGTTGTTTCGTACAAAATGACAATAGCTCTGTGAGATCTTTATCGGACCGCAAGGTAAAAAATTTCCTCTTAAGGGATAGATAGACTGCTACGGGCTTATTTCGAATTAAGAGATTAACAATGTTATTCAACGTCCCTTTACTTTTTCCATCCCATACCATAAAACCGTAATCCGCTTCGTCACTCATTTTCTCGTCGCGTATGGAATAGAATTGAAAATCTTTATGGGTTCTATTGATTTGGACATATCGTATCTCCCATCCTCCTACATTATTTCTGCACTTGCTTCCCGCACAAAAAATCAGAACATTTTGATAGGATTTTTCAGCCAGATATTTTTGCATCGCCAAGTCTGCCCCATTGGCTTCCCCAATTAAAACCAGATATCCGGAGGATATGATGTTATCCGCCCTCTCCAAGATAGCTTGGTTAAGCCTCCCTAACTTTCGGGAACCCCCAAAAAATACCTTCGTCATCGATTCACCTTGTCCTAGTCACCGCCAGAACATAAACATGGCTTGCCTCTCCCGAAGTTTTAAGCAGGGAAGAAACCTCATTCATAGTGGCTCCGGAGCGAAACAAGTCATCAAACAAAAGAACCTTTTTCCCCCGAATTTTTGAAGGGTCCGCCTGAAAAACACCCGCTAATAGTTTCCTTCGCTCAATGGGGTCATACACATTCTTTAACTGCGGAGTATTTTTAATTTTGGTCAAGCCATTTGGGCAATATTCAACCCCTGAAATTCTTGCCAGTTTATCCGCCAAAACGATAACGGGCTGAACCTTACGTTTATTGGAAGGAGGGACTGGGACAATTACCTCGATGGGCCAGTTTATACGGAATCTCACAAAATTGGCCACCGTTCTCACGATTCCCTCAATTACGGATTGATCTTCACGGTACTTTAATCGATACAAAAGTTCGCCAAGTTCCGTACGCTTTGTATCGTACTGCGGATGCCCAAATTCATCGTACCCGGCAAAGTCGCTACTCACCGTGTGAAAATCAAGAGCATAACCGGCATCCCATTGACCCTTGATAACCATGGGCGAAATATGGATTTCGGGCGAAATGCTCATAAGGGGATTGTAGATGGCGCGGTGCGGGGAGTCAACGCCGATCGATGATCCCGTCTTCAGCCAGGATCCGGCCGTCATTTCAAAATGAAGTACTCCAGATAACGGGTCATCACCGAGCCATCGTCGATACGGGAGGGATCGTAGGAGGGAACTTTGCCGGAGAGTTCCTGGAGAATCATGTGGGGTATATCCGCCCCG
>PCWF01000190.1:4553-6781 GCA_002796165.1 Nitrospinae bacterium CG11_big_fil_rev_8_21_14_0_20_56_8
CAGTCTCAGGTTGACGTCGGTGATCCAGAACCGCCCGGCGGCATCGAGAAGGCCCTGCAGGCAACAGGGACCTTTTAACCGCAACACGCCCGCGGCCTTCCGTGCCGCTTCGATCAGGGCGGGATTCATCTCGATTCGGCTGACTCCCACCTCCCCTCCCCGCACTTCAAGCCGCTCCCGGGACACGAACACCTCCGGAGCCCCGTCTTTCCCGATGAAGACATCGACGGTGAATTCTCTTCCGTCGATATACTGCTGGATCAGGTGATGGGGATACCGGGACCGGTAATAATGCAAGTCTTCCGCGTTATGGATCGAAAAAACGTCCTTGCCTCCCTCGCCCCGGCGTTTTTTGGCGAGGAGAGGAAATTCGGCCTTCCCGGAAGGGGAATAAACTGCCGGAGTCAACACGCCCCCGGATTTGAGCCGTTCGAAGAGAATCTGCTTGTCGTGGCATATTTCGACTGTCTCCGGCGGGGAAAGATAAAGATGGAGTCCGGAATCCGCAAATTCGGAGCGGTGGGAATCGAGGAACTCGACCGCTTTATTGTTCATGGGGAGAACGGCCCGGGCCGCCTCCGCCGAGACGATTTCCAACAGGGCTTCTCTGCACCCGGGCTGGGCGAACAGGGGAATGAGGTGAGCCCGGTCGGCCACCTGCAGGGCCGGGGCATGGGGGTTGCTGTCGACGGCAACCAGGTCGAAGGGAAACCCCGCGAGATCCCGGGCCCGCACGAAGGACCGCACCAGTCCCGCCTTCCAGTGCGGCGCCAGAAAAAGAAGAGCATTGCGTTGCATGGGCGGTGGTTCCCTTCCGTGAATCGGGCGCCCGGCCCGGGGTTAACTGCTCAATTGAGCGATATAATGAAGAATCCGCGCCGAAGCCCCCCAGATGCGGTGATGGCCGAACCAATACGCAAACATCTGCTCCGAGGGTTTGTAGCCCACATCCCTCTGTTGGGTGGACAGGAGCGGGGTGAGGGGCATTTCCAGGACCTCTTCCACCTCCCGGGACGAAACTTTGCCGAACACCGGCGGCTCTTCCATGAGAGCGACAAAAGGAGCCACATCGTAGCCGGAGAGGGTTTCCACCTGCGGGAGCCGGCCCATAACGTTGAATTCGCCCACCTCGATTCCCAACTCCTCATGGGTCTCCCGCAGAGCGGTGGCGAGAAGATCGCCGTCCTGTTCCTCAAAAACACCGCCGGGAAAAGCAATCTCGCCGCCATGCTGAACCATGATCCTCGCCCGCTTGATCATGAGCACGTGGGTGCGGTTGTATTTCGGATACAGCATCACCAGCACCGCGGCCCGCTGGGGATGCACCTCCACCGCCTCCTTCACAATGGGATAAAAATGCCGGAGCCTGGTTTTAAAAACGAAAAGATCCATTCCATTTCAATGTCCGGAAGCCGGAAACTACCGCCCGGATGATTTTCCTCTCCCCCACACCGTCTCGTATTCCCCGGGATCGAACCCAACGGTAAGCCCCGATTTGTCCACCGCGACGGGGCGTTTGACCAACCTCCCGTTCGATGCCAAAAGATCGAGCGCTTCGTCTTCGGTCATGGTTTTCAGCTTGTCCTTGATGTTCAATTCCTTGTACTGGACGCCGCTGGTGTTGAACAGTTTCCCGAGCCCGCGTTCCTTGAGGGCCCGCTTGAGAATGGCTTTCGGGGGCGGATTTTCCGTGATATCGATTTCCTGGTACGGGACCTTGTGATCATCCAAAAATTGTTTGGCTTTTCGGCAGGTTCCGCATTTATTATAAGAATAGAATTGCATGCGACGGTTCTCCTCCGGTTGCGTAGAGCTTGCACATGCCATTTTATCCTAATACCGCCCCCAATGGTTATCCAAACCCGGGGGATTTCAACCGGGCGGTTCTTCCCCGGAAAATTGATAATATACTATATATTGTGGTGGAGGATCTTATTGATACTTTGGATGGTATAATTTCACTTTACTTCCCCCATTCATTCCGCTAATCTCAAACAAAATTGTTGTCCCAAGATTAAAATTTCCGGGCCTCCACACGCTATGTACCTCAAAAGTCTGGGTTTAGAAGGTTTTAAGTCATTCGTCGATAAAACGGAGATGTATTTTACTCCGGGATTCACCGCCATTGTGGGTCCGAACGGGTGCGGCAAGAGCAATGTCTCCGACGCCATCCGCTGGGTGATCGGCGAACAAAGCTCCAAATCCCTGCGGGGAACCCGCATCACCGA
>PCWF01000071.1 GCA_002796165.1 Nitrospinae bacterium CG11_big_fil_rev_8_21_14_0_20_56_8
CTGGAGACCGTCACCGGCCTGTCACCCGGGTGGTTCATCGTGGGAATGACGGTCGCCGCAATCGCGGGATTCATCGCTCTGGAGAAGTGGGAGACAAAAGAAAAGCTCCCGCAACCGGACCCTCTCTAACAGTATGGGACACCAGTTTTCTCTGCTCTGGGAAACAAATTGAAGAAAATCCAATAGTGTATTCTTGCCAACTGCATTTGCCCCTATGACTACCGTCAGACGACCCAAATCGGCCGAGAAGTCATATCTAGCAGGTTGCTGAAAAACTCTTTGAGGTGTCATTCTGAGAATCTTGTTCCAACCCCTTGCCCAGCCTGGTTTATCAAGCCGAGCCAGATCCTTCGCGGAGTTTATCCTGAGCTTGCCGAAGGACTCAGGATGACATTTGGAGAGTTTTTCAGCAGACTGCTAGTAATCGGTAGCCATCAACGTCGAAGTTCAGGCCGTATGAGCGCCTCCCTCAACCTCATTTTCATTTCACTCGTATCGGTTCTCTAACCCCTTCCAGCCTGGAGTAATTGGATATCCGCTGGATATGGAGGCCGGTCAGCCTTTGGCCGGAGGACAGCAGAAGACGTCCTTCGGAGGTGACGACATCCGACAGGAGAAACTGGCCGGGCACCAGTTCCTTGATGGTTACAAAAACAGCGTCCGTTTCCGATCCGGTTTCCTCAATCTCCCTGGAAAAACAATATACGATTTTTTCCATGACCTTCGGGTCATACCACCCTGGCCGGCCTTGCATGATTTCCATGGCCCTTTTTCGGGACACGCCATCCCTTTCGAGCTTTAATAAGTCGGCCAGAGGCTTAACGATCCTTGCCCCCAGTGGAATTTTTTCACCCTTCACCGAATCTCTGGGAAATCCGCTCCCTTCATAGAGCTTATCTTGATAATAAATGATTTTTGAAACAGGAGTCAGTCGTGGAATATTGACCAGCAGATGGGCTCCGATTTCCGGAACCAGCGAGAGCATTTCCTTTTCGTCCGGCTTCATCTCCCCGCCCGCCTGCAATTTGTAAAGGATTTCCGGAGGAATACCCACGTAGCCTATGGCGGAGAGCATGGCGGCGACTTCAATTTCCCAGTAGCTCTTGATATTGAGGAACCCGGCTAAAGTCCGGATGAGTTCGCGCATTTGCATGGTCTGGCCGAAAATATCCGGATGGACCAGAGATAAAATCTCCGTCAGGATGTCGATGCTTCCCTTCAGGGTTTTTTCCAGGAGCTCGCGTTCCGCCATGACCAATCGGTATTGCTCCAGGGCGGCCTTCAAGGCGGAGATCAAGGTGTGGTCCTCGCAGGGTTTGGTCAAAAAGCGAAAAATGTTTCCCCGATTGACGGCGTCGATGGCCTTATCGACTTCGGCGAAACCGGTCAACATCACGCGAATTGTGTCGGGGGCGGTTTCCCGAACCCTGGCAAGGAATTCAATTCCGTCCATTTGCGGCATCCGCAAATCGGACACCACAACGGCATAGGACCTTTCTCCGATAGCCTTCAGCCCAATTTCGGGTCCCACGGCGGTATCAATGGCAAATTCTCCATGCAACCTCCTTTTATAACCTTGCAGAACGTTGGGTTCGTCATCCACCATCAAAATGCAAGCATCAGGCATTCATTGCCCCTCCATTTTTTGAAGGCCGACTTTCCGCCAGGCTGGAAACCGGTCGAAAACTCCCACCCGCTTCAGGTAATTCTCATCCAAAGCTGGCGCCCTGATTCCTGTATCCCTCTCTCCACGTTCCCGATCCAGCACATTGGCCACATGGATCATGGTCAGGGGAGAAATCCATGTTTGAAGACTCGCCGACGGGTTGTGGTGAAAGGCGACCGCCTCAACAATGGGGTCGGGCAATCCCCACAGGTTTAGCAGGTAAGCGCCGATTTGCTGGTGGTCGGCGCCGAAAACCCTTGTTTCCACCTCCCATTGGCTGATTCGGCTTGCTTCCTCAATATCCTTCATCTTCCGAAATTTTTCCGGTAGAGCCCCAGCCAGCAAACATTGGCCGATGTCATGGAGGAGACCTGAGGTGAACGTATAATTGACAAACTCCTTTCCTTTCTTCTCATATTCCGCAAGCGCCAAAGCCACCCCCGTTACGATCAAATTGTGTTCCCATAAATGCTTTATGACGAGGCCTCCTTTGGAGTCACTCAACCTGGAAAATATTTCATGGGAAAGCACCAGAGCGTGAATCATGTCCATTCCGAGAATGGAAACGGCCTGTTCAATGCTGTAAATCTGGTGGGAAAACCCGAAAAAAGCCGAATTCGCCACCTGCAGAATTTTTGCCGCCATTCCGGCATCCTGGCTGATGATGGCGGCAATGTCTTCGAGTGACGAATCGGAAGATTGAACGACCTCCATCAGTTGATAATAAACCTCGGGAAGGGAGGGAATGGTTTTGATCTCCAACAGCAGTTTTTCCCAATTGGGGTCGTTCAAACGATATCTCAGAGAAAACGCCCGGTTCACCGCGTCCTTCAACGTTTCATAAGAGCAGGGTTTGGACAGGAATTGATGCATGGACCCCATGGCTCTCAGGAAAGAGTTGTCCTCGGCTTGCCCCGAAAGGATGAAACGAATGGTTTTGGGGTGCTCTTTTCTCACCCGGGTCAATAGCGTCGCTCCGTCCATGCCGGGCATCCGCATGTCGGAAACGATCAAATCAACCGGTTGCCTGGCCATCATATCAAGCGCCTCCTGTGCCCCGGAAGCGAATTGGCAATCCCATTCGTGGCGCGCGGAATGAAGCATGCGCTTCAGCGACTGTAGCAGGTGCGGTTCGTCATCTACAAAGAGGATCTTTATTTTAGATGTCATGTGCGACATCCTCGCTTTCCTTGAATTCCCATTCCAGGAATTGTTTTCGAATTTCGCGAATCCGGCCAAGGGATTTGTCGAAGGCGACATAAATTTCGGGATCAAACTGCTCGCCGATGTTTTTGCGAATCATGCCGAGAGCTTCTTCCTCGGAATGAGCCGTTTGATAAAAATGATCCGATATCAGTTCATCGTAAACATCCGCCAGGGCAACGATCCGGGATTCCAAGGGAATATCCTCTCCTTTCAAGCGATGGGGGTATCCCTTGCCGTTCCACCATTCATGATGGGTCAGAGCGATTGTCGAAGCCATTTTAACAAGGGGGTTTTTTCCCGGATCCAGATCCTTTCTCAGCCGGTTCCCTGCCAGGGAGAAAAGAAAGCTGGTTCCCTGGATTTTCCGGGTTAATATTTCCCATCCGATGACGCAATGGCTCTTCAATTGATCCCATTCCTCGAACGCCAGGCGGTCTTTTTTTAACAGAATTTTCTCCGGGATCCCGATTTTGCCGATATCGTGCAAAGGACTGGCGACAAACAACCGCTCGACGACTACCCTTTCGAGGCCTAACTGCTCGGCAATGGCGCGGGAATAACAGCCTACTTTGATGCCGTGGGAGCCCGATGTTTTTTCTCTGAATTCCGCCAGAAAGCCCAGCCTCAAAATCATGTCCAACCGCGATTGCGCCAGTTCCTGGGTTCGCTCCCTGACTTTATCCTGCAGGGTCGCGTTGAACCCCTTGATTTCGTCAAGATAGCTCTTTTGAAGCAGGCAACTTTGAATCCTTGCCTTGAGGTCCTCGGGGTCCACGGGCTTGGTCAAAAGGTCGGTGGCTCCCAGATCGAGGGCTTTTCTTTTGATGTTTCGTTCGCCCAGGCCGGTGAGAACGACCACCGGGAGAGCCCGGGTCTCGGCATTTTGCCGCAGGGATTTCAACAACTCGAATCCATCCTTTCCCGGCATGGTTATATCGGTGACAACGACATCGAACTCCTGGGTTTGGATCAGGTCAAGACCTTCGGCGGCGCCGGTGGCAAAACAGAGATCCCATACGCCTTTCCGGTCGGCCAACATGCGCCTGATACCGGCCAGGATATTGGGTTCATCATCAACGAACAGGATTTTCTTCGGGGCGCTCATTATTTCTCCGGATGGATGGGGAGCCGAACGCAAAATGTCGTTCCCCGGTTGACCTGAGATGAAAACGTAATGGTTCCCTGGTGTTGTTTCGTCACGATGGAATGAACGATGGACAATCCCTGCCCCGTTCCCACTCCAACCGGTTTGGTCGTGAAAAAGGGGTCGAAAATTTTCGTTTGGATTTCCTCCGGGATTCCGCCCCCGTCGTCTTCAATCAGGATTTCCACCCAGCCTTTGTCGGACCGGGTTGTGATGGTAATGGTTCCTTTCACATTTTCGTTTTCCTTGCCTTTGTCCGCCATGGCCTGTGCGGCATTGACCACCAGGTTGAGAATCACTTGATTGAATTCGTCCGAAAAGCATGGGACCGGGGGCAGATCGGGATCGAAACGAGTCACCACATCCGCCATGTACTTCCATGCGTTTCTGGAGATGTCCAAAGTGGTTTGGATGGCCCGGTTCAAATCCAGGGATTTTTTTTCTTGCCCTCCGGGGTGGGAGAATTCCTTCATGGCCATCACAATCTTGGACACCCGGTGCACCCCATCGAGGGACTGCTCGATCGCCAGG
>PCWF01000154.1 GCA_002796165.1 Nitrospinae bacterium CG11_big_fil_rev_8_21_14_0_20_56_8
AAGCGGGATCCCGCCCCCATCCCCCAGATCCGTTAACTCTCAAACCCAACCGGCCCGTCATTCGCCGATGACCGATAAAGCCGCATCCAATTGTTCTCTCAATTGGGGTTCCCAGGATTTCAATTCCCCTTCCGAAATATTCAGCACTTCCAGCACCTTTCCGATATTCATCGGCGTGTGAGTGTCGATTCCATCGGCATACCCCCAGGAATCGGCAAGATGCTTTGCGAGGCAAATCACGCTGGGCAACTCATAGACCACCTCTTCCATGCGGGTAAGGCAACATGCGGAGACCGCATGAATCAGTTGATGGGGAAATTTCCATTTTTTGGCAAGCACCACCAGAACATCGGTGTGGGTGAAACCGAAGACCTCCCCTTCCGCCAGCGCCAGGGGAATGGATTTTTCAGAGCAAAGATTCAATGCTTTTTGAAACAAGGCGGGATACTGGACCGCGAGCGCGATTTTCCCGGCATCATGAGTCAACCCGGCGGTAAAACAGACATCCGTTTCCATGTTTCCGCGAATGCGGGCCAAGCCACCGGCGATGGCGGACGTTATCCCCATGTACCGCCACAGGCGCGGGAAATCGATGTCGAGATCGATGGAATTGAAATCGCGGAAGCGCTCCAGAATGGGAGTGGTGAGGATGATGTTCTTGATGGCCGCAGGACCCAAAAGGCCCAAGGCCTGCTGGACCGAGGCGATCTTTCCCGAAAAACCATAAAGCGGGGAGTTCGCTTTTTTAAGCACCCTCAAGGCAATGGCGGGATCGTACTGGATCAACTGGATGACATTGTAATCCATCGTGGAGGTGCGGCTCGACTCCTCCAGCATGTTCATGATCTGTCCGGGGAGCGAGGGCAAGCCCTCCAGATCCTTGAACGATTCAAGCATGGAGTGCTTCATCCGGATTTCCCTTGACCGTCTGGTTTCGTCCCCCTTCTTTGGCCTGGTACAAAGCGTGGTCGCACACCTTGATGAGGTCTTCGGCCCCCCCCGTCATGATTTTCGGGTCATATTGGCCGACCCCCGCGCTGACCGTCACATGGAATTCGGTTCCCTGGGACTTGAATGGGGTGGATGCCATTTCTTCACGGACCCGATCGACGATATGAATGGCCCCCGGCAGGGGAGTTTCCGGAAGGATGAGCAGAAATTCCTCACCCCCATACCGCGCCGCCACGTCGTTTGAGCGGCAGATCCGGGTCATAATGTGGGCCAGCTCCATCAGAATCTCGTCCCCTTTCTGGTGGCCGTAGGTGTCGTTGACTTTTTTGAAATGATCCACGTCCAGCATGGCGATGGAGAGGGGCGCGTTGTACCGCCGCGAACGGGCCAACTCGTTTTTCAGAAAGATCTGCATTTGCTTGTGATTGGTGAGGCCGGTCAACCCGTCGGTGACCGACAACCGCTCGGTCTGCTCGTGAAGCAGGGCGTTGCTGACCGAAAGGGAGAGAAATTCCGCCGCACTCAATGCGAAATCGAGGTCGGTGACATCGAAGGATCCCTTTTCGCTGTCATTGAGATTTATCGCCCCCACGATTTCGTTTTCCACCATGAGGGGAAGCGTCACGAAAAAATCGCATTGAAAAAGAGGGTTCTTCTTTCCCCGGTAATACCGGGACCGGGAAAAATCCTGCTCCAGAATATACCGGCCCCCGGCGAGCGCATCGCGCATGATGTCGGATTCGCTGTAATGAATCGTGAAATCGGTTTTAAGATCGGGGTGATTATGGCAGACAAGCTTCAAGTGACGCTTGCTTTTGTCGAAAAGAAATAGAGAAAAGTATTTAATCGAAAGGATATAGGGTAATTTCTCCGAGAGGGCCCTGAAGATTTCCCGGGAACTGAGAAGATTAATGCTTTTTTGAAGATAAATCAGATGGTCGAGCAGGAGCAAGGACTGGCCCAGCATCTCGTTTTGTCTCTTGAGCAGGCTCCGAACCACCACCAGTTCCTGCTTTTTCAATTTTTCGAGTTGCGCTTTATCCATGACCCCAATCTTGTTCAATCGCAAAAATCCGTCAAAAAAATGACGACGCGGACTCCCCGAAGCTTCGAAAACAGCCGCCGATCCCCAGGGTGGAAAAATCCGTTTCCCCCATTATATACTATATTTAACCTCAGTTTGAATTTTGCTTTTCAAAACCCATCCCCCGGAATATGTGGGATGGTATGGAATTTGCTCCCTTGGAGGTTGATGTTCAGACCCTCTCACTGGATTGAGGCCATGCGAATCGATAAAGCCGGAATCATGTTCCTCGTGGTACTGGGTTTCCTTTGTTTTGGGAAACCGCCGTCCGCGTTCGGCCAGATTCCCGAAGCGGGAACCGCCGCCGGCACCCAGGTGGAAAAGATCCGCATCGGTCCGCATCCCGAGTTTACCCGAATTCTGATCGATCTCAACCAGCCGGCCGATTACAAAGTCGAGGCCGATTTCAAAAAGAAGCTTATCATCCTGAGCCTTCCGGACGCTTCGTTGGGGGAGCAGGCCCAATCCCGAACCCTGCGGGACAAAAACCTTCAGTCGATCCAGGTCGCAACGGTGGAAGGAAGGGTCCAGATCCAGTTTCTCCTCCAACAGGCCAATACCCGGTTCTTCCATTATCTTGAAGAAGACCCGAATCGTATCGTGGTGGACTTCCAGGGATTGACCACCCCCATCCTTAAAACGAAGATCAAGGAAGGGGCCAAGACTACGGGTGAGGTGGTCGAGGAGGACAAAGGCAAACCCCGGGTCAAGGGGATGACCCTCAACCAGGTTGCGGCGCTGGTTCAAAAAGACACCGAAGAAAAACTGAAACAGGGGTGGGACGATTACCAGAAGGCCCTTCTCTCCTTTCAACAGAGGAATTACCGGGAAGCGGCCAAAATGTTCCGGGAATACATCGCCAAATATCCCGAAAGTTCGTATCTTTCGCATATCGCGTACCTCAACGCCGAAGCCGAATTCAATGCCGTATTCACCACGGAGCGCAATCCCATCTTCACCCGCGCCCTGGAGGCCTACAAATGGGCGGCGCGAAAATTTCCCGATTCCCGGTTTCACGATCACACGCTGTTCAAGATTGCCGATATCTACGACAGGATGGGCTATACCCTTGAAGCCCGGACCCTCTATCAGGAAGGCCTGAAGAGGGACCCCAAGAGCCTTTACAACGACGCGCGCAAAAGCGGGCTCGCGAACATGCTGATGAAAGAGGGGAGATACGATGAGGCCTATGGGGCGTTTCAAGTTCTGCTGAAGGAATCGCCCAAGAACCAGGACGCGAAAACGGCCCTGTTCGACATCGCCAACCATTATTTCGAACAGAAAAGCTATGACAAGGCAATTAAAATTTACGAAGACGGGGCCGATCGCTGGCCGGGCGAATTGAACGAACGTCCGGAAATCAACTCCAACATGGGCGACATCTATTTCGCTCAAAAAGATTATGAAAATGCCCGCAAGCACTTTTTCGACCTGATCAACCTTGCGCCCGAAGCCGAACTGGCGCACCGGGCGCTGAACCGGATCGGCGACTCCTACATGCTGGAAGGAAAAGACTTGAGCGCCTTATCGGTGTTCGACGAATCTTCCAAACTCAACCCGGGAACCGCGCTGTCGCAATATGGGGTCATCCGCATGGCCGACATCGGTGTCCGTAATCCCCGGCTTCCCGTTCAGGACGTGCTCCTCGACGTCACACATTATTTTCAGCCCTTCAAGACCTACGATACCATCGCGAAAGAGGCCGACACGATGGATGTTCTTGCCGAAGTAACCCTGAGCAAGGGCCTGGCCTTCATGCGGGAGCAAAATTATCTCAACGCGATCGAAATGTTCAAAAAGCTTCTGCCGCTGGGAGCGGAATCCCGGTTCTATCAGGAAGCGGCCAAATATATTCGCCAATCGCTGACCCTTCTGGTGGACCGCTATTCCCGGCAAAGCGGTTTTCTGCCCATCCTTTACGCCTACAGCGACTATGTGGGTCTGCGCCTGGGGGATATCACCAATCTGAAAGCCCTTCTGGAGATTGGCGAAGCCTATCAGTCCGTCGGTATGTATCAGGAGGCTCTCAATTTTTATGAAAAGGTCAAGGAAATGGACAGCCGGGAAACGTATACCGACCGGCTTTTCCTAAACCTGGGACAAATCCATCTCACCCAGGGGAACACCACCGAAGCCGAACTGGTGGCGCGAAGTTTTCTGAAAAATTACTCGCGGAGCGACCGCGTTCCCGATGCGCTGAAATTGCTGGCCGACTCTCTGAAACTGCGCGGCCGGCACGAGGAGGCGCTCGAAGCTTATGAAGATCTCCGCAAGCATCGGAAAGCGAACGTGTCGGAAGCTTATTATCTGATTGGGGAAGTCAACGACTCGCTGAAAAAACCGGCAGAGTCGGTCCAGGCTTACCGCAATT
>PCWF01000224.1 GCA_002796165.1 Nitrospinae bacterium CG11_big_fil_rev_8_21_14_0_20_56_8
CCGAAAATATCAAAAAGGAACTGGAGGAGCTCAACCAGAAGAAACCCACGGATAAGGTCCGGGAACAAATCGCCGAACTGCAAAAGCATCTCGACTCCATGAATTCCGATTTTGAATTGATTGCCACCGGCATGTCCCGGGAGGATATCCGCCTGCGGGAAGATTTCAAGCTGGACTGGTTCAAGGAAGTGGAGGAATTGGTCTTGCCGTTTATCAGCACTCTTCGAAACTTGACGGAGCGGCCCCGCAAAATCGACAAATTGGAAAAACAGATCGGTCTGCTGGAAAAGCGGATCCAGATCAATGAATTTGCGTCGAATAACATCAACCGCTGGATCCAGATTGAAAAGGAGAAAGAGGAAACCCCGGAGGTTTTCAGAAAACAATACATGGAATGGCTTGAGGGTCTCAAACTCAAGTACGATCCGGACATCCCGGCGATCCGCCTGCAGGAAGCCCGGGACAGTCTGAAAAAAGAACTGTCGCTATCCAGCGACTCTCTCCTCGAATCCTCTTCCCAGGCCATCCGGGACTTCTTCAAGAATCGGGGGCGGAATTTCCTGACGGTCCTGGTCACGGTCGGGATCTTGTGGTGGATTTTTGCGCGGTTGCGCCGGTGGATCGCCCGCAACAGAAAACTGATCCCGGTGAGCCCGATCACAAAAAAATTTCTTCTCGCGTTTTACAATATCCTCGCGGTGGCGGTATGCCTCGCCGCATCGCTGGTGGGTTTTTATATATTCAACGACTGGTTGTTGATGAGCCTGGTGATCATCGGCTCTCTGGTATTCGTCTGGTCGTCGCGGCAATGGATTCCGAGATTCTTCCAGGAACTGCGCCTGATCCTGAATCTGGGAACGGTTTGCGAGAAGGAGCGCATCATCTGGAAAGGGGTTCCCTGGCTGGTCCAGGAAATCGGCTTGTACGCCACCCTGGTCAATCCCTTTCTGGAAAGCGGAGTGGTCCGGATGCCGGTGGGAGAACTGATCGGCCAGCATTCCCGCCCGGTGGTCGACAACGAACCGTGGTTCCCCACCCAGGTGGGGGACTGGGTCATGCTGGCCGACGGGACGTACGGCAAGGTCGAACATCAAACCATGGAGCAGGTCACTCTTCGATTGAAGGGAAACACCCTCAAGTATCATGCGGCCGCCGATTTTCTCGCGGCATCCCCCCGGAACATTTCCAAGGGCTTCCGGTATACCCTCGAGTTTGGGCTGGACTATGGAATCCAGAACAGAATTTGCGATGAAATCCTTGTAATGTTCGACAAGGGATTGCGTAGAATTCTGGCAAATTATCTTCGGGAGGCAGATCCGGATATCGCTTATCTGGAAGTCATGTTCAATAGTGCCGGGGCCAGTTCCCTGAACCTCATGATCACCATTGACATGAAGGGCCGATGCGCGGACCGGTATTATCCTATCCAAAGAGAAATTCAAACGGCGTTGGTCCGGATCTGCAACGAAAACGGACTCGTGATTCCGTTCGCTCAGTTGACGTTGAGCCTTTCCGATAAATTGATGGAAGTTGCCAAAGGGACCCGGCTCTAGTGCCAATGGCGAAGCAATAATTCCCCCATACCCGCAAGAGTGTGGGGGGTTACCGGTGGGCGGAGTGGATATTCTGCGAAAATTTCGTCAAATAGGAGAAATCGCCATTCTACTGGCGCTCGCGTTCCTGGTCTGCACGCTTCCGGTTTACGGCCAGGAGGAATCGAACATTGTTTTTATTCTCAACGAACCGGTCGATGTCTGGGATACCAAGTCCCCCTTGACGAGCAAGGTAGTTGGGAGCATCGAACCGGGGACCCCGGCCCTGATCCTCCGGGAAGAAAAGGAATGGGTTCTGGTTCAGACCACCACCCTCAAGGGATGGGTACACCGGCTGTTTATATCGGAGGTGAAAAAGGAAGCCACCATCGCTAAAGATCCGTTCGAGTTTCTGGCACAACTCAGCCCCGAAATTTCCGCCCTCGAAACGGGAAGTGCCCACTCGATCCGGGGCCTGATTAATTTTGAAAATCTTTCGGGAAGTGAATCGCGCATCCATCCTCAGATCATCGATCAGATCGACAGGATGCTCCAGTACCGGCTGACCCCGGAGGAACTGGACCGTTTTCTTCAGGAGGGAGGGTTAACCAACCCCCATGCCGAACAAAGTCATAATTAGGATTATTGCCGGCCTCCTGTTTCTGGGAGCCACCTTCGCTCCCCTCCCGCAATCGGCTTGGGCGAATGAACCCTGGTACCCGGGCGCCCTGCTGGATTATTTCAAGGAGCGGATGAGGAACGATTCAGCCCGGACTTTTCTTCCTATTTCGCTGGCCGAGGAGCTGGCCCTGGGCAAGGAGATCGCCATCGAAATCAATCGAAGGTTCGGCGGGCTTCTTCAGAACGACGATTTGATCCGGTATCTCAACCAGGTGGGCATGAATCTGGGCCGTGTCAGTTCCCGGCCCGATCTTCATTACACGCTTGGCATTCTCAACGCGGACTTCATCAATGCCTATGCCATTCCGGGAGGGATGATATTCATCACCCGGGGCCTGTTGGCCCAGGTTCGGGACGAGTCCGAGTTGGCCGGGGTTCTCGCCCACGAGGTGGCGCACATCGCCCGCAAGCACGCCATCGAAACGTTCGCCGACGAGCGCAAGAAGGAAATGCTCCGCGTCATCAGCCGCCAGGAACTGGAAGACAACCCCGCAACCGTTAAAAACCTGTATGCCAAAATGAAAAGCAACGTGCTCGACCGGGATATGGGAGAGGAAATGGAAATTGAGGCCGACCAGATTGCGCGCATCATGACCGCCCGATTGGGATATGACCCCGATGGATTAGCCCGCTACCTGGTTCGAGTGAGCCGGGTCTCCCCGAATCGCGAGGGGCATTTCCAGTTCTCCCCGGCGTTGGAAAAACGAATTAAATTTCTGGAATGGAAAAGCGGACTCGACCGCCAGACTCATGGCGAGCAAAAGTCGGAATACAAGGTTCTCGCCGAACGATTTCGCAAATTTATAAATGCACATACCCTGGGAACCCAACCATGAAGATCTCCATTTCAAGGATGATACGATCCTTACCATTGAAGGCAGGACGTTCCGGGCCCGTCCTCCTGCTGTGCGGATGTTTACTGTTCGCCGGCCCAACCCCGGGCCTGGCATGGACTTCACCCGAGCTTGAAAAGGCCGCCAGAACCGTCATCACGTCCCTTCAAAACAAGAATGCGCTTGCAGGAAAGAAGCTGGCGGTTGCCTCTTTCAAGAACCGTTCCACCGATAAAACCTGTTCCCTTTCAAAATTGCTCTCCGCATCGGTATTGAAAATCCTGCACGAGTACCAGGTTTTCGCGTCGTTTGACGTTTTGACGCGCGAGGATCTGGATGCCGTCGAGCAGGAAATCCTCCTGAAATCCGGTGGATCCCAGGGTTCCCGGGACGAGGGATTTGAAACCATTTCCCTGCTGGGATCGGCGGATCTCCTGGTCACGGGTTCTTATTCCCCTGGAGATCGGAATCGATTCGAATTGATCCTTAAAGCCCTGAGCATTGAAAAAACCGGGGTCAGACAGTTGGCATTCGAAACCCTGTCAATTCCTGCATCCGGGTTGCCTTCTTCCGACGCGCAATGCCTTCACCCTGAAAAAACCGAAATCCCGATCCAGAACGTTCAGGCGGAATTCGCCTTCCTCGACAATAACAACCGGCGGATGGATTCGGGGGCCCGTGTCACCCTGGGAGACCAATACACGGTTCAAATGAAAGTCGACCAGCAATCGTGGGTTTACATTTTCGATATCGACGGCAAGTCCATCTTCTGGCCTATTTTCCCTCTGAACGGCGTGGCTCTGTCCAATCCACTTCAACCCGGACGGAAATACGCCTTACCGGGGGACGACAAACGCTACCAGTTTGACCCTACGACGGGTAAGGAAAGTTTCTTTATCGTGATCTCGCTAAAACCTTTGGGAAACCTGGAAACCCTGATGGATGCCGCTTCGAGACAACAACTCGCCGTGTCCCGGTCGGCGCTTTTCGGGATCAATGAACACGGGGACTCCTCTCAGGAAGTGCTGGCGGTCAAAAAGGAATTTTCAGGACTTCGGGGGGGAGGCATCCTGATCGATAATTATGACGGCCCTGCGGCATCCGCCGATGTCCTGTTTGAAAAACTCCGATCCGACAACGGGGTGATCATTCGAACCCTGGAATTGGAGCATTATTGAGCCTCATGCGCCCGCCATCGAAAATTCCTTTCCTGCCGCGGTTCTTCGCCGTTTACGGATTGTTCCCGCTGGCATTAGTTACTCTGTTTGCCTGCGCCACCCCCACGGCCGATGTGAACGTGGGATTAACCCCCCGGACGGATTCCACCGGCACGCCCGAACCCCAGGGGGATAAGGATTCCTTCGAGGAGAAGGTTAAATCCCTCACGCAGAAAATTTTTGGGGGCACGACTTACAGGATCAATGAGCAATACAGCGATCCGGCCAGGCTTCCAAAGC
>PCWF01000033.1 GCA_002796165.1 Nitrospinae bacterium CG11_big_fil_rev_8_21_14_0_20_56_8
AAGACGCCTGTGCCCGCCGTCCGCTGTTCGGGTACCTGCCCCAATCCTGTTCCAGCCAGATCCCTCGCCTTCGGCTCGGGATGACAGTAAGAAGCTCGGGATGACATTTTTAGAAAAGCTCGGGTTGTCATGAAAAGCGCCAACTTGTCATTCTGAGGCGCATCAGCGGCGAAGAATCTTGCATCGATCCAGTATGAAGCATGCCCCAATCCTGTTCCAGCCAGATCCTTCGACAAGCTCAGGATGACAGTTAAAAAAGGCTCAGCACGACACTTTCGGCGCCTTTCTCCGACTTATGCAAAGCGCTCCCTGGGGCGGGGATCATTTATTTTCCGCAAGTGAGGACAGTTTAATTTTATTTGATATTCATATCAAATTAAATCAATTTTTATTCATCTATCCCGTCGCCCATAATAGCCGAAACCCCATTGTCAACCCCACGGGAAATAACCATGAATGTTAAAGGGATTTTTATTGCCGCGTTCATTGCTTCGTTATTTATCACCACCTTCGATGCGGATCCCGCGGAGGCCCGCAAAAAGAAGATCCCCAAACGACCCAAGTTCGTGGGAGCCGTCAAATGTAACGGGAGCTGTCACGATGCCTATTACCAGGCGTGGACGAAATCGCCGCATGGGGGCACCTACAACCTTCTCAAATCCGGGGTCCGGCCGGAAGCAAAAAAGAGAGTGAACCTCGATCCCGAAAAGGATTACACCACCAATCCGCTGTGCCTGCGGTGCCACACCACGGGGTACCGGCAAATTGGGGGATTCAAACCCGCCGGTACGACAAACCGCAAGGGAAAGGACATCAGCACTCCCATCGATCCCGATGAACCGAACAAGGAACAGGTGGGGTGCGAGATGTGTCACTCCGTGGCCGGAGGAGCCCAGTTCCGCGTGGTCATGAAAAACACCCGTGGCGAATTTGCCAAGGAGGATACGGAAAAATACGGCCAGCGCTGGGATTACGCCAATGTCTGTACCCGGTGCCACACCCACCCCAAGACCCCCTTTCAACCGAGCGTCCACGAAAAGTACAAATTCGATTTCGAGGCAAGGGTTAAAAAAGTGCACCCGGTGGAAAATTTCTGGAATGAGGACAACCTGGACCAGAAGTTAAAACATGTCAAGGATCGCCAGGGAGAAACGGCCCAGTCGGAGGTGACCCCGCTCTTCATTGAAGATTTTGAGGTTAAGAAAGGGAAACTCCGGCTCGATAAAAAGACCCTTCCTTACGACAAGAAAAAGAAAGTCTTCCGGTACAAAAAGGGGGACAAGGAGAATAATTCCTGATTTTTGTGATAATCGACCGCGACCCTCCCCCCGCCCCGGCCCGGGTGTTTGACGGGCCGGGGCGTGTTTGCGACCAGGCCGGAAATTGCACAAAACTTTTCGTCCCGTGGTATCCCGAATCCTCTTCTAGTCATCTTAAATTTAGAGGGGGTGTAGGGTTTTCCGGTTTTGGCCTCAACCAAGGGAGGGCAGGATGACCTCCGCCGTGCCGAATTTCAGGCCGTTGGATTCGAAACCCCGGTTCGTGACGCGAATCGAGGATATTCCTCAATTGAGTGACGAAGAAAAAGCCGCGCTCCAAAAGGTGACGGATCGATTCATTTTCCGCGCCAACGAGTATTATCTCTCGCTGATCGACTGGAACGATCCGGAGGATCCCATCCGCCGTCTCATCATCCCCAATCCTGAGGAGTTGGAACCGTGGGGCTCCATCGACCCTTCCTATGAGGAAGGTTACACGGTAGCCCGCGGGCTGGAACACAAGTATGATTCGGTCGCCGTGGTGCTGGCCACCTCCTGTTGCGGAGGCTATTGCCGGTTCTGCTTCCGCAAACGGATCTACATGAAGGGCCATCGCGAAACCGCGCGCGACATGACCGAGACTCTCCGGTACATCCAGACGCATCGCGAAATTTCCGAAGTGCTCCTGACGGGCGGCGACCCGCTGGTCCTGTCCACTCCCGAACTGGACGCGATTATCAGAGCCATCCGCGAGGTTCCCCATATCCGGATCGTGCGCATCGGAAGCAAGATGCCCGCGTTTTATCCGTACCGGATTTCCCGAGACCCGGAGTTGTTGGAGATGTTCCGGAAATACAGCTCCCGGGAGCGCAAGCTTTATATCATGGCCCATTTCAATCACCCGCGCGAGTTGACCCCGCAGGCGCTGGAAGCGATCGGCCTGCTACAGCGTGCGGGGGTCCAGGTGGTCAACCAGACTCCCCTGATTCGCGGGATCAACGACCGTCCCGAGGTGCTGGTGGAGTTGTTCCAGCGGCTGAGCGCGGCCGGGGTGCCTCCCTACTACGTATTTCAATGCCGGCCCACGGTGGGAAACAAACCCTATGCCGTGCCGGTCGAGGAAGGGTATGGCATTTTCGAAACCGCCAAGAGCCTCTGCTCGGGGCTCGCGAAACGCGCGCGGTTTGTCATGTCGCACCGGTGGGGAAAGATCGAGGTCGTCGGTCTCACCGATGTGGAGGTGATCTTCAAGTTCCATCGCGCCCACGAGAAAAAGAATTGTAGCCGCATCATGACCTTCCGCAGGAATTCCCGCGCCTACTGGCTGGACGACTACGAGGAACTCACCGGCGACCATTCCCTCTGGAACAGCCTTTGAGGTCGAATAAATGATCCCCACCCCAAGGGGCGGGGTATTTTAAGGCCCCCATACACTACCATGGCGGGCGTTTTTTAAATGTCATCCTGAGCCTTCGGCGAAGGATCTGGCTGGAACGATCAAGGGGTGTGGTCCATACTGAATCGGGACAAGATTCCTCGCCGCCTACTGGGCGCAGGGCCTTAAGGCCGGAACGGGACGATGGCGATGGATAGGTAACAATAGCCTTGGGAGTTTGGCCTTGCGCCCGTTCTGCCAGCGCCTACTGGGCGCAGGGCCTTAAGGCCGGAACGGGACGATGGCGATGGACAGGTAACAATCGCCTTGGGAGTTTGGCCTTGCGCCCCTACGGCGAGTAGTCTCGGAATGACAGCGATAAAGGAAACCCCGTGACAAGACCACGGGGAATCGGGAAAAAATTGAAGGGAGATGCCGTCATTCTCGATCCGTGAAGGTTAAATCCACGTCACTTCCTCCTGCCTCCAACCCACCGCTGGCTATAAACTGCATTTCCCTCCAACTATTTTATGCCACCTTCGCCTGAGCGTGTTTTGCCAAAATATCCTTTATATCGCCTGGGTCTTTGGATACGCCCCAGCGCCACCGGCCAAAACCGCCCCTGGCGTTCACCGCATTCACCCATTCATCGAGAAACCGGCGCTTGGTTTTATTCTGCTCCGTGTCCTGCCCCTTGGTTTCCAGGATCAAGTGGTCCCCGGATTTCATCCGGATGATAAAATCCGGACGGTATTTCCGCACCACGCCCCGGTAAATATACAGAATCTCAAAGCCAAGATGGTCGTTCTTCACCCACGCCTCCACGGCGGGATTCCGGTCCAGTTCAAAAGCCTCGGTGGCTTCCCACGCGCTGTCATGAACGCAAAAATTAATATGGCACCGCTGAGTGTATTCGCAAGGCTTTCCCGTGTACCACGTCCCCATGTCGCCGGTGGAACGGATCGGATGGTCCCGGTCGAATACCGGCTCCAGTTTTTCGGTGTTTTCAAACCGGATGGCCTCCCAGATATGCTGGACCACCTTGGTCATGTTCAGGGTGATGATGAGGCGCCGCTTTAAATCGTCTTGATTGAAAAGCCCTGGAATGATGGTAATCTTGCCGGACTGAATGAACTGCTCAACCAGCCGGACAAGCTGGGCAAGCAGGAATTCCCTGCTTCCCTTCCAGTCCTTCTGCATCTGATCGTAGACATCCCGCGCCGTCTCGAAAATAATCCGTTGCGTCCGAAACTCTTGCGCCAGGCGTTCAAGATCAATCTCCGAAACCTTCGTGACGTCCGGCTTCCCTTCCAATATAGGGGCAAGTTCCGCTACCTGAGCCGTCTGGCTTGCGTTGAGTTCCAATGGCTTCACCTTATCCCAAAGGAGGGTCAGGCGGGGCCGGTAAACATGATCGATGCGGATGATATTCGGCCAGCTCAATTCAAACCGGGCTTTCTCCGGAACCGGCTCGATGGCCGTTTTCGGCTTCGGCGGCGGGGGAATCACGCCTTCCTCGGACTCATGGGGCAGAAAAGTAAACGGCACGCCAAAAATGTTGACGTATTCCGGATCGAAGAGCCCCGTTGCGGGATTGACTTCATAGGATGTCCGGCGCAGTCCCCGCCCGACGACCTGCTCGCAGAGCAACTGGCTGGTGAAGGCACGCAATCCCATGACATGGGTCACGGTTTTCGCGTCCCAGCCTTCGGACAGCATCCCGACGGAAATCACGTTCTGAATCTGCTCGCCGGGCTTGCCCCCGCATCCGACCGTATCCACCTGCAATCGCAACAATTCCGCCTGCGCCTTTTGGGTCAG
>PCWF01000183.1 GCA_002796165.1 Nitrospinae bacterium CG11_big_fil_rev_8_21_14_0_20_56_8
GTCATCAAGATCAAGATCAAGTTCGAGATCTGCTCCGCCTGGTGATTTTTTTCCTTCTATATTTGGCATAGTATGCTTGCCTTTGATTTCTTCATGTTTGGCTTTGATCTCAGCGATCGTCTCGTGGAGCATGTCCACCACATCTCCATCTGTATCACTATCTGTACCTAAGACCACAGCGGCATTCTCGAGTCTCTCCAGCTGATCATCCAGTTCTCCGAGGAGTTGCTCTTTCTCCTCTTCTCCGAGTGTCTCCGCGTGTTCTCGGATCGCGGGGGCGTGCTCTCGCTTGACATGTTCGACGAGCTCTTGTGCCTTTTCCTGAGAAAGCGGTGATTGGTTTGCTTCAGTCATAGGCCTTATGTATCATGATCCATCCGACTGATGGAATCCTCGAGCTGCTTCGCGCGCCGCTCGTCGATATAGGCGAGCACACGGCGATGAACCTCCTTCGCTCGCTCGATCAGCGTCTTCACTGCTCGAGCGTCATCCGAAGTCAGGTACGACTCTTTATCATGCTGTAATGTATCCTTCATAAATTCATGACTTCTTGGGCATTTCCTATCTCTGATCAACCTCCCCTGACCCCTCCTTTCTAAGGAGGGGTAACAATCAAGAGGGAGGACTCAATATTTACAACCGAATTTACAACCGAAAAACGATTGGTCAACTTCGACGACAGATCGAAAAAGAAAAAAACATGGTTCACACTGAGTATACCATGTTTTTTCTTTGCCATACATTGTGAGCACGTAACCTATAGCATGCCGGGTCATTGCGAGGTACGAAGCAATCTCAGGCATAGTATAAGCTATGACAAAAAACCACTGTATATACGTCATGGGACTAATGACCTTTGATTTGAAAGGTGTATCCGATCAGACTTGCGGGAGATTGCTTCGTACCTCGCAATGACCCAATGGGCCTGTATCATATAGCCTCGAAAGCCTTTGTGCCTCTGCGGCATTTGTGACCTCTAAGACTTTTGCCGCCTTCTACAGAGATGTCCGAATCGTCTAACGCGTAGACTGCTCAGATATCGCTATACTTGATGACCTCGGGCCACCGGGTAAACTACGTCGTGTAGTCCCGGTGGCCCTCGGTCGGGCGTGCGCGTCAGCTCGCGGCGGCGTCGGCCGTCGATTCCTCGGCGGCGTCGTCCTTCTTCTTGGCCTGCACGAGGCCGGCCTCGAGGAAGAGACGGCCGATGACAGGAAAAATTGCTTTCGTCATCGGATCGTTCGAGTCGCGGATGCTCTTCAGGATCCTCTTGGCCTCGAAGGCCGGATCCGGGATGAAGAAGCTTTGGCCGCGCTGGCCCCACTGCGGCTCGAATGCCGTGAGCCCTACGCGCTGAGCGGCTGTCCGGACCAGATTCACCTGGTCCATGGTCAGCTTCTTCTCCGCCGGCTTGCGCTCGTTCGCGGCATCCGCTTCGGCCTTGGCCGCGAGGTAGTTGCCGAGCAGCTGCTCGGCCCTTTTCCTCTGACCGGCCACGATCAACAACTGTACGGCCGTAGCCGCGATGCTGTCGTTGTGCCCGCGTCGGACGAATCCGTCGAAAACCTGAACGACGGCGCTCAATCCCGACTTGGCAACTGCCTGAGTGCCGGACAACTCATCGCTCCTCCTGAGGAGGAGGTGAAAGCCACTCCGAGGCGGCGGCTGCCGGCGGGGGGTGGTGGGGGTGGGGGTGTCGGTCATCTTGTTCTCCTGGGTCGTGGTGTTGTCGGTGCTCATGTATGTCGGTATTCCTTCTGCCGTCTGCTGACAGCTGCTGTGTTGTAATGTTCAGCCACTCTCGGGTGGCGGTAAATGGTTCCTCTAGCCGAAGCTAGTCCTACGCTCTCAGAACCTGCGTGGAAGAAGATCGTCCTTGACGTGATACTTCCTTCTTCCCAGCACGTTGATTTCTCTTACTTGAGAGGCACTATAGCATGCCTATGAATTTATGTCAAGTGTCTTGTGGACAAAATTTGTGGATATGTTTGTCCGGTTGTTTTTTGGCTTTATTTAGTAACTTATACGTTATCCGTGATGACCTTCCTTTCTAAAAATGGGTGGTAGCCGACGAATTCCTTCCGCCGGCTACCACCTGTCTTGCCTCCCTAGGCCCCGATCGCAGTCTCCTCACGATCTTCCTCTGCGTGCAGCAGGATGATCCTGAGATCGAGATCCTCGATGAGACCAACCTTCACGAGCTCCTGCCCGAAGATCGGGGCGCACGCGCGCGTCAGTTCATCCTCGGCGACAGCGATGTCGCGCAGGACGATCCTGGTCGCCTCGACGAGCGAGGGAAGTCGATAGACGTCTTCCTCTTCCCGACGACCGCGGAGCAGCCTGATACCACTACGCTCCGCCACTTCCTCGAGCTTCTCGAGCTGTGCCAGGGTCTCCTGACCCTGGTTCGTCTCGAGCGACGCCGCGGCGTGTCCGGTCATCTCCCCAAGTGTGAAGCGCAGCGAGGTCTTCTGCCCCACCTGAGACGAGAGCTGACGGCGCTTCTCCCTGAGGAGGAAGTCCGCAGCCCGTTCTTCGTGCTGCCCCCCCAGGGCCGCGAGCATCATGCTCACCGCGACGATCGTCGCTTCGACATCGTTGTCCACGATCGTCATCTCGAGATAATCGTCGATGACGTTGAACATCATGGCGCAGAGCCCTTCGAGGGAGTTGAACCGCGTCTTATTGCCAAACTTCGCGGACTCCTCGTCGCGATCGAACCAGTCCGGGTGCCTCAGCTCCCAGACGGCGTTGCGCGCATCGCGCGCGAGCGCCATCTCCTCGAGAGCCTCCATCGTGTCGAGATCGAAGCCCCGCTCCTCGTACTTCGGCATGAAGAAGACGAGGATATCTCCGAGGAGGAGGACGAGCGCCTTCAGTCCGTCTTTTCGCACCAGATCGCCAAGCAGGCGATCGAAGTGCTTCAGGAGATCCATGAGTATCTCCTCCTGCGAGCTGAGAGAGTGCCCTTGGGTCTTGGTCTCGCGGAAGACCTCGACCTGCTTCTTCTGTTGCTTCCAATTCCGCATCTGTTCTACCCCTTCAGCACCAACATCGGGTGCCCGTTCAGTGACAGAGGAACATCCCCCGCACCGGAAAAACAGCTACTGTTAGCTATGTTTCCGTTGAAGAGAATGAAGAAATCCAAATTTGAAGTGAATATAGCATATTTTCTATTTACTGTCAAGCACTTTGTTTACAGACAGAAAATGCCCCTTTGCGGCTTTTATAGGGTCATCCCGCCTCCGGACGGGATCCCGTCCGGAGGCGGGATGACCCTGTCGAGTTTTTGTGTGGTCTAATGTTTAAAAGAACCCCACGCGGGGTTCTTCTCATTTTAGATGTTCCTGTGATTATTCTTCCGTGCCACCCGTTCCTTCTCCTCCGGCACTCAGCATCTCCTTCGCCTCCTTCGCGAAGTCGACGAGGATCTTCTCGATCTCTCCCTGAAAATTCGGGATGGCCATCTCCCAGAAGGTCTTCCACTCATCCGCGGTCGTACTCTCCCGCTCGAGGAGCTCGGTATATTTCTCCATGTGAGCCTCGGAGAGCTTTGGGAGCATTTCGAGGCCGATGCGTTCTTCGAGGAGCGTCGTCACCTGCGGGACGTAGAACCGCTTCTGTTCATCGGAAAGATCACCGACATTCGAGATGAGGTTCTCGACGAAATTGGAGAGGATATCGAATTGCATAGTCATTTATCTTTTAAACGTTTAAGCATTTAAGCATTCAAACATCATGGTCGCCATTGTCTCGAAGAGGCTGCATGAGCCTCCAAAGCATCTTTCCGATGTCATCACTTTTCCTCATCAGGTCTTGATAATCTTCATTATCTACTAAGTGCTCAGAATGGCAGAAAAAGATCAAATACTTTGTTTCCTTGAGAGATCCGTATGATGTTTCGTAAAACTGTAATTTGATTTTTTTCTTGAATCTGGCGTACCCCTCTATGTAATTAAGTGCTACAGATATTCCCGCACGTCTCAGCTGACTGGTCAAACCATATATCTCATCCTTCGGAAAGCTACGAGTCACAGCATAGACCCCTTTCGCCAGCTCGTGCATCTTTAGCTTTAATTCATCCTCAAATTCTCCCATACTACACTCTGTCGTTTAAATGCTTGCATGTTTAAACGTTTAAACAACTTATCATCCTCGTCGGATCAAGAGTAGGGCCATGAGGATGCTCCCGGCGATGAAGGCGGCAACGACATTCAGGAGGAGATTCGGCCGGACCGGGTAATCCGTCACGACCGGTGGATTCACCACTCGTATTGTAACATCTCCGCCGACATATTCCCACCCCCGCCGCGCAAGAGTATCCACGACGGCACTCGCGAGGCTCTCTGCGTGAGCAGGCT